>CAZNTU010000061.1:23967-28546 GCA_964575975.1 uncultured Desulfobacteraceae bacterium
GGTTATTCGTTATTGGAGATTGGTTATTCGTTATTGGAGATTGGTTATTAGGTGTTAGGCATTGGGGTTCGAATCCAATTCCTAACACTCATTGCAGGATAAAACAGGAACAAATTCCAGCGTATAAGAACAAATCAACTCGTGCGGTTGGCGGTTGATGGGGGTTCGACAACATTGGAAACGGCACTCTTGGGCAAAAACGCCTTGGCTAGGATAAGAAAATTGACGAAATACACACGCGGCATAGAAAAATTCAGTTGCTTCCTGTGGTTCGCAGTCCTTTTGTCGGCTTCGGCAGCATCCTACGCGGCTGCAGCATCCGATCCAGATCTCTTCGACGCGGGCGTCGCGCTTCTGCTCGAAAAGGGCTTCGACGAGAAATCGGAAGCGATCGACAAGCTGGTCGAATCCGAGGACGAACGCTGCGCGTCAATCCTGGATGCCATGCTGGAAGGAAAACTTTTCGCCCTCAAAGGGAAAAACGTCCTGGTGATCGGGGAATCGGACGGAGGGCAGTATCGCGCGACCGACGCGCTGACCAAAGAAGATCTGGGGAGCTTCAATAGCCGCGAATTGAAGAAGGTTTCCATCAACAACGCCTTGAGAGGCAAGTTGAAGCAGGCGGTCGCCCGGCTGAAGCTGAGCAGTCCGGACCCCGACGCGAGACTGGAAGCGGTCCGCAAATTGATGGAATCCATCGAACCGGGCGCGGAATCCATGCTCGCGCGCCTGCTCGAGGCCGAGGCGGACTCGGATGTCAAGGAAGCCCTTACGGCGGCGATAGCGATCATTCAATTGCGGGGCGCGGACAAGGAGCGACGGCTTGCCGCGCTGGAAAGGCTCTCCGGAAATCTGAACCCGGCCGTGCGAAACGAACTCGCGCGGTTGATCGAAAACGAGGGGGACCCGGACGTTCTGAAGAAGGCGAAAGCCGCGCTGGATTCCATCGAATCGCGGGTTGAACTTCTGGAATTCGTGGAGACGGTCTTTTTCGGCCTCAGCCTGGGTTCGGTCCTGGTGATCGCGGCCATCGGCCTCGCGATCACGTTCGGGGTGATCGGCGTGATCAACATGGCCCACGGCGAACTGATCATGCTGGGCGCCTACACGACGTTCGTCCTGCAGGAACTGCTTCCGAACTCCGTCGGAACGGCGTTCCTGCTGGCGATACCGGCCGCGTTCCTCGTCTCCGGCGTCGTCGGCATCGCCATCGAGAGAACGGTGATCCGCTTTCTCTACGGTCGTCCTCTGGAAACCCTGCTGGCCACCTTCGGCGTCAGCCTGATTCTGCAACAGACCGTCCGCTCCATCTTTTCACCGTTGAACCGCAGCGTCTCTTCCCCGGACTGGATGAGCGGCTCCATCCGGATCAACGCCGCGTTGTCCCTGACCACGAACCGGGTGGCGGTTTTCCTCTTCTCCCTCCTGGTCTTCGCCGGGCTTTTCCTGCTGTTGAAAAAGAGTTCCATCGGCTTGCAGGTCCGGGCCGTGTCCCAGAACCGTGCAATGGCCCGCGCGATGGGCATACGGGCGGTGCGCGTGGACGCGCTGACTTTCGGGCTGGGTTCGGGCATCGCGGGGATCGCCGGGGTTGCTCTTTCCCAGCTCACCAACGTGGGGCCCAACTTGGGCCAGGCCTACATCGTGGACTCGTTCATGGTGGTGGTGTTCGGTGGCGTGGGAAACCTCTGGGGAACTCTCTTGGGCGGACTGACCCTAGGGGTGATGAACAAATTCCTGGAACCGTGGACGGGAGCGGTGCTGGCGAAGATCCTTATCCTCGTCCTGATCATTCTATTCATCCAAAAGCGGCCGCAGGGTCTGTTTCCGCAGAAAGGCAGGGCCGCAGGGTAATCCTATGAACATCGTCGATAAACTATATTCGAAAGACCGTGCGGGGACTGTCCTTATAGCCCTCCTGCTGATAAGCGCCGCGATGGTTCCCGCGCTCAACCTCGGCCTCGGGGAATCGAACCCGTTTCGCGTGTCCACCTATACCATGTCGCTTTTGGGCAAGTATCTTTGCTACGCGCTGCTGGCCGTCGGGGTCGATATGGCGTGGGGATACCTGGGCATCCTGAGCCTGGGGCACGGCGCGTTTTTCGCCCTGGGCGGCTATGCCATGGGGATGTACCTGATGCGCCAGATCGGAGACCGGGGCGTGTACGGCCACCCGATCCTGCCGGATTTCATGGTGTTCCTCAACTGGAAGGAACTGCCCTGGTTCTGGCACGGTTTCGACGCGTTCCCGTTCGCCCTGCTCATGGTGGTGCTGGTTCCGGGATTGCTGGCGCTGGCGTTCGGCTGGTTCGCGTTCCGGTCGAGAGTGACGGGCGTCTACTTGTCCATCATGACCCAGGCCCTGACCTACGCCCTGATGCTCGCGTTCTTCCGCAACGAGATGGGCTTCGGCGGCAACAACGGATTGACCGACTTCAAGGACATCCTGGGGTTTTCCCTGCAATCCGACCATACGCGCGCAGGGCTTTTCGCCGCGTCAGCCCTCGCCTTGGCGGGCGGGTACGCGGCCTGCCGCTACATAACCAATTCGCGGCTGGGAAAACTCTGCACGGCCATCCGGGACGAAGAGGACCGGGCGCGGTTCATCGGGTACCGCGTCGAGGACGCCAAGCTTTGGATATTCACGTTTTCGGCCGTTGTGGCGGGCGTCGCCGGCGCGCTCTACGTTCCCCAGGTGGGGATCGTCAACCCGTCCGAGTTTGCCCCCCTCGGATCCATCGAGATCGTCGTGTGGGTGGCCGTGGGCGGACGAGCCACCCTGTACGGCGCCGTGGCGGGGGCGATCGTCGTCAATTTCGCGAAAAGCTATTTGACGGCGGCGTTTCCCGACGCGTGGCTGTTCGGCCTGGGAGCGCTGTTCATTCTGGCGACCCTGTTCCTTCCCAACGGCCTGGCGGGACTTTTCCGAAGAAAGGAGGCAATCTCATGACCGTTGCCGAGGATTTCCGCGCCTTCTGGCCCCGGGATCGCGTGTTCGACTTCCTGGTCCCCGATCTTCCGCCGGACCTGGACGTCACCCACGGCATCATCCTTTATCTGGAAGGCATTTCGGTCAGCTTCGACGGCTTCAAGGCCGTCGACAATCTGAACCTGTACATCGACGACGGCGAGCTTCGCTGCATCATCGGGCCCAACGGCGCGGGCAAGACGACCATCATGGACATCGTCACGGGAAAGACAAAGCCCGACTCCGGCTCCGCCTGGTTCGGGCAGCAAATCAACCTCTTGAAAATGACCGAGCCGGAAATCGCCAGGGCGGGCATCGGCCGCAAGTTCCAAAAGCCCACCGTGTTCGAAAAACACACCGTGAGGGACAACCTGGAACTGTCCATAGCGGGCGACAAGCGGGTCTGGGCCACCCTCGGGGCGAAACTGGACGGCGCCCGGCGCGACAAGATGGACGCGGTGCTGGAAACGGTCGGCCTGAAGGACGAGATAGCCTCCCGCGCGGGCTCGTTGTCCCACGGGCAGAAACAATGGCTGGAAATCGGCATGCTGCTGATGCAAAACCCCAAGCTGCTGCTGATGGACGAACCCGTGGCCGGCATGACGCAACAGGAGACGGAGCGGACCGCCGAACTGCTCGTCTCCCTCGCCGGCGCCCACAGCGTTGTGGTCGTGGAGCACGACATGGATTTCGTCCGATCCGTCGCCAGGAAAGTCACCGTGCTGCACCAGGGACGAGTCTTGGCCGAAGGCTCCATGGACGAGGTACAGAACAACCCGGAAGTGATCGAAGTTTATTTGGGAGAATGACGGCCGTGCTCGGAATCCAAAAATTGAACCAGTTCTACGGCGAAAGCCACACCCTGTGGGACGTCGATCTGCAAATCCCCAAAGGCCGCTGCACCTGCCTCATGGGAAGAAACGGCGTGGGAAAGACGACCCTGCTCAACTGCGTCATGGGACTTTTGAAAGTCAAGTCGGGCGACATCGTCTACGAAAACCAATCCATATCGAAGCTGGACGCGGACCGCCGGGCGTCGCTGGGTATCGGCTACGTTCCCCAGGGAAGACAGGTTTTTCCCCTTTTGACCGTAGAGGAAAACCTGAAGATCGGACTGGCCACCGGACGCGAAAAACGCAAGAAAATCCCGGACTTGGTCTTCGATCTGTTCCCCGTATTGAAAGAGATGCTCGACCGGCGAGGAGGCGACCTGTCCGGCGGCCAGCAGCAGCAACTGGCCATCGGCCGGGCTCTCGTGCTCGGCCCCGCCCTGCTGATCCTCGACGAACCCACGGAAGGCATCCAGCCCAATATCGTGCGGGAGATCGGCGAAATCGTCGGCCGCCTTCGGGACGAAATGGGCATGACCATCCTCCTGGTGGAGCAAAAGCTGAAGTTCGTCCACGCGGTGGCGGACCGGTTCGCCATCATGGACAGGGGGCGAGTGGTGGCGGAGGAGGAGATCGGCAAGTTGGACCGAGGCATGATCCAGCGGTATTTGACGGTGTGAAGACGGAGGAAGTAGACTAATAATCAATAGTCAATGGTCAATGGTCAATGGTTAATGGGCGCTCGCGGAATTACACAGGGTTTTTATAGTTTCCGTGCCCC
>CAZNTU010000062.1:0-28082 GCA_964575975.1 uncultured Desulfobacteraceae bacterium
CGCACGGGTCGATAAATTCGGCATGTTACCCGTTAAGTTTACAATGTCAAATTAAACATAGCTTTATTTTAGCAGCCTCGTTCTGTAAGTTTCAAACAGCAAGACCTTTTTTCAAGCCCCTTTCGGACGTCTCGGGAAAAAAAGCCGGCGAAGTCGCACCGACATATTGATCTTGAATCCGAAAGATCAAAAGAGGAGCCTATGAATCAACTGTTTTTGTCCTTGGCCTTGATTTTTTGCGGAGGGAGTCTCCCGCTCTTCCTATGGCGCAGGTTCGCTTTGATGAAGCAAGCGGGAGTCGCGTTCATGTCGTTCGGTTGCATGTTGGGATTTTTCGACGCCGTATTCAGACTCTTCGAACCGGCGAATTCGGCCGCGACCGCCGTCTATCGTTTGAATGCCTTTCCGCTTTTCTTTAAAATCGATTCCCTTTCGGCCTTTTTTCTCCTTGCGATTTTCTCGATCTCCCTCCTTGCCGTCGTTTACAGCTACCATTACATGCACGACGAAAAACAAGCGCGACGAACCTCCGCCAACTATTTTTTCTTCGGGCTTCTGATAGGGTCCATGGCGTTGGTGGTCTCGGCGGGAAACCTGGTCGCGTTCATGCTGGCGTGGGAAATCATGTCGCTTTCGTCCTTTTTCCTGGTGGTCTACAACTACGAGGACGAGGGGAACCGGCGCGCGGGCTACCTTTATTTCGTGTTTTCGCAGGCGGGGGCCATGTTCCTTTTCGCGGCTTTCGGCCTGATGTACGCGCAAACGGGCGATTTGGGGTTCGATTCGGCCGCCACGCTTCCGGAAACGGCCAAAATGCTGGTTTTCATCCTGGCTTTCGTAGGCTTCGGTTCCAAGGCCGGCGTCTTTCCCCTGCACGTGTGGCTGCCGCATGCGCATCCGGCCGCGCCTAGCCATATTTCGGCCGTGATGTCCGGCGTGATGATCAAAACCGGCGTCTACGGAATCCTTCGCATGTACGCGATTCTCGATTGGCAAACGCCCGTCTTCGGCTTTATCGTTCTGACGGCCGGCATGGTTTCCGGGGTATTGGGCGTCGTGTACGCCTTGGGCCAGCACGATTTGAAGCGCCTGCTGGCCTACCACAGCGTCGAGAACATCGGGATCATCCTGATCGGGGTCGGCGTCGGAATGATCGGCGCGGCGGAGGGAAAACCGGTCATGGCCATCTTGGGTTTTTCCGGCGGACTGCTCCACGTTCTCAACCACTCCCTTTTCAAATCCCTTCTTTTCATGGGCGCGGGCATGGTTCTTCACAGGACCGGAACCCGCACGATGGACGCTCTGGGCGGCCTGATCAAAAAGATGAAGATCACCGGCACGACGTTTTTGATCGGGTCTCTCGCCATTTCGGGACTTCCGCCTTTCAACTGCTTCGTGAGCGAATTCCTGATCTACATCGGCGGATTCAGAGGCGTCGCCCTTTCGGATGCGGCGTTCGCCATGAATCTGCTCGCCATTGTCAGCCTCGCGGTCATCGGGGGACTGGCGCTGGCTTGCTTCACCAAGGTGGTGGGAGTCGTGTTCCAGGGAGAACCCCGAACCCGAGCTGCGGAAAACGCGAAGGAGGAAGGCGTCGCAATGCTGATTCCCATGGCGGTCCTGGCCGCCGTATGCGTTCTGATCGGCGTCTTTCCGTCGGCGTTCGTCTCCATGGCGGTCAAGGCGACCTTCTCCTTGCAGCCGGCCTACGGAAACGTTCCCTTGGAACCGTTCATGGAATTGACCGGAAACGTCACAAGGGCCGCATTGGTCTTTTTCTTGATACTGGCTGTCATAGTCGCTCTCCGGACGCGCCTCTACAAGGGCAAGACCGTAACCGTCTCCGGAACTTGGGGATGCGGCTTCACTCGTCCCACGGTCAAGATGCAATACACGTCGTCGTCCTATGCCGGGTCCATTCTCCAGTTCTTCGGCGCGCTCGCCCCGGTCACGGAAGACCATCCGCCCGTAAAGGGACGCTTTCCCGCGAAAACCCATTACCACAGCCACGTACACGACATCGCCGAGATGCACATGGAAAACGCGGTGGTCCGGCCGGTCCTGTGGATGTTCGACAAGCTGCGCTGGCTCCAGCACGGGGATATACACCTTTATATAGGGTACATTCTGCTGGCGATCGTCGTTTTGTTGTTCTTCGTCTGACCTCGATGGAACTTTATACACACAGACAAGGCCCCGAGAAGAGGTTTCTATGCTCAAGTCTTTATTGTTTTTGGCCCTGGCGATGGTTCTCGCGCCCCTTTACTCGGCGCTGATCCTCAAGGTGAAGGCGTTTTTCGGAGGGAAAAAGGGACCGCCGCTGCTGATCAACTACTACACGCTGATCAAGTTGCTGAAGAAGGGATCGGTCTACAGCACCAGCACCACGTTCATTTTCAAGCTGGGACCGATGGTTTCGCTTTGCACGGCTACGATGGCGCTGATGTTCCTGCCTGTCGCGGGACAGTCTCCGCTGCTTTCGTTCAACGGCGACATCGTCCTGCTGCTCTACCTGTTCGGGCTGGGACGGTTTTTCACCATCGCGGCCGCCATGGACACGGCATCCCCGTTCGAGGGGATGGGCGCGGCGAGGGAGGCTTACTTTCCCATCATCTGCGAAGCCACGCTGTTCATGATCCTGATCCTGTTCTACGTCCTTACCGGCGAATTGAAACTGGCCGCCTATTTTTCCGGGGGCCAGCCACTGGGCTTGTGGCGGGCTGCGGGCACGCCCCTGCTGTTCGTCGTGATCGCCTTGTTCATCGTCCTTCTGACCGAAAGTTCCAGGGTACCAGTGGACGATCCCGCGACGCACCTCGAGCTGACCATGATCCACGAAGTCATGGTCCTGGACCACAGCGGACCCGACTTGGCCTTCATAGAACTCGGATCGTATTTCAAGCTTTTCTTCTACTCGACGATAGTCGCCCGGCTGATCCAGCCGGCGACGATAGGCAACGCGGCCGCCGACGCGGGGCTTTTTCTTCTTAGCCTGGCCGCGGTCTACGGGGCCGTCGGCGTCATGGAATCGGCGATAGCCCGCTATCGCATGGACAAAGTGCCCCAGTTCGTGCTCACTTCCTTCGCGTTAGCCTTCTTTGCAACCATAATTACATTGGAGTTCGTAAAATGATCCAAATGGTGGATTCCATTCTGGCGCTGGCTTTGCTGTCGGTCCTGTCTTCCTTCGGGTCCAGCCGGCTTCCGACGCTCATAAAGGTCCTGGCCTTCCAGGGCATTGTAGTTTCCATCGTGCCTCTCTTCTTCGAGTTCGACATGACCACGGGAGGAATCATATTCATCATGGTCACGCTCATGATCAGGGGGATTATCATTCCCGCGTGCATCTATTATGCCGTTGTCAAAGTGGGAATCCGACGGGAGGTGGAGCCTATCGTCGGATATCACGCGTCCCTGCTGGCGGGTTTGGTCCTGATCGTGGCCGCCGCGTTCGTGAGCCCCAAGTTCGACCTTCCGCAAGCCACCGCCGGTCACGCGTTGCTGCTTCCCACGGCGATATCCCTCCTGGCCGCCGGGATGTTCCTTCTGATGGCCCGACGAAACGCCATCGCCATGGTCCTGGGATATATCATGATGGAAAACGGAATTTATCTCGTAGGCACGTGCTTTGCCGTGAGCACCCATCATATCGTGGAGTTCGGCATCCTCCTGGACGTCTTGGCGGGCGTGATGATCATGGCCATCATCCTGCAAAACATCAAACACGAGTTCGACGATGTGGATACTTCGCTGCTGCGAACTTTAAAGGAATAGGGATAAATTTTCATGGTTGAAATCGTTTTTCTGGTTCCGTTTGTCGCCGGCGCGCTCGCCTTCTTCCTGTCGAAAGGGATTGGCCGTGTTCTCATGGTGCTGACCGGCGCGGTACACCTCGCACTGTCCGCCCTGCTCTGGATATACAGGCCCGAAGCATTCTTTCCGGACTACTTCATGGTGACGCCGGAGGGACTTCTGTCCTTGCTGGTGATATCGCTTCTTTTCTTTCTGATATCCATCTACACGACGGCGTATCTCGAGGCGACGAAGCTTCGATCCGAAAACGTCTTCGTGGGATCGATGCTTCTTTTTCTGTCCACCATGACCATGGTGACGCTCTCGGATCACATCATGGTCATGTGGATCGCCATCGAGGCCACGACGCTCGCCAGCGCGCCTCTGATATACACCCATCGGTCGGCGGCTTCCATCGAAGCGACGTGGAAATACGTCCTGATCTGTTCGGTGGGAATCGCGCTGGCGCTTCTGGGGTCCGTCCTGATCGCTTTGTCCATGGACATTCCGGGAGTGAAGAGTCCGCTCGCGTTCACCAGTCTTTCGGAAGTGGCGAAACAGCTGAATCCGCTCTGGCTCAAAACCGGTTTTGTCTTCATTCTCGTGGGATACGGCACCAAAATGGGACTCGCGCCCATGCACACGTGGCTTCCGGACGCCCACAGCGCGGCCCCCAGTCCGGCCTCGGCGCTTTTGTCGGGGGTGCTTTTGAACTGCGCCTACCTCGGAATTTTCAAAACCCACAAGATCATGCACGCGGCGGGACTAGGCGACTTTTCCGGAACCATACTCGTGGTGTTCGGCCTGTTGTCCATCATGGCCGCCGCGACGTTCATCCTGAAGCAGACCGAATACAAGCGCCTTTTGGCCTACTCCAGCATCGAAAACATGGGTATCATCGCATTCGGAACCGGCATCGGAGGCGTGGGAGTGTACGGCGCCATAATCTGCCTGATCCACCACAGCCTGATCAAATCGTCCTTGTTTCTCTCGTCGGGCAACATTTTGCGGGGTTACGGCAGCCGATTGATCGAAGCCACGGGAAAACTGGCCAAGCGAATGCCGAAAACATTCCTGGCCTTTTTCGGCGGGTTCGCTGGAATATCCGGCTTTCCGCCTTTCGGAATCTTCCTGGGCGAGCTTTTCATCGTCATCGGCGCTTTCCGTGAGGGACACTACGTCGAAGTCGTGCTTTTCATTCTTAGCATATGCGTCATTTTCGCGGGATTCGCCAGGCATGCGATGAAAATTTCGTTCGGAGACATTCGCGGCGCCAAACCCGTGGAGGAAAATCCTGCCATGGTGTGGCCCCAATATGTGCTTTTGTCGACATCATTTGCGCTCTGTTTCTGGATGCCGGGGAATTTGTACGAGACGATTATCAAGGCGGTAGCGCCCATAGGCGGGGGATTTTAACAAAAATGATATATTTCAAAGCTATCGGCAATGGAGAAGCGGTATTGACGAAGGAAATCCCGCACCTGGCATTCGCGGATTTTCGGAGCGAAATTGTGTACACGGTGGGAGACGGCGGCAAGGTAGTGCAGTATTTCGCCTATCCCGAGGGATCGCAACTCAAGCTTATGGCCGTTGTGAGAACAAAAAACCAGTTGCTCGCCGGACGATGCGACGTGCCCGCCGTGTATCGTTCCTTGACCCCCGATTGCGAGCAGCTGCACATGTTCGAGCGGGAGATCGCGGAACAATACGGGGTGCGTCCCGTCGGACACCCTTGGCTGAAAATGGTCCGCTACCACCCCAACTATTCTGGCCGGAAGGATGTTTTCGGCAACGATTACGACGAGGACATTCCCGGAAACTGCGACTATTATTCGGTGGAAGGCGAGGAAATCCACGAAGTGGCCGTTGGGCCGGTCCACGCCGGGGTAATCGAGCCGGGGCATTTTCGGTTCAACTGCATCGGAGAGCGGGTGCTGAATCTCGAGATTCAGCTGGGCTATCAGCACCGGGGCGTGGAACGGATGCTCTTGAGCGCGGAACCAAAGCGCTATCCCGTCATCGCGGAGGGAATCGCCGGGGATACGGCGATCGGACACGGCCTTTGCATGGCCCAGGCGTTCGAAGGCCTTGCCGGAAGGCAGCCTGACGATGGCGCGAAAATCATCCGGACCATTGCTTTGGAACTGGAACGTCTTCAAAACCATATCGGAGACCTGGGCGCGCTGAGCGGCGACGTTGCATTTTTGTCCCCGGCGAACTATTTCGGGCGAATGCGCGGCGACTTTCTCAACATGTCCCTTTGGATTTGCGGAAACCGCTTCGGCAAAGGACTGGTGAGGCCCGGCGGCGTCTGCTTTCCCTTGACCGACGAGGATCGCGAGGTTTTGCAGAGCCGGATCGAGGAACTGCAACCCCAGGTGGCGCATGTGATAGAACTTCTTTTCTCCACGCCAAGCGTCCGCGCCAGGTTCGAGGAATGCGGCAAGGTGAGCAAGGATGACGCCGAGAAGCTCGGCCTGGTAGGTCCCGCAGGACGTGCCTGCGGAGTGCTTTACGACGCACGTCGGGTTTTTCCGACGGAACACTATCCGCATCTTTTCGTTCCCGAAAACGACGCGGTCGCCGGCGACGTCTACGCCAG
The DNA here is from genome assembly GCA_964575975.1 of uncultured Desulfobacteraceae bacterium. Classification (GTDB taxonomy): domain Bacteria; phylum Desulfobacterota; class Desulfobacteria; order Desulfobacterales; family SKZT01. Next base: position 6,395 of record CAZNTU010000062.1, read on the forward strand.
AGCAATGGTAAGGGCCAATGAAATTCGCGAGTCCATCGAAATGGTCAAGTTCCTGTTGAGAAAACCTATCGAAACTCGATGCGTAACGCCCGACGAAATTCTCGAGCCGACCCCGTCGTCTTTCGTATGCACCGTAAACGAAGCTTGGAGGGGCGAAGTGTCGCACTGCGTGCTTACCGACCATACCGGCAAAATAATGCGCTACAAAATCAAGGATCCCTCTTTCCACAACTGGAACGGGCTTTCCATGTCTTTGCGCAATACGGGAATTTCGGATTTTCCATTGAACAACAAGAGCTACAACCTGTCCTATTGCGGGTTCGATTTATAGTTCAGATCGTATGGTTTGTCGAAAATGTATTCGTAGGCGCACCGCCAACGAACCGAAACGCCAATATACCATGGACAATCAAATAACGAATTGAAACGAGCATGCTCAATTTTATAAAAAACAGATACGAACAAGGTTACAGAACAACCAATTATCCCCTTGCGCCCATCGAACTGTCGAAACGCTATCGGGGACTGCCGGCGATTTACAAATCCGCATCGCCCGGTTTGGCGGCGGAATGCGCGGCCGCCTGTCCCCAAGGCGCCATAGACGCCGAGGGTCGAACGATCGATATGGGCCGTTGCGTTTTCTGCGGCGCCTGCGAACGACTTTCAAAGGGAAAATTCGTTTCCTTTTCCAGGAACTTCGAACTCGGAGTCTCCGAAAAGGAGCATCTGATTACCGACGGAAGCGCCCTTCCGGCGCTGGCGGAACATTCCCGCCAGCATTTCAAGAAACTTTTCGGACGCTCCTTGCAGCTGAGACAAGTCAGCGCGGCCGGATGCAACGCCTGCGAAGCCGACCTGAACGTTTTGGCGACTCCTTTTTTCGACTTGGCTCGTTTCGGAATCAATTTCGTTGCGTCCCCCCGCCACGCCGACGGCATCGTGGTGACCGGCCCCGTTTCGAAAAACATGAGGACGGCCATGCTGCAAACCTACGAAGCCGTGCCCGCGCCCAAGGTGGTTATCGCTGTCGGAAGCTGCGCCATCGCGGGAGGCCCGTTCCAAGGAAACCCGGAAGTAAGCGAAGGTTTGGACAGTATACTCCCGGTAGACCTTTACATCCCCGGATGCCCTCCGCACCCGCTGACGAACCTGCATGCCCTGCTGAATTTTTTCAAATAGCGTCCGGGGATAAGACAATCTGCCTTCGAGGGGCCGCGCCGCCGTGGAAGGCGGCGCTACCGTGGCATCTCCGCATTGATCCAAAACCACGAGGCCGGAGAAAGCGAAATCCCCGGCCTCTTGGTTTTGTCACGCCAATTATCCCTCGGCAATTACGGCTCTATGTCGATGGATGGGTAGATTCCCTCCAAACGACCTTGCGGGTAGGGCTGGATTATGTTGAACGATATATCCTGGCCTTTCTGCGCGTGGCCCCTGCCGATTCGGCCGTCGAACAAGGCTCCGTTGGCTTTCAGGATGTGTTCGATCCGATGCCGGAAAGCATCCACGAAAACAGCGCCGTCGCCCTTGAAAGTCATTGCGCCGATCTTGATTTCCCCCTTGGTTTCAGCGAGCTTTTCCAAGGGAATGCTGTTTTCCTTCAAGTCCTCCTGCGTGCGGATGTAACCCCAGACCAAGTGCTTTTCCGGAACGGTCACCGGCTCGGTCAAGTCCATAATGGTGTGGGGCATGACAATGCATTGGTCGCCCACTGTTATTTTGCACTCTTTCCTTCCCCACAGGAAAGAGTTGAATCCGACGAAAATCTTCTTGCCCATGTTGGCGTGGATAATGGAGGCGCCGTGGGCGGTCACGTTGTATCCCTCCAGCCGCGAATATCCTATATAGCAGTTTTCCTGGGCGTTGGCGCCCTCCCCGAGGAAAGCGTTTTCCAGATAGGCCCTTTGTGACACGAGTACGTTCCTGCCGATTTGATTTTTTCCTCTCCACACGCTGTAACGGTTGATGGAGGCGCCCGGAGGCACCTCTTTCACGGGAGATTCCAAATGAACCACATCGTAGAGAATCTGGAATTCGGTCTTTCGATCCTCGGCGAAATCCATGAACATTCCAATTGCGCCCTTTCCCGGATCGAAGGCGATATACTTTTTGTGAAGAATGTCTTTGGAGAACTGGTAGTTGAAATCGAACACGTCCTTGTATTTCACCCATACGCGTCCGGATTCTATATCCTGGTGGGAAAGTTCCCCCGCCTGCACGTAGGAGTATGTGCCGACCCGGCAATCGTGGAGAGTGGTGAGATCCACCGTGCTGAAGGGCTCCAGGAAACAACCCTCTATCGGAGAACCGTGGATGTTGGCATACGGAGCGGAGGCCGAGTTTTTGATCAGAAACAGCTCCATCTTTTCGGGATTGTGGGAAAAATTGTGGACGAGGGTTTTAATCAAATAGCTGTCCTTGATCCAGATGAACTCGTCGTCGTCCACGTTGACGGGAACGCCGTCCACGTCGAACTTTTCCCCTTTCTCCTTCAGCTCGTCCCCCCGAATGTCGCACTTGTACAGAATCGAGTTGTCCACCTTGCATCTTCCCAAAAAGTAGCTGCCTGCCAGATTGGAGTTGCTGAAATGGAAATGGATCGGGTGATTGGACCAGATCCCGTAAAACGCATAGAATTTGAGCATCTGGTCCAATGGCACAAACTCTAGAAGATAGGGTCTGACATCGATTGATAAACCGCGCAGGTTGATGTTGCCGCGATTTACAATACGGTCCAACAGGTTCTCGAGCTTTTTCATGCGAACTCCTTGTATCTTGGTAATTTATTGCCGTTCCAACCAATAATTCGTTCGTTTTCGAACACTTGGAATTTTCGGGGATATATGCCAGACGGGACGGATAATGTCAACTAATATGGAGTATTCGGGGCAGGTTCATGGGAAGTTCCTGCCGCCGGCGAGGATCGATGGGACGAATGCAAGGATTGAATGGGGAACCTGCGAGGTTCTCAGTCCCACCACAGATTGTTCAGATCGATTTCAACCTCCTGGAAAGGTTCCGCGCGAACTTTTTGATCTTCTCCCGCAGTTTGGACAAGCATCCAGTGGCCGGACACCAGCTTGAACACTTCCAGCGTCTTTGCGACGGGATCGACCAGCCAAACATGGGAAACGCCGAATTCGGAGTAAACCGGCATCTTTTTCAAGCGGTCGAGTCTGATCGTGCTTCGGGAAAGCACTTCGCAAACCCAATCGGGAGGGACCTCGATCCAATTCGTTTCGGGAGGACGGGGCAGTCTTTGCTTTTTCCAGCCGGCCAAGTCCGGAACCAAGGTGTTTTCCCCAAGTCGCAATTCGGGTTCGAAGAGAATCAACCAGCCGCCCGGGCCGTTCCGTCCGAATTGAAACGGGAATCCAAGTTCTCCTCCCAGGACCGAAGTCGCCTTGCTATGTCGCGGAGACGGTCTCGGCAATGCGTAAAGTTCGCCCATGACAATCTCCCCGACCATATGGTCGGGCAATTTTCTCAAATCTTCGTAGGTAGCCCGCTTTTTAGCAAGTTTCTCCATTCAAGCCTAATTCCCCTCTTTGATGATATTTAAAAACAATTCGGCATGGACCGACATTCCGAAGAATCGAATATGCGTTTTCCTCAATTGTTTCCAATAGGCACGAACCCGAAACATGGGTTCGGGAGAAATATAATATCATCGACTTGAGGCGATGACAAATTTTTCGAAGAGGAGCCGTTTTCACGAACCGGCAGGAACGCGGAGCAGCGGTTTCCGCCGCATCCGCATTTTTTTCCGGTGGGTTCAATATTCGAACGGGGAACAAAGAACCGCCGGGTCCCGGTCGGTGCCCGGCGGTTTTTCCGTTTTTCGCTGTCTATGCGGCTCTCGCCCTTGTCTTTTCTTTCTCTTTGATTCCGGAAACCTTGAACTGCACGACCTGTTCGTGAAGTTCCTCGGAAACCCTTTGCATTTCCTCGGTAATTGCCACGACTTGGCCGGCGCCCTGCACGGTGTTTCGCGCGCCTTCCAGGGACTCGTCGGAAATGGACACCAGCTTTTTGGAACGTTGGGCTTGCAGACCGGTCATCTCCTCCGTCTGTTTGGTACGCGTCACGATGCCTTCCATTTCCTTTCCCACGTTTCTGGCGGCATCGTCGGCGTCGGTCGCAAGCTTGGCTACCGTGTTGACCTTGTCCACCAGCGAGGAAAGGGCCTCCTCGGCGACCCTTCTTCTTTCGCCCTGGGCGCCGGCGAGGCTACCGACCTGCTTGGCAAGTTCGTTCAAACGATCCATGACCTCGTCCACCTGTCGGGTACCTTCGGTCAGACTCTGCGCCTTCTTGGAAATGTCGAGAATGGCCTGGAGGTTGGCCCGGCCGCCCTCGGCGATTTTCGCGAGGGCCTTGGTGGACTGGTCGGTCAGCTTGGTACCTTCCTCGACTCTCGCCACGGAGTTTTTAATAAGGCCGGTAATTTCCTTGGCCGCTTCGGAAGACCGTTGGGCCAGTTTACCGACTTCGTCGGCGACGACCGCGAAGCCCTTGCCGTGTTCTCCGGCGCGGGCGGCCTCGATGGCGGCGTTCAAGGCCAAGAGGTTGGTCTGTTCGGCGATTTCGGTGATGACGCCGATGATCTCGGAAATCTGGTCCGAGGATTGCGCGATTTCGGCCATACCTTCCACGGTGGCCTTTACCGATTCGGCGCCTTCGTCGGCGGCTTTCCGGACGTTTTCGCCCTGTTCCGTGGCCAGCTTGGCGGCATCGGCCATTTCATTGATGATCTTGCCGATGGCGTCGATGGCCTTGGAAGCTTCCTCGACCGCTTGCGCCTGTTTCTGGGAGGTGGCCACGACCTCCGCGCCGGCCTTGCCCATGGCGCCGACGCGGTCGGTGGCGATGTTCGCCTGCTCCGTTTGTTCCTTGGCGATCTGGACCACTTGGGCAAGCGATTTGATGAGTACTTCCACGCGTGCCTGAGACTGCACGGCAGCCTTTTCCTGGGCGGAGGCGGCGGATGCCACCTCGCCGGCGGTCTTCCCCATTTCCTGAATGGTCTTCTGGATTTCCAGAGTCTGCTTTTCCTCGTTGGCGGCGCGCTCCCTGTTTCTGCTTGCTCGAGTCGCCACTTCGGAAGAGCTTTCGCCGACCTTGTCCGCAGACTGAACGACCAAGCCGAAAGATTCGTCGAGTTGCTCGATGAGAGTGTTCAATTCCGAGGCCATGGCCCCGATTTCGTCCTTGTTCGCCACGGGCACCTTGATGGTAAGATCGCGATCTTCCGCCATCCTCCGGACTGTATCGGCGATGGTGACAATGGGGTTGGCGAGGGTCCGGGCCATGAAGAACGCGATAACGAGAACGATGGCGGCGACAACGAGACCGATATAAAGCAAACTGTTACGAAGACGATATACCGCTTCGAGGGCTTCGTCCTCTTCGATCGAAGTAATAAGCAACTCGGTTTGACCGAAGTTGGTAATCGGCTGGTACGCCGTCGCGGAACTTTTGCCTCGGTAGTCCTTTTCTACAACGAACCCGGTTTCTCCCTGCGCGGCAAGCTTGACCGCATGCTGATCCGCCTTTTGTTTCAGGATGGTGTCTTCCGTCCCGAACCGGGACTGGGTCAGCATGAGAAACGATTCCTTGTCCACGAGATAGGATTCGCCGGTATCGCCCAGGCCTTCGTAGTTTTGCAGAATTTTCGTGAGTTCGTCGGGAAACTGGAAGGCGAGAACTCCGAGGGTTTTTCCCTCGTAAACAACTGGCGCGGCCAAAAAGCGGGCGGGTGCGTTCGAAGGGGCGTAGACCCTCAACCGGCTTGCGACCGCTTGTCCAACACTCTGCTTAACGGCTTCGCGAAACAGTTGTCCGAGGTTCGAATCGGCGTAGGGACCGTTGACGAGGTTGGTAAAGAGATCCGAAGCCTTTTTGTCGGTCCAGAGAACGTGGCCGTTCTCCGAGATCAGGTATATGTCCTGATACCCGTAAGCTTCGGACAAACCCGTCAGCGCGTCGGTCGCGAAGTCGAAAGTTTCGCTGAAGGCCGAAACGGGCGCGTTCGGAGCGATCGCGGCATTGGCGGCGGCGCTTCTGTCCCTGTCCGACCCGCCTATGGACCCGAACGCTGTTTCTACGGCTTGAAGCGACTGGGCGACGACAGCTCTTTTCGCGTTACGTACAAGGTTTTTGCTTCGCTCGACGTACCAGGTCTCGATTTGATCCGCCCTGGAGGACCTTACGGCGATGAGTTTGTTTTCCGCCTCCGCGATCAACGCCTCATTTGCCACGTCGTTGGCGAAGTAGCCCACCACCACGATCGGGACCATACTGATGAAAAGAGCGAACAGCAGAAGTTTCCACCGCAGGCTGAGGTCTAAAAACCACCGGATTGGATTCATGTTTCCCTCCTATATTTTTTAGTTAGGTTGTCTTCCGAAAAATTTACTGTTGCGTCGATGGCGCCGCGCTTTCGACAGTTTCGCCTGGAAGCATTTCGAGCCGGACGGGGTTTTCCGCCATGGTCCGGGAAGCCTCCTCGCCGCTCATGCGGGCGACAATGCTGAAATAGTCTTCGGAACCGGCCGCAGGCCTTCTTCCCTCGACCACGAACACCGGCCTGATTCCCTGGTGGTCCCATTTTCTGAAATATTCCTCGTCCACAAGCAATGAGAACCGAAAGTCCTCGAGGGCGGGGATGACTTTTTTCGGGTCGGTAGTTCCCGCACGCTTGACCGCGTCGGCCCAGACGATGATATTGACATATGCAGTGGCGCCGATGGTCCCGGGTTTTCCGCCGTAAGCCCTTTCGTATGCTTGGACGAACCTACGGGAACCTTCGTATTGATCCGCCAAGCCGTGGTACCAGGGCATGGTCGACAATACTCCGTATATTGCTTCGGAACCGGCCTCCTTCGCAACCGACAAGTCCATGATGGGCGCGACGACCGCCATTTTGTCCATCAGACGCATTTTCTGCGCCTGTTGAAGAATCCCCACCAGATCGGCGCCGAACTGCGAGCAAACAAGGACAGTGGGAGCGGCCTTGACGACTTCTTCCAACTTCGCCAGGAAGCCAAGGCGTTGTTTCATTTGGGCGCCGGATATCCCGCCCTTTGCGCCGAGGGGCGTCGATGCCGTATAGACTGTTCTTGCTCCCTGGGATTCGAGAATTCTCCGCATGGTTTCCGTAACATCCTGGCCCCACGAGTAGTCCGCGTAAATATATGCGTAGCTCGCGCTATTGCCGAATCTTTCGACGAGGGTTTTCGAAAGGGCCTTGGCGCTCTGATGGGCGCTCGAGTACCACCGGAAAGTGTGGCGATGGGCTTCGGTTCCCGTAATCTGGTTTGCGTTGGTCAAACCCGCCATGAACAAGACCCCGCTGCGTTGGCATTCAGCGGACAAAGCCGCCGCCACGGCCGAACTGGAACCTCCAGTCAACATGACCGCGCCTCTCGAAATGAGATTGCGCGCGCCCGCGACCGCGACTTCCGGGTTGGATTGGGTGTTGACGGTAGTATACGTGATCTGCCCCCCGGGGAGGCCTCCCTTGGCGTTTACTTCGTCGATAGCCAGTTTGAAGGCGTTCAGCTGCTCTTTTCCCTGTTCCGCGTAAGGTCCGGTTTCCGGTATCGTAAGGCCGATCTCCACCGCCTCCGATGTTCCTTCCATGGCAAAGATCGTCGCGAACAGGAAAGAGAGAATCAAAATGGTTGTTTTTTCCTTCGCCCTTATCATTGTTTTTCTCCTTTGGTTTGTTATTGGTTGATTCCGATAAAATTAGAATTCAAACGTTAAGAAAACAGCAGCGCCCCCTGCCGTTCCCGAACCGAAAAGGTTTCGAGTTTTGCGGAGAGGCGACATGAATCAAACGGCGTAGCTTACGCCGAGCATCAGAAAGATTTCCTCCCTGAGGTCTCCCAGTTCCTGCTCTTTCAGGAAGTCTCGGGGCCTTTCGAATTCGAGCTTCCGGGAAAGCACTACCTTAGCCGGTCTTCCGTTGAGAATGACGATCCGGTCGCCCAGAACCAATGCGTCGTCGATGTCGTGGGTAACCAGCAAAGTGGTCTTCCCCAAGAACTCGTGCATATTCACGATTTCCTCGCGGATTCTAAGGTGCGTGAAATAATCCAGGCCGGTAAACGGCTCGTCCATGTACAACACGTCCGGGTCCACCGCCAAGGCTCTGGCAAGTTCGGCCCTTCGTCTCATCCCTCCGGACAGTTGATGGGGAAAGTGGTTTTCGAATCCCTCCAGCTCCACGATTTCGAGGTTTTCCCTGATTTTAGCCTCCATCTCCTCCTTGTCCTTCATGCGGCGAAGCCCCAGGCCGACGTTCTGCCGGACAGTCATCCAAGGCAGGAGCGAACTGTGCTGGAAAACGAAAACATGGTTGTGGTTCGGGCCGTTCACTCTTTCGCCGTCGATAAGCACATCGCCCGTGTAAGAAGCGTCGAATCCGGCGATTATCCTCAGCAGGGTCGATTTTCCGCATCCGGAAGGCCCCAGGATGCATACCATTTCGCCGTTTTCGAATTCCAAGTCGATATTTTCCAACACTTGGACGAGAGTACCCGAGACATTTAGGGGTTCGTTGACGCTCCTGCGCTTACGACGTCTGTCTATATAAAACTTACCCAGGTTTCTGACCGAAATTTGTCCCATGTTTCTCTACCGCACGGATTAATTCCTACGATTCCAAAGTTCCCCAAAAGACGGAATCCAGTTTGCCCATTTTTTTCATGACGTGGTCCAACGCCAGTCCGATGGCTCCGATTACGATCATGGAGACCATGACACAATCCATTCTCAATGCGTTTCTGCTGTCCAAAATCAAGTATCCCAGGCCAGATTTCACGGCGATCATTTCCGCCGCCACCACCACCAGCCAAGCAATGCCCAGGGATATCCGAAGGGCGGTGACCACCGACGGCATAATCGCCGGGACGATTACTTTTCGGATCAGTTCCATCTTCGTAAAACCGAAATTGGCGGCCACGTAAAAATAGACGGGGTTGATTTCGGAAACGGCGACCGTAGTGGCGACCACGAGCGGAAAAAAGCTAGACAGAAAAATCAGAAAAACGGCGGGCTTGTCGCCTATACCAAACCAGAGCATGGCCAGCGGAATCCAGGCCAAAGGACTTATAGGCCGCAAAAATTGAATCACGGGGCTGATAAACAGTCTGCACACCCTGATGCGGCCAAGCAAAATGCCTATGGGAGCGGCGAACAGGATAGCGAGATAAAATCCCGTCGTGACCCTGAAGAGGCTTGCGACGGCATGCTTTATCAAAACGCCGTTCGCGGTCAATTCCACCATGCTTTTCGCCACTTTCGCCGGGCTTGGAAAGACCGATTCGCCAAATCCCGACACACGGGCCGCGGTAGCCCACGCAAGCACTACCAAGCCGAACGACAGCAAGGAAAACAGCCGGGTATGGTGTTTTTCCGAATCGCCCATTTTCTATTTTCCGATTATCTCCCGCGCAAGAGTCACGTATTGCAGCGCGGACGGGCTGTGTTTGTAATAATAGACGATCGGGGTCCTCATGACTTGGGATTCGCGAACCTTGGTATCGACCCCGATCACCGTGTCGAATGTCCTCGCGCCATGGATATTTTTAAGCTTCGTGTAAATGAGTTTGGAAACCGTGTCCCGGCCGTCGTACATGGTAATCAGGACCCGGTAGTCGACTCCCGGATTGGACCTTCCCGATATGGCCGACAGAAAACTGACCGTCTGGAGAACTCCCTGGGTGGAAAGAAATTCGCAGTTCGACGGAATAATGACCCAATCGGCGGCGGTCAAGGCGTTCATGGTGTAAAATTCCATGGAAGGCGGCGTGTCGATGAGGATATAGTCGAAATTGCTCCTGACGGGTTTCAGTTTCTCCTTCAGAACAAACTCGAAGTTTTTCGCGCCGAAATAGTTTTTGTTGAGCATCACCATGTTTCTGTTGGAGGGAAGAATCCAAAGGTTCTGGTACCGGGTTTTTTTTATTGCCGGGGAAACGCTTTTGTCGCCCGTTCCGATGGCGTCGTAGAACGAGAGGACGTCTTGGAAGCCCAGGCAAGAACTCAAGCTGGCCTGCACGTCGAAATCCACCAGGAGAACCCGTTTTTTAAGAAGAGACAGGGACACGCCGAGGTTCAGACAGCTGGTTGTTTTGGCCACCCCTCCTTTCTGGTTGCTCATGGCGACGATTTCGGCGCCTTCCGTGCCACGCCGGGAAGTCGTGACTTCCGTCGTTTTTTTTCCGGCGGCCTCGGTGGGCTTGCGGACCTTGAAAATTCCGGAGCAATTCGAACACCTGACCTTCGAGCCTTGAAGGCTGATACGGTCTTCGTCCACCTTCAGCCTCGTTCCACAATTTTTGCACTCTATAATCATATCGTCTCCTATAAACGCGTCCCGTTGTTAGCTTCCAGTTGCGTCAGGTCCTATTTCATCAGGGTTTCAATGGCGGTCGAAATTTTTCTCTCGTCCAAAACGATATCGACGACCCCGCTTCTTATGGCGTTGTCCGTCAGGTTGGGATAGACGCATGTCTGGGCCTCTTGGGCAAGCGTGACGCCCGAGACTTTGCGAATATCGGCCAAACCGTCCGCGCCGTCGTTTCCGATGCCGGTCAAAAGCAAGCCGATCGCGTTCTGGCGGAAAATATCGGCGACGGATGAAAAAAGAACGTTCAAAGGCATTTTTTCGGTTTTTTTGAAAACGATACAGACCTCTCCGTTTTGGTTCACTTCCAGCCCGAGCTTTTTCTCGGTGGAACTCAAATAGCAGACGCCTTGCTCCAAAACCGTGTTGTTTCTGGCGACCTCCACTTTCCAAGGAACGTGCTCGTCGAACTGTTTGACGAAAGAACTTATGATTTTGGGGGAGATTTCTTGGACCACCACTATCGAGGCTGGAATCGTGGGAGAAAGAGAGGACAGAAGTCTGATGACGGTATTCGGCCCGGACAAGGTCGTACCGATCGCCAGAATATAGTCCAGTGCCCGAAACCTGTACAAATCGACCAGTTGGTCGTCCTTGTCCCATTTGCGCAACCTTACCCGGCGAATGTTGATAAGATTGACGTTTTTGGCAAGCTTGACCCGGTCGACAAGACTTTGCTTGGCCTGGCCGATATTGTCGGATATGGCCCCCGACGGCTTCGGAACGAAATCGACGACCCCTAGGCGAAGGGCTTCGAACGTTATGGCTCCTTCGGCGAAAAGCGAGCTTAAGATCACAATGGGACAAGGAGACTCTATCATCATGTGCCTGACGCACGTAAGACCGTCCATGATTGGCATGTCGATATCGAGAACGACTACGTCGGGCTTAAGCGATTTCGCCATATTCAGTCCTTCCAGACCGTTTTTGGCCGAGCCGACGACTCCGATGCCCGGATCGGATTCCAAAATTTCCGTCACCGCTTTTCTCATGAACGCCGAGTCGTCGACTACAATCACACTTGTTTCTTTTGCCATATTTTTCACCGACTGTATTTCAACGCTGAAACCATCTTGAACATGGACAACCGCTCGCGTTATTTAGACACTCGTTTCGCTCGCATGCAATTTCGACGAACTTTTTTCGGACTCCGCGTTCAATTGGCCCTTGTTGTAGGAAGCCGCCGCCAACTTGCGGGTTCGCCTGTCGATTGTAAGGTTCACCAACTCGTAGACGTCGAGAATGAGAGAGATCCGTCCGTCTCCCAGTATCGTGGCCCCGGAAAAGCCGCTGCTTTCCTGTAGGTAGTCCACCAGAGGCTTGATTACCACCTCTTCCTGTCCGATCAATGCGTCCACTACGAGACCGACCCGTCTCATGCCCGTACTTACCACCACGACGAAAGCCTTGGTCTCGTCGCCCGAATGGGAGCCAACCCCGAAAACTTCCGCCAGCCTTACCAAGGGCAAGGTGCTTTCGCGTAGATGGACCACTTCCACGCCCTCGATGGTGGAGGTGTCCTGCAAGAATATTCTCAGAGTTTCTTCCACGTTGGCCAAGGGGATAGTGAACAGGTCCGAGTCGACCCTGACGAGCAACGCGGGAATAATGGCCAAAGTGAGAGGTATTTTTATTCTGAATTGAGACTGCTTGCCCGGTATGGAATCGATTTCGAGAGTGCCGTTCAACTTCTCCACGTTCTTTTTAACCACGTCCATGCCGACGCCGCGGCCAGAAGTATGGGTCACGCGCGTCCTGGTGGAAAAGCCCGGCTTCGTGATCAGCCCGACGATTTCCTTGCGGGACATCAGCTCCAAATCCCTTTTTTTGACGAACCCCCTCTCCATGGCCTTTGCGGCAATCACCATAGGATCGATTCCGATTCCGTCGTCCTTGACCTCGATCACCACGTGGTTGCTCTCGTGGTACGCTTCCAACGTAATGGTGCCTGTTTCGGGCTTGTTCGCGGCTCTTCGCGCGGCCACGGTTTCGATCCCGTGATCGACCGCGTTTCGAATAATATGCACCAGAGGATCGGAAATTTCCTCTATCATCATTTTGTCAAGCTCGGTGTCGTCGCCTTTGACCTGCAACCGAACCTGCTTGTCCGAATCCTTCACCAAGTCCCTTACAAGCCGGGGATAGCGGTTGAACAAGTAGGATATGGGAAGCATCCTGACTTTCATGATGCTTTCCTGCAGTTCGTTGGCCACCCTTCCCAAATTGACCGTCGCCTCGCTCAATCGGAAAGTGAGTCCCCGAACATGTTTCATTTCCCTTTTGTCCATCAGCCGGGATTCCTTCAAGTACTGCTGGAATTCTCTCATTTCGCTGAAAAGCTGCGAAAACCAAGCCCTGCTGACCACCAGCTCGCCGACTTGGTTCATCAGGGCGTCGATTTTTCGCGAATCCACGCGAAGGGTCTGCTTGACCACTCGGTCTCCGGCAACTCCGTCTTTTCGACGCTCCAGAATGTCTTTGGGCACGACCTCGGAATCGCTGTCACCCGAAACCTCTGGCTCTTCCTCCGCCGAATCCGTCGCGATTTCTTCGGCTTCCTCCTCTTGGACGAACTCGAGGGTGCGCAATCCGTCTTTCGCCGGACCACTCGCCTCGTTTCCGAAAGCTCCCTCTTCAGGGAGTTTTTCGTCCTCTATCGCTACGGCCTCCAACTCGGCTTCGACCGGCTCTTCTTCGCCGTCCGCGTCATATTCGGATACGAACTCGGCGGCCAGCGGTTCCTCGAATTCGCCACCGACCGGGCTTGTTTCCGGATTCACAAAAAGCTCGTCCTCCACGGAACCCTTTTTCACGGGTTCCACCAACCCTTCCAAAGCCGAATCGAAAGCGTGATCCAAGTGTTCGTAGAGCTTCCGGTCGTCCAACAGAAGCTCCAGATCGGCAAGTTCCACCTGCTCGACCTGCATCGGATCCGCCAGATCGGACCGTTCCAATCCGACTTCGGGCTCGCCTGAAAACGTCCGAACTTCCCGGTCCTCCTCTCCCGTGTCCACATCGGAAAATTCGTCCTTGCGCTCCGACGAAACCGTTTCGGAGTCTTCCTCTTTTCCGCCAAGCTCCAAATCGTCGGAATCCCATTCTCCCATCAGCCCCAACTCTTTCGTAACCGCCTCCAGAAAATCGTCGGGTTCGCCGCCTCCTTGTTCGTCCTCCGCCCTCGCTTCCCCTTTCAAGAATTCCGGCGAGACCGCCTCGGACTCGACGCCGATCTCGATTTCAAGCTGCGGAAACCGCGCGGCAATTCTCGCCAAATAATCGGCCATGAATCGAAATGACGGTCTTTCGCCTTCCGATACACTCTCCTTGGCGCTTTGAACTTCCTTTTCCCAAGCAGAATAGATATCCACGAGACGGTCGTACCCCATGTAATTGGCGGACGACCGAACACTGTCGATAATCTTCAGGATTTCGTCCAACAGAGGACCGGGCAGTTTCTCCGTTTCCAGATTCGCAGCCTTGCCCTTCAATCGGGAAACATTTTCCGACAGCTGTTGAAGGAAAATCTCGAACAGCTCCGAATCGTATTCCTCCTCGTAGCTTTCGACATCGCCAGAGGAGACTTTAGAGGAATCCGACGTGCCGGCCGGTTCTCCGGAGGCTCCAGCCTTGTCTCCAGGTTTCGGGTCGGTTTTCCGGTCTATTTTCTCGAGATCCGCGAGGCTTCTCTCCACTTCAAGGTCGCAGGAATCCCATTCAGGGTCGGAACTCGTGACATCTTCTATATATTCCTCCCCCGAATCCTTTCGGTCGGGCTCCGATTCCCCCTCATCGCTCGAAAGCCGGTCGATGCGTTTCAAGACATCCCCTATGTCCGATCTTTCTTCCTTGCATGCTTCAAGGTCCTTGTTGAGAAGCGCCAAGCGGTCTCTTGCGTCGATCAGCGTATCGACGACCTTGCTGCTTATCTCTAGCTTGCCTTGCCGAAGAATCTCCAGGAGGCTTTCGAGCTTGTGCGAAAGTTCGGATATTTTCACCAGCCCCACGTACTCCGCAGCACCCTTCACGGAATGGACTTCCCTGAAGATATCGTTCAATACCTCGCGATTTCCGGGATCCACCTCCAATTGCAGAAGATCGGCTTCCATCCCTTCCAGATGTTCCCCCGCCTCCGTTATGAATTCCTGGAGCATCGAATAGTCGATCATGAGAGTCACCTCTTATGAATTTTGGAGCTTTTCAGCCTCTTTATGAAATATTTCCAGTTTTCCGTCCTCAAAACGGATGTTATAAAATTCGAAAGATCGAATCATCGACCGCATGTCTTCCAGTTCCCGCCTGACACATTGAAGCTCTTCCTCCATTTCCTCCAGGGGGGCGGGGTTCGAGTCGCGACCCGCGCCCAATGAATTCAGCTTTGAAAGACACGTCTGCGTGTGATTCCAGAGCAGGAGCAACACTTCCTGAACATTGGAGGAAAAATCGTTGATGCTCTGTCCGATCGCGCCGATCTCGTCGTAGGGTTTGACGCAAAAGGTTTGGTCCAGACCGCCCATGGCCGCCTTCGCGGCAGCTTCCGCCATTCGATCCAGTCTTCTGTAAATCCCTCGGATAATCAGAACGGGCAAAACGGCCGCCACAAGAAAAGAAAGGGTTACGGCGGTCAGAGCCATAAACATTGCCCGCCCCTTGCTTTCACAGATCAATTTCTCCGCGGAATCGGCCGTCGCACGATCCACGCCCGCGTCCAGCAACACGGAAACCAATTGTCCGTCCATCGGATTTTGGGCGAAAACATGAAGCAAAACGAGGACGACGGCGACATACGCTCCCAGATCGCACAATATCAAAACCCGCGCGTTTCTTTTAAAAGCGGACTTCTTCGAGGTCACGCTGTCAGTTTTCATCACTAAACTCCGGTAAGCGTTTTCTAAAGCTTCCTATCGCCCGTGCGGCCTAAATGATGTCCAAAAGCTTCCGAGCCTTGTTCTTGCTGACGAATCCCATCGCGCCTATGCTTTCCGCGTTTTTTCCGTACTTTTCCTCGTCCAGGTTGGAGACGAAAATAATGCGGGCGTCGGGATCGTTATCCAGGATTTCCCTCGCCGCCGCAAAGCCGTCTATTCCCCGCATCGTGATATCCATCGTCACAAGGTCGGGTTTCAGAGACCTGTAAAGCTCGACCGCCTCCGAGCCGTTCTTAGCCTCTCCCACAATGGTGTGGCCGCCCTCCTTCAAAGTCTTCACGATCATCTTTCTCATGATGGAAGAGTCGTCAACAATCAAAATCCGTTTGCCCATTGGGCTTCACCTCTTCTATTCGCATTTTCCCAATTCGGTTTTCCGCTCTTGCCGTTTTCAGGACCGGAACGAATCCTGCGCCAAGACAATCACATTCGGTTCGACACCCCGCTATTCCATATCCCTGAGCTTTTTGATTTCGTCCAGCATGAGAATCCGGTTGAAATCCAAAAGAATAAGAAGCTTTTTGTCGATTTTACAAACGCCCCGGATGTATTGGCTTTTCAAGCCCGCCACCACGATTTCGGGAGGCGGTTCTATGGAGCTTTCCTGGATCTTCAGCACTTCGGTGACCTTGTCCACGATAAAGCCTGTAACGCGGCCCTCGACATCCAGAATGACGATCCATATGTCGTCCGTGTTCGCATGAGTGGTCTTGCCGAACAGATTGAGTCTCTTGCGGAGGTCGATCACGGGAATGATGCTTCCACGAAGATTGATTACTCCTTCGATAAAATCCGGAGAATTGGGCACGGCCGTAATGGGCGTGGACCTGATAATCTCCTGTACCATAAGGATGTCAACGCCGAAATATTCCTTGCCGATGATGAACCCGACAAGTTGGACGAGCTGTTCCTTGCGTTGGCCTTCCGCCTGTCTGAGAGTAAGTTCCTGCTGCATAAAACCGTTCTCCTTTATCCGAAACTGTTTCGGTCCTGTCTTTGATCGCGCATGGGTTGACCTTGTTCCACAATTTAGAAAACACCATTGAGTTCGGCGGCCATATGGCGGTCCGGAATTACAAGGTTCGGCCGCAAGCCGTCCAGAACCGCAAGGGCCATTTCCTTGCAAAGACACGTCCGGGGATCCTGAACCATGCAGATTCCTTGCCGGATTCGAACCTCTTTCATTCCCTCCAGACCGTCCCGAATAGCGCCGGAAAGAACGATCCCCACCGAATTTTTCCCGAAGTTCTCGGCCGCCGATTTCAACAACATGCCGATGGCGGTTTCCTCCCCGGAGGGCGGTTCGGCAAGGAAACGCAAAAAGCAACCTTCCCGTTTTCTATTCAAAGAAACATATTCCTTTGCCGAAGCCAAGTAGCAAACCCCTCCCAAAAGCGGCTCTCCGTCTTTGGCCCTTGTGACCGTGATCATGCTTTGAGAGTGGAGATATTCGGCGAAAGCGTCCACGTATTCGGACTCGATGCAAAGCGCAACGACGACGGCGGCCGGAAGATCGGGCCGAAGCGACGGGATTAGCTTCAGCAGCGAGCTGTACCCCCCCTCGGCCGCTCCGACCGCGATAACATTCTTCACGTCCACCTTGCTGACACGACAAATCTCCAAACTCGGCGGGGCCGGTCTCGCGTATCGAATGGCGGCCGTTTGAACTCCAGACGCCAGCCTCACCTTGCGGACGATGCTCGCGCTTTGATCGCGCAACTGTCGCTCGTCGATCCGCGACGGTTTCAAAATGAAATCGACGGCCCCGTACTTCAGGGCGTCGAACGCGATGAAAGAGCCCTCGCGCGTTAGAGTGGAAATCATCACCGCCGGCCGGGGATACTTGATCATCAGGTGCTTCAACGCGGTTAGACCGTCCATCACGGGCATGTTTATATCCAGCGTGACTACATCCGGATCCAATACAGGCGTCATTTCGAGAGCCTCGACTCCGTTCGCGGCCTCTCCGGCAACCGATAGCTGTTCGCTTTCCTCCAATATTTCCCGGATCGCCTTTCGGATCATTCTCGAATCGTCGACGATCAGGACCTTTCGCGGTTCGGCAGAATGTTCGAATCCCATATTTCGCTTTTTCCCGCATCCCTTTCAAATTCAACCGCAAATCTTCCGAAAAACAGCCGATCATGGCTTCTCGAAAGCCATACTCGACTCTCTCGCACCACGCTTCTTTCTTGCGACCGGCAAGAATTTCGTCCGTTGTCCCCTCGCCGCCCGCGATCGTCGGTTAACGCACAGATCCAATCGTTCTCTTTGCACTCTCTTCAAAAAGTTTCAAAGCCGGGTGTCATTTTCAATTTAAGGTGGAGGCGAGCCCGGCAGGAAAAAAGCTCCCGGCTTTGAAACTTTCTCGACACGGGACAAGAAAGGAGAGAACGAGCATGGGATCCATTTGCGCATCCCGCAAGCTCTTCCAAAGCAATTTGCATGCCACCCTTGCGCATTTGCGCGGCGAAAGTCGCCTTTCCTGCGCCAACGCGCCATCCTCGGCGAAATGCAGTACAATCCGACGCATCCACGAATCCCGCAAAATATTTACGAAAAATTGTCTGTCCGCAAAACAAAGCGATTTTTCAGCAAAAAGGCGAGACGGACCGCCGACCTAAAAGTCACATGCCTGCTCGCGGGCGATTCTCAATAGGTTGAGAGGATGACGTAGCGGCTTGTTTTTATAAGGCAATGTCCAAGCCGCGACAGAAATGTCGCGCCCGGCGACCTAAATGTCGTCCCTAATCGATTTCGCGAACCAAAAGCCCGCAAATGCCGTCATGAAAGCGCATTCCTTTGAATGTCGGCGCGCAGCGGTCTTGCGACAGAGTCAAAAAGCCCTCTTCGACAAGGCGGGCAAGAGGTTGGGCGAATATCTCCCCAAAAGGAATGTCGAACTTGGCCTCGAACTCCCTCGGATCGATTCCGTCGGTCGTTCTCAAGCCCAGGAAAACGGATTCGATCATTTGCTGCTCCATCGACAAGGTCTCGGATTCTTCCACGGGGAATTTGCCGGTCTCCACCTTTTTAATATAGGCTGCAACCGAGGATGTGTTCCAGGAACGGACCGGGTGCAGATATGAGTGGGCGGAGGGTCCGAGACCGAGGTAGGGAGAGAAATTCCAGTATTTCGAATTGTGGCGGGAACGGAATTTCTTCGGATGTGCCGAATCGGCTTTGGCGAAATTGGAGATTTCATACGGAGGATACCCGAGATCGGACAGATAGCTTAGAGTGAAGGAGAAAAGGCGGGCGACGGCGTTTTCCTCGGGCGTCGCGATGGCGCCGCTTTCCGCGGCCGCGCCCATCGGGGAGTCCCCCTCGTACGTGAGCGTGTAGCACGACAGATGCTCGGGATTCAAGGAAAGGGCTTGAGCCAGGTCGTTTTCCCAGTCTTTCCGGGTCTGTCCCGGAAGACCGTAGATCAGATCGAGCCCTATGTTTTCGAAACCGGCTTCGCGGGCGAAATCCACGGACTTGGCAGCTTGGACGGAGGAATGTATTCGGCCGAGAAACTCTAGGTTTTCGTCTTGGAACGACTGGGCGCCGATGTTGATCCTGTCGATTCCCGCTTCGAAATAACCCCGCAACCTCTTTTCGGATGCGGTCCCAGGATTGGCCTCTATCGTGACCTCGAGGTCTTCCGAAACGAATAGGCGGCTACGGATCCGCCCCAGAATGCGGGTCGCTTCGTCGGGGGTAAGCAAGGAAGGGGTGCCGCCTCCGAAATATACGGAATCGAATCGCAAACCGCGATTTGCGTGAAGTTCGATTTCTCTTAAGACGGACTGAACATAGGCTTTTTTGAGGGAAAGGTCCGTTATGGAAAAAAAATGGCAATAAGGGCATTTTCTTGCGCAAAACGGAACATGAATGTAAAGGCCGGCGCAAACGCCGGTTTTTTGGCGCGAAATCAGACCCGCCTCCCGCCGTTTTTGTTCAAACGTGCTTCTCCGCCATTTCCAGTCCCAAGTCCAGGGCTTTTTGGTTCATGGCGAGAAAGTCGGGGTTGATCCTCGACTCTAAGGTCTTCATGATGGATTCCGGTTTTACGAGATTGGTGATGCCAATCACGGCCCCGAGCATGCAGATGTTCAATACGAGGGGCTTGCCGATTTTCTCCATGACTGTGTCGTAGATGGGAAGTTCCCTCTGAATGGAATCTACTTTTTTCCAGGTTTTCACGTAATGCGTATCTGTAATCAGCGTCCCGCCGGGCCTGGGAATGGTATGGAACTTGTTGTACGCCTCCTGGGTCAGGCATACCAGAACGTTCGGCTGAGTCACTTTCGGGAAGAAAATTTGGGAGTCGCTGATTATGACGTCGCTTCGGGTCGCCCCGCCTCTGGCCTCGGGGCCGTACGACTGGGCCTGGACCGCCACGAGACCTTCCTGGAGGACGGCGGCCTCCGCCAGGATAATCGCCGCCGTTATCACCCCCTGGCCGCCGGAGCCGGAAAAAACCAATCTGCATCTTTCCATATTATTGTTTCCTCTTTTGCTGCGCCCGTTGGATGATCTTGTCGTACTCCCGTGTGTATTCGGGAAGTTCCTTCTGCACGAAAATCCCCCTTTCGATCAGCTCCGGAGATTTCTCCTTGGCTTTGGACCCTACGGGAGTCGTGATTTCCTTCAGGGTTTTAACCATATCGACGGCGCTTCCCGCCTTGTTTTTCCGACCGAAATATGTCGGGCACTGCGTCATGATTTCGACAACGGAGAAGCCCTCGTGCAAAATCGCCTCCCTGAAAAGCTCGGCCATCTGCTTCGCGTGGTACGTGGTGGTTCGCGCCACGAAGGTGGCCCCTGCGGCCTTGGAAAGCTCCACCACGTCGAATGACTGGTCGATATTGTAGTAAGGAGCGGTAGTCGCCAGGGTCCCGGCCCCGGAAAGAGGAGAGTATTGTCCGCCGGTCATGCCGTAAATGCGATTGTTCATGACGATCGCGGTGATGTCGATGTTTCGGCGTGCCGCATGGATGAAATGGTTTCCGCCGATCGCCAGCGCGTCGCCGTCGCCCATGGGAACGATCACGTTCAGTTCGGGCATGCTCAGCTTTATACCGGTGGCGAACGCCAGCGCCCTCCCGTGGATCGTGTGCATCGTGTGGACGTCCACATAGCCCGTGATACGCGCCGAACACCCGATCCCCGACACCATCACGATCTCGTTCTTGCTCATGCCAAGACTGTCGAACGCCCTCAACAAAGCGTTCAGCACCATTCCATGGCCGCACCCCGGACACCAGATGTGAGGAAAAAACCTTTCGCGAATATAGTCTTTGATAGCCATGGTCAAACCCCTCTTCCGTGAATCAGCCTAAGCATGCTCTTGATGTCCGTGGGAGTTATAAAGGAGCCGTCGACGCGGTTTACGAGAAACACGCGCTCGGGTTTGTCCACGGAAACCTTCACCTGACGAAAAACCTGCCCCATGTTCATTTCCACGACCACGACGATATCGGCTTTTTCGCACTTTTCCCGTACAAGGTCGCCGTGGAAAGGCCAAAGAGTCTGCAATTCCAAAAGCCCCAGCCGCTCGCCTCTCTTCCTTCGGTTCTCCACATGATGAAGCGCCGACCGTGCCGACGAGCCGTATGAAATAAGAATGGTCTTGGCGTCTTCCAGATAGTATTCCTTGTATTTCGTCAGAGTGTTCACGTTGTTTCGAATCTTGTCCGTCAAATGGTGGATGAGACCGTCGACGATGGCGGGATTGGTCGTCGGGAAACCCCACATGTCGTGATAAAGACCGGTGACGTTGTACCGATGGACTCCTCCGAAGTCGGACATGGGAAGTCGGCCGTCCTCCCTCGGGAGATAGGGGTGGTAATCGACCCCTTCCTTGACGGAGGTCTTGAGTCTTTCCACCAGGGGTATTTCGCCCGGTTCCGGAACGACCAGCCTTTCCCGCATATGGCCCACGACTTCGTCGAACAAAAGAATCACGGGAGTCCGGTAGGTTTCGGCGACGTTGAACGCTTCGATGGTGACAAGGAAGACATCCTGGTGGTTGGAAGCGGTCATCACGACAATGGCATGGTCGCCGTGGGTGCCCCACCTGGCCTGCATGACGTCGCCTTGCGCGCCGCTGGTGGGCAGTCCCGTGGACGGACCTCCGCGTTGCACGTTCACCACGACGCAGGGAATTTCGGCCATGACGGCGTATCCAAGAGCTTCCTGCTTCAAGGAAAACCCGGGGCCGCTCGTCGCGGTCATCGCCTTTTTTCCCGTGAGGGAGGCGCCGATTATGGCGCACATGGACGCGATTTCATCCTCCATTTGTATGAACTTGCCGCCGACTTGAGGAAGCCTGACCGACAGCGATTCGGCAATCTCG
>CAZNTU010000063.1:0-27884 GCA_964575975.1 uncultured Desulfobacteraceae bacterium
ATGAGCCTTTCCGGTGATACGGAGCTTCGCCCGCTCGGCTTCAAGCGGGCCGCGTCCGTAACCCTGGATTTCGCGGACATCGAGACTGTCGATG
This sequence comes from uncultured Desulfobacteraceae bacterium, assembly GCA_964575975.1. GTDB lineage: Bacteria > Desulfobacterota > Desulfobacteria > Desulfobacterales > SKZT01. Next base: position 95 of record CAZNTU010000063.1, read on the forward strand.
TCTTCGGAAAGAAGAAGGTTCTCTATTCGCGGAAGGGTCCGGTTTCGTTCCCTCTCGAGGTGGATACCCCGCGTGAAATCGGCCGCGGAATTCTTGAAATGACGGTCAAGGATAAAAAGAACCTGGAGATCCTTAAGATCAAAAAATCAAGACTGGCAAAAATCAATTCCGGGCCCCTGAGCGCGGTGCCCGTTCTGGAGCCGGGAGACCTCGAATCGTTGCCGCCGGGGGAATACCTGATCTGCATGGCCCTGGTATGGAAGAACGGCAAGGGAGAAAACCGCGGCGTCTCCAAGCATCTGGAAATCGCGTTATGCGGCGATGTCGTATTCGACGGGGTGGAAGAATCGCCGACACTCATTCCCCTTGCCGATCCAGGCCGGTTCGGCGCGTACTGGCACAAAATCTGGGAAGGCTCTTTCACGGAGGAACGGAAACGGTTCGAGTTCAAAATCAAGTATTACACGGTTCTGGATCTTTCGAGAGAGCGCAACGCCCGGACGGAAACAAAAATGAAAATCACCGCCAACCAAGACAAGAAGGTAAAGGGACTCGTGAAGGCGGGCATGGAATACGGCCTGGAAGACCTCAATCGACTGATCCCCGCCCTTGCTCCTGGCGCCCGGACGCTTTCCGAAGACGAACTCGACGTTCTTCGGACGGAGGATTTCAAGGAGCGGTTCAACCAGGCGGCCCAATACAATGCGGAAATACGAGGTCGGAACGGCGATACCGGGGTTGTCTGGGTCTATCCGGAAATGAAGCTTCAGACTCTGCTGCTGAAGACCGTCCGGACGACCAACATCCACGGGCTCGTTACCGGATTCGGGGAAAAGAGGGTTTCCTTTCCCCTGCCGGTTCTGGTCCATTTTATCGGAGCGAGGACAAAATGAACGAAGGCACCTTGAACGAAACGGAAACGCGGGTCGAAGCGCTTCCTCTGTTCGAAGGCATGAAAATTCTATTCGACGACAAGGCCGGTCTCTATCCGGTGAACGTGACCCATGACGAACCCGATGTCCGGCAATCTCGCCGATCCTGACGGCGACGGGACCGACCCTCGTTTGTCCGACTTCATCGAGGAAGCGGCGGGCGCTCTCCTGGAAGAGACCGAATACGGCGAAAACGGCATGACGGTCGAAACCATGACCATCAGCCTTCCGGTAGAATGCCGGGTGGAAATGGAAGAGGGGAGGCCTTCGATACGGATCATGGCGCCTCGGCGCACGGAGACCACTGTCAAACCGGTACTGCACCGTTTAACGATAAGGGTGGACAGAGATGCCGACCTCTGACGACAGGCCCGACGAGAGCTGGAATCTAGAATCGTTTTTAGACTCTCTCATCTTCGAGCTGGACAAGGCCCAGGATACCCTTTCCGTCAAGGGGATCAACCGGAAGCTGACCTATACCGTAAAGGACATGGCCCTGGATCTGAACGTGTTCCCCGAATACACGAAGGGCGGAATACGGTTTACCACCGCGAAACCCGGCGAACAGGGGGCTTCCAAGATATCCCTTCAGCTGGGATCGATCAGCGACCGGCAGATCCGGGAGACCACCAAAAAACCCCTTTCGGCCGACGATATCGCCATCGAAAATATCGAGGAGATCGATCCCGAGGTCAGGGAGTCCCTGAAGAAGGTGGGGATCAATTCGGTCAACGATCTTGAACGGATGGAGCGGCAAAAGGTCAATATCGAGAAGGTGGTGGACAGCAAAGCCGGTTCCGGGAAAAAGGTCGATTACGGCAACCTGGCCAATCTCATCAACAAGGCGAGAAGAAAGGAGTTCGCCCCGAAGGTGATGCAGGCCAGTCTCTATCCCGGGGATCATGGCGGCATGGAGCTGCGACTTCAAGGAGAAAATCTTGCGGTACTGAAACAAAAGGAGTTTGTCCCGGAGGCGATGTTGAACAACCGGAAAATAGAAATCAAGGCGGCGGGACCGGACCATATCGCGTTGATCCTGTCTCGGGACGCGGTAACCCCGGGGGAAAACACCCTTCGTATCGCGCTTGATCCCTACGCGGTATTAAGCATGAGCCTGAAAATATAACGTGGAATAACGTGGAGCGAGAAAAAATGGTATTGCGAAAGAACTCTTTGGCAGGTTTGGAAAAGCGCCTCTCCCTCTCCAAAGGGAAAAAAAATGGATTGCGCCCCGCCGGACTCTCCCGGATTCAGGCGCATATCGACATGGTGAAAGGGAAATCGCCTGACGGAGAGACCGGCTCTTTAAGAAGAATGGAACAGGATAAAGGCTACCGGGGTCCTTCCGCCCTCAAATTCGCCCGGGGGTTCGACCATTCGTCGGTTTCGACCCCATCCCTTTCGTCGCACGCTTTTTCCGTCCATCCCCTTTCCGTTTCACCCGTCAATGACGCTTTCTCCAATGTCGATTTTTCCGCGGAAGTGGAGGCGTTCGAGGCGTCCTACGGAAGAAACCCGTATGGATACGGGCCGGGAGGGCCGGCCATCGCCTTTGACGACGGGCAATCCAACCTTGGGGATTCTCTGCCGGAACACGAACGGCCATACCGGAGCGCGATTCCTTCCAAAACGCCTTCCCCGGAAGGCCAACCCTCGACCGAAGCCGCTCCGCAGCATCGGCCATCCCCCGCGCCCTGTCCAGAGAGCGAGCCGGTGAAACAGGAGCCGACGATAATACCGCTTCCGCAAACCGCCGCCGCCATGAGCGCCTTCGAGCGGGACATCGACCGGATGATATCCACCGCCAAACAACGGGGCGACAGCCCTGCCGTAAGGCAGGATACTAAAGAGAAGGCCGTCTCTCCATCCAGTCTTTCACGCGAATCCGAAAGCCATCCCCATGACATCTTCGAGAAAATGGGAAGGAGTCTTCAGTTCGCCAACTCCTTCGATATCGGAAGCGTGGACGTCGTCAAGAAATTCGACCGGTTCGACAGGGAACTGGGGATAACGCCCGGAACTCGGCCCTCTCCCCAAAAAGAGCTGTTTTTTCAAATGGGCGCCCAGGATCTGACAGATACGGATATCGCCTTGGACTTGGCCGAAATCGATATGATCCGGCAAGAGAGAAGCCTGGATTCGGGTTTCGCATCGGGGCAGGCTCAGGCGCCCGATCCACCGTCCGATATCCGGAAAGAAAACATATCCGCTCCCGGAAACAACGGGGAAAAACCTTCGTCTTCGCCTGCCGAGGAAAACCGTTCCAGAACGACGCAGGCCATCGGAACGGCCGAGGATTTTTTAGGCGTATGACAATCATGATTCACTCATTTGCAATAAATAAGGAAGGGATACGAGTATGGGAAGCCGTCTGTTACAACTGGAGTCGTCCTTGCAGCGTTATAAGAGGGAACACGGCCAGCAGGGAAAGCGAAAATCCTCGCAGGCGTCCGTCGCGAAAAGCATCCGGCCCCGCAGTTTCAGCCGAATCGACTATACGGTACCGGGGACTTTGTCCGTGGTTCCCCAGCCCACCAACATGACCTGCTGGGCTGCGGCATACGCGGCGATCGTCAATTGGCGGGACCAGCAGAGCCGTTCCATCGAAAATATACTGAGCGACGCGGGCAGGCGATGGGTCGATATGTTCCTGAACAATCGGGGGCTGCCGCCCGGAGAGCACGACGCTTTCGCGCGGGATGCGGGTCTCCAAACGCTTGGTAACATCAACTTGACCCTTCAGGGATGGCATGACCTTCTAAGGACCCACGGTCCGGTATTCGTGGTGGTGGACATGCGGCCGGGCGCTCCTGGAGGCTTTCACGCCAGGGTCGTCTGCGGCGTTCACGAAGGCGCCTCCCCCGGCGATTCGGAACTGGACATCATCGATCCGGGCCGGGGGGGACAAAGATACCGTGAGCGCATCTCGGTTTTCCTGGAACGGTACGAGGCGGAGATCGTCGAACGGGGACGGGCAAGAACACAGATCATGTATCTTCCCGCAGGCGCATCCCGGACCCTCGGCAGGCAGAAATCCACGTCCGCCAGAAACCTGAGACGGGCGCACGCCAAGTCTGCCGGACGCTCCCTGCCTGTCCATATGTTTACCGCCATCGATTACGCGGTTCCCGGCTCCGTTCAAGGAATTGCCCAGCCATCCGGCGGCAGCGCCTGGGCGGCTCTATATGCCATGATGCTCTCCTGGAAGGAAGGAAGAAGCGTGTCTGCCGCAGAGGCCCTGAATGCCGCAGGGAGCCTGTGGCAGGAGCTTCTCGCCCGCGGAGAGACGCCTGGGGAACAGCAACTGGTGCAGTTCCTCGGCCAGGTGGGATTGACCGCCGAACCTCCCGCGCCCGCAGCCTCGGATCGACTGGAACAGAAATTAAGGGATTTCGGTCCGCTGATCGTCTCCCGGGCCGGGCAATGGCAGGTTTCAGGCCAGATTCTCACCGCCGTCCAGGGAGACGGAACTCCCGAAGGAACCCGCCTCACTCTGACCGATCCATCGAACGGCCAGTCCTATCAGCTCTCTCTGGCCGATTTCACGGGAAAGCTTTCTCGACAGAACGGCAGCCAAGGCGGCATTCAATTGATTCACTGGCCCCGGGGCGCAAGAAACGGCGCCTCGGCCCCGCAACCGAATCGACAGGCGCCGGGAACCGCCCAGAGTTTCTTCCCTTCGCGATCTTTCTCGCGGAAGTTTGCATTTCCGGGCGTCATTGCGATGAGCCAGTCCTTTGACATCCGCTACGAGGTGCAATTGGTACCCCAATCGACACAGATGTCCTGCTGGGCCGCAGGGTTTTCCATGATTATCGGGTGGCGGCAGCGGATGAGCATCGACCCCAGGGAAATCGCGGCAGGCATCGGATACTGGCGTCAATACTACATGCCGGCGGATCAGGGCGGCGGTCTTCCCCCGGACGACACCAACGCGTTACGGCATTGGGGCTTCGTGGCCGAACTGCCCCGGACATACACTGTGGAAGGATTCAGAAGGCTTCTCGAAGACTATGGCCCGCTTTGGACCGCCGCGGCCACTCCCGGCGCCCACATACGGGTGGTGACCGGCATTCACGGCGACGGCACGCCTGACGGCACCTTTGTTCATATCAACGATCCCGCCCCGGTGAACCAGGGGGCCCAGTATACCGAATCCTACAGCCGCTACGTGGAACGGCAATCCACCCTGGCGTCGCAGGAGATGAACATTCCCGGCGCGATTTACGTGGCCCATTTGCCGGGCCTTCCCGATTGGATGCGCCAAGCACGGGCTATAAGCCTGAGCTTTATCCCCATGCCCACCCAGTTTGCATTGACCAGAATCACCCATGCGGGCCCGTACCGGCTTGCTTACGACCGGTTGGAAGAGTCTGGGTACGGGGTGATCGAACCCTTGCCGGGAAGGGATACCAGGACCTTTCGGGGAGAGCCGTCACTTCAGACCGCCTTGAACAACTGGGCCGCAACCCTTCCCGCCGTCATGAGTCCCCCCCCGGCCTATATCCTGACGGGCGGTCTTTATAGGGATAAACCCGGCGCGCATGGACAAGGACTTGCCGTGGATATCGACGGATTCTACTGGTCCGACGCCGACAAATTCCTGGCACTGGACGCTCCCGCCGACTGGTGGCGCTATCTTAGGATCGAGGCCACATTGAGGAAACATTTCGGGACCGTCCTGAACTACGATTACGACCAGGCCCATCAGGATCACTGGCACTGCGACCTGACGGGAAATACCACGTGGCGGGGAGTTTCCGCCCAGGTAAAATTCCTCCAGAGAGCGCTGAACGAAATCTGGAGGGAAAATCTCTTGATCGACGGTCAATTCGGGTCTTCCACGCGGGAAGCGGCGCGCCGGGCAGGATACGATCTCTCCCAGGAAAGCAACTGGCAACGGTTTCTGGACAATATCATTGCACAGCAGTCAACCCCGCCATGACAAAAAACCGGCGATTCAAGGGTTATTGGACTCCGCCACACACATTGACACACAATTCGATGTGCGATATGGTGTGCAAAAAAGGAGGTGTACAATGGCCACAAATTTAGCGATCGACGATAAACTCTTAAACGAGGCGTTAGAGATCAGCGGGTTGAAGACCAAAAAGGATACTGTCAACCTAGCCCTTAAAGAGTTTGTAAACCGGCATAGGCAGCTTGAAATATTAAGTGTTTTTGGCAAAATGGATCCTGATCCCGATTATGACTATAAAAAGGGGAGGTCTCGTTGAAAGTCCTTGTCGATACGCCGATATGGTCGTACGCGCTTCGTTCGAAGAATAACGAGTACCAAAACGAGGTAGATGCGCTTACCTCCCTTATTCGAGATCAGAGAACCATTATCGTAGGACCAATTAGACAAGAAATCCTGTCCGGCTACAGCGATCCGAGTAAGTTCCGCTTAATAAAAGAAAAACTATCCTATTTTGTCAACACCCCAATTTGGGACTCCGATTATGAGCTGGCTGCAGAATTCAGCAATAAATGCCGTAAAAAGGGAATTCAAGGATCGCATATTGATTTTCTTATTTGTGCAGTGGCTTATAGAATCGACATTCCCGTCTTTACCAATGACAAAGATTTTGAGCATTATCGAAATATAATTTCCATCAAGCTTTTTAACATTGGGAGCTGACATATGAACCCTCTTTTCTTTACGAAAATATTTGTGTGAAAACGCGAGCTGTTCGATCATACGATCCAGACCGCCCTGTCGCCGCACAGCGAAAGGACTTTGCGCGCGATCCTGTCCATGAGAAATTCCGGGACGTCGGCGAGCCCTTTTCTGCCGACGACGACGGTGGCGAATTTTCCCGCCCTTGCTTCCTCCATGATTCCGTCGGCCCGGCTGATCTTTCCACTGAGAATGGTTTCCTCGATTCGGAGTGGAGATCCAACAACGCCCCGGGGCTTCCGGCGCGAACATGGAACTATGCTACACTGGCGTCCCTGGAAAATGTCCTGCTTGCATATTCGACCGTCGCCATCGACTGCGGACTTCCGTCCACGGGAATCAACAAGCGTTTTTTCCATTTTTTACTCCTTTCGCGGGGCATGATCGGAAACCGAAACCGCCGAGCTTCAGAGTACTGTCAATGCACCGAACACGACAAACAAGGATCGTAGGAGCGCACCAGCATGGAACAGAGCAACTCCAGCCTCTCGTTCGTCATGTCCTCCGTCGCGTATTTCTCAACGAAGCTTCTCATGTCCAAGTGGATGTTCGCGTTGTTCTGCGTGGTCGGGACAACGCAGTTCGCCTTTTTGACGCGTCCTTCGTCGTCGTATACGAAGTGATGGAACAGTATGCCCCGGGGCGCTTCCAGAACGCCCACTCCCTCGCCCGCTTTCGGCTCGACCTCCGCCAGGCGGTCTTTCATGGACGACTCGCAAAGCTCCTCGAGAATGCGCTCCATTTCATGGGCCGCGTGAAAACATTCCACGATCTGGATGGCGTTGTTCAGAAACGGATTTCGGCAAAGAGGCTTCAGCCCCAATGCTTCGGCGATTTTCAACGCCTCCGGCCGAAGGAGGCGGAAGTTGTTGTTGAATCGAGCCATGGCCCCAACGGCGTAAGATTCCCTCGAGAGGCGGGTCCACTTGGCGGTGTTGTTTCCGTCCACGTATTCCTCGATGATTTCGGAATAGTCGCTTCCCGCCGCTTCGACCCCGTCGCTGGAGACGATCCGGTCGCCGACGAACGGGTATTCCCGCTCGCCTTTCAGGGAGACGTATTCGGTTTCCCTCTCGAACTCCGGCATTCCAAGGGCGCCGATCCATTCGGCCGCGACGCGAAGATCCGCGACTACCCGCTCCAGCTCCATTTTCAGCTTGGCAAGGGTTTCCTTCGGGGGCGCCGAAGTCACGCCCCCGACCTGGAAGGCGATGGGATGGATGACTCGTCCGGCTACCGTTTCGCAGACTCTGTTGGCGAAATCCTTGATTCGGAAGGCGACGGCCGCCAGTTCCGGCTTTTTTTCCACCAGGGAAACAACCCCGGGTTCCGACAGAAAATCCGGCGCGGCCAGTAAAAGCACGTGGAGAACATGGCTTTGCAAAGTTTCCGCGTGCTTGGCCAGCATGCGCAGGTTGGCGGCGGTTTCGGAGATTTCCACCCCGAACGCCTTTTCCGCGGCGAGGATGGCGCAAAGGCAGTGGCTCACCGAGCAAATTCCGCAGATTCTGGCCGCGAGCACCCCTGCGGTGGAATAGTGCCTGCCTTTGAGCATGACCTCGAAAAAGCGCGGGGTTTCCACCACGTCCCAACGGGCCTCCTTTACGACCCCGTTTTCCACCCGGACTTCGACGGCGCCGTGGCCCTCGATTCGCGCCAACGGATGGACATCCACGTTCAAGTCGATCTTCATTCTAGTCTTACCTCCTGAAAGCCCCCGAAGAAGTCCATCGCTTCCCGGACCCGCCTTTCGGAAATACCCCTTTCCAGGGCGATCGAGAAAAACGACGGGTAGTTGGGATCGGCGGCGGGCCCCCTGCACCCGAGGCAACCCAGGCCGAAGGCGGGGCAAGGCGCCCCGCAACCTCCTCGCGTTACGGGGCCGAGGCACAGCCGTCCCTTGTCCATCAGGCACGAGGCGAAACGCTGCTTGCAGTCCACGCAGACAGGATAGGCCGGAAACGCGAAGGGCACGCCCAAAACGAGGCACTGCAGTGCTTTGGTCGTCTCGGGCAGGGAGACCGGGCATCCGGGAATCTCCAGGTCCGTCTTGACGATCTCCCGCGCGGATTTGACCCACAGGGTTTCCTTGGGGCAGTCGCCGTAAACCTCGCGATTCGCCTCTTTCAAATCCGTTTCGTTCTTCAGCCGGTTGACGCCGCCGAAGCACGCGCAGCTGCCCAGCGCCACGAAAACTTTGGCTTTCTCCCGGATTCGTCTCAGGCGCTCGACCTCGTCGTGGCGACTCACGGCGCCTTCGACGAAAGCGATGTCGCAGTCGTCCGAAGATGCCGGGATCGCCGAGGACGCCACCCTGAAATCGACGATCTCCACTAAGCGAAACAGATCGGGAAGCCTGTCGCCCAGATTGACCAACTGAAGCTCGCACCCCTCGCACGAGGTGAAATCGAAGATCGCGATCTTCGGCCTTGTTATTTCCATGCCCAGGTATTTCATCGACGTATCCTTTTTTTCAAATAGCTTCCTTCAAGTTCATGACCGTCCAGAAGTCGAACACCGGCCCGTCGATGCAGGTGTAAGTGGAACCGATGTTGCAGCGGCAGCATTTTCCGATGCCGCAGTGCATTCGGCGTTCCAGCGAAACGAACATCCGCTGCATGGGTATCCCCATTTCGCCTAGCCGGTTGCAGACGAACTTGAACATGACCGGGGGGCCGCACACGATGGCGTAAGTCTCGTCGGGCGGGACCCTGACGCCGTCCAGCAGCTTGGTTATGAGCCCGACCGGTCCCAGCCAGGACTTGTCCGGATGCTCCACCACCACTTTCAGGACGATGTCGTCGATCCGCCGCCACTGTTCGTACTGGTAGTCGAAAAGTAGTTGGGAGGGGTCCCTGGCGCCGTAGAGAATGTATACGTCCTGGAAATCCGCTCGGTTTTCGATCACGAAGCTGATGGGCGCCCGCAGCGGGGCGAGCCCGAGACCGCCCGCGATCAGCAGAATGTTGCAGCCTTTCATTCTCTCCATCGGGAAATGGGTCCCGAAAGGTCCCCGCAAGCCGACCACCGCTCCGCGCTTCGCCTTGTGAAGCGCCTCCGTGACCTTGCCAACTTTCCTGATGCACAGCTCGATGGTGCTCTTGATGGAAGGCGAGGAGGAAAACGAAATGGGAATCTCGCCGAATCCGGGCAGCTCGAGCATCACGAACTGGCCGGGCAGAAACGAGAACCTCTCCCAGTCTTTCGGGTCCTTCATCCGGATTTGAAAAAGCTTCTCCATCTCGGTCAGGCGGATCACGTTGGTGATTTCGGCCTTGAAGCACCGGTCGATGTCCTTCAAGCGGCTTCGCCGGTTGTAGTCGAGCGGTTCCACCATGTCCGCCTCGTGGGCGATATCGTAGGGATGCATGATTTTTTTCATCTCAGTTGCTCCATTTGCAGGTCCCGGATCACGTAAGCGGGCTCGATTCCCGCCAGGCAGGTCCGTCCGCAGCGGTTGCAGCCGACGCACATGGGCTGGCCGAACTTGTCCACGAACCCCCGATGCTGATGGTAGTAGCGGTATTTGAGCCGGATGTGTCGGTCCGGACGGAAATTGTGCCCGCCGGCGACCTGCGCGAAATCGTAAAGGTTGCATGAATACAGTTGTTTGACCTTCTCTCCGGTTTTGAAGTCCATGGACAGAGTTTCCTCTACGCCGTAGCAATAGCAAGTCGGACACGCCATCGCGCAACTTCCGCAACTCAGGCACTTGTCTCCCCACTTGTCCCAAACCTTGGATTCGAACTCGATGTCAAGCAGGTTGGGAAGATTTTCCACCCGGACGTCCCTTTCAAAGTAACTCTCGAATCGGTTTCTTTTCTTCAGATACAGTTCCCTGTCTTCTTCCGTGATGTCCCTTGCGTCCAACTGCCCGAGAGCGATAAACGCGCGATCCGAACCGACTTTGACGAAATATCGCTCCCCAATGTCCGTCAGGAACAGGTCGAATCCGTGCGTGACCGTATCAGCGCCCACGGACGAGCAGAAACCTCCGTGGCAGGGCTTTTGGCAATCGATTCCTATTATGAAGGTATTGCCGCGCCGAGACAGGTAGTAGGGGTTGGGATGCTGGTCTCTGGCGAACACCTTGTCCAGCTTGACCAAGCCGTTGATATCGCATGGATGCAGTCCCACCACGACCCTGGGATGCTTCCGGTACTGGATTTCCTGCTCCCAGTCGTCGTCCGCGAAACGGAACCTGGAAAGCGTCTCCCGAAAGGGCAGGAAGTAGCTCTTCGCGGAATACTCGGTGGTTTCGTATTCGAGGTCGGTTTCGTCGAAGACGTCGAACGGAAGATACTGGTGGATCGGCTTGCCGGAGGAATCGGTCCCGACTTCGACAGGCCCCACCCTTTCGATGTCGCGCAAATGGATATCGACCAATTTCGCCAATTCGCGCTTGCCTATTGTTTTATATAGCATGAATCGGCATCCTTCCCTTGATGGTTGCCTCCTCCTCGAAAGATCGGCGATAAGAAAAACCGGCGGCTTTCGGGGGATTCTATTCGAATCGAAAAAGCAATCTTCGTGCCATCAGTTCCGAAGTTCCTTGACCATGATCACCAAGTCCTCGTAATTTCCCGCCTGGTCCTTGATGAAGTTTTTCAAAACGGCGGCTTCCTTGAACCCCATTTTTTCGCAAATGAAATAGGCCTCGTCCAAGGCGGGAGAGACTTCCGCGTTGCGCAACGGACGAATGGAAAGTTCGGAGTTGTTCTTCAGCGTGACGGTTTTCGGGTAGTCGTTCGGATTCATAATTTTATCCTCCTCGGACGAATAGGAAGATTAGCAAAATTGAAATATTATTGGACACCAGCTCAATGGCGACTAAAATGGGCTGTGGCAATCATCCTGTGGACAAAGGCCGTTTCGCAAGGACTTAGCAAACTTAGTGCCAACTGCTCCGCTTTTCCTGAAGGCAGGCGGCGTATAGAAAAGAGCCGTATAGGTTGAACGGGATTTCTGTCGGCTTTTTTGACAGGATGTAAAAAAAAATTGACGGTCGCAGTTTTGAACGAGCTTGAATCCCCGACCAAAAACGAGTTCCAGTCTTACCGAAATATCAATGGCTGTTTCGATATCGTCGAGAAAAACTGATGCGTTTTTTTCTTTGATCGGTATGTCTCACTTTGCTTTGAGCCGATACGGTGGGGGCGCGACAAAATTTCCAGGTTGAGCCTTGACAGTCGTCGTATAGGGTTCGCAGCCGTCCGCTTCAATGGACAAGGTGTAATCTCCCTCGGGAAGATCGAAAAAGACAAATCCGTTTTTGGACAGGAAATCTTTTGACGCAAGAAAGTTCCTAAGCTCCTCCATGTCGCTCATGCTTTTTGCCATCTCGAGCTTTCGCGCGATGCCGGCTCCGGAAAGATGGACGGAGCGGATTTCGACCTTGGCCGATATTGTCTTGAGGTATCCCCAAAAGCTGTCATCGTAGGTCGGTTTAGCGGAAATAATACCCGCGACCATGCCTTGAGGGATCAAGGTAAAGCTGACATCGGCGATCTTGCCGGCTTGGATGGAAATGGGATGATTCGCCGGTTCGGTTTTAAAACCGAGCGCGCACAGACTCGCTTCGTAATCGCCGGGCGCTACGGCCTCGGTTTCCTGGTGCGCAAGGAAAGGGTCCACCTTGAATTGTTTTTCCCTGCCTTTTCCGTCTGCGGGTACAAGCACAAAGGACATTTGCAGCGGGATTTTGACGTCGGGATGAAGAAAGCTGCGGTGAATTTCAACATAGCCTCTTGCATGGGCCATGTTCTTTTCAAGGTTCGCGACAGTCGTCTCGACAATCGTCCGATAATGCCCGACGATTTCCGAGCTGTTGAGAATGCTTGTATGGTCTTCGTTAAAGCCCGTTACCTTCAAGGCTTCTGCTTGCGCTCTGGGATCCAGCATGCTTTCCAGCGTTACGGTGTTGTCATTGTTCTGCCGAAAGACGCTTCCGTTGCCCTTGTGGCCGAAAAACAGGTAGTATCTGGTTTCAGGGGACAGTTTCGTGGCGAAAATTTCGCGGATAAATTCGCTGTCCGGCTCGACATCCTTCCAACTGGGAATCACGAAAGGCGACATTTCCACGCCTGTTTTGGCTCGCTGCTCTCCACCCCAAGGCGTCGATATGGATATGAAAAGCTTCACGGACGTGTTATGCAGATCATTCTCGATCAAGGCGGAACGGGACACCAGGCCTCCCATGCTGTGCGCTACGACGAATAACGTCTCGAAGTTATAATCCCGATGGAGATCGTACAGTTTCTTGCGCATGAAAAACGATATCGTTTTCAGCCTTGCCCCGGATGGATAATGGAAAATCCACGGCTGGTATCGAGAACGATCGATATTGTCTATGAAATATCTCCAGTCCTGGGGTGAACCGGCGGCGCCGTGGACAAACAGCACGGGTATCTTTTTCCGGTCGTAGGGTTCAAGGAAATAGATATTGCACCCGGTGAGCTTGAAGGAATCGAGAGGCGCCCAAAATCCCTTTGTCCCCTGCTCCGCCGAGAACGCAGGATCGTTCATGTCCGCGATCGCGCCGGCCGATGTGCAAGGTTTTTTCCAACCGTCGGTCCGTATGGCCAAGGACTTGGCCCACGACAGGGAATTCGGTTCCGGTTCGTTGGACATCTCCAGGTCAAGTCCCCACTGGATACCTCCGGGTTGAGGAGACAACATGTCCGGTTTTCCATAGTGGCCGGTCCATTCCCCCTCGTCGCAGACCATATTGCCATTGGCGTCTTCAAAGGCGAAAATGCCGTATTCCCCTTCTCTGACCAGCAACTCGTAAGGCCCCGGTTCGGATAATTTGGCATAATCCTCTATGGAAACCTTGCCGGCCTGTCTGCTATAGGCAGCAACAACGATTGGGTTTTTCGACGGCGATCGGCTGAAGATCTCGCCCGAAAGAAGGGAGGAGTCCTTTGAAAACTGCACATCCTCCCTCAGCTTGACCAGGGAGCAGCCACTGGTGAAGCAAGCTATTAAAAGAACCGCAACTGCAAACCGAAATCTGTTCATCAGAAAACCATCCTCCGCTGGATTTTGGCAACCAAACTCATCTTTTTTTTTGTTTATCACAACATGCCGCAGGGAAACAATCATATTTTCATCGCCCTTGCGCAGATGTGTGGCAACTTTTGTTTCCGCCTTTAGAAACAGTGTCGTCGCGTCGGACAGGATGAATGCCGAGAATTGCCTGCCAGCGGAGGAAGGCTTGGGTAGGAAGTCCGCATATCCCAGTGGATCTTTCCAAGGACCATAAGATAATTGGACTGCATAGACGTCTTCAGGCTCCGGCCGCTGCCCGTTCCTTTTTAGGTGTAACCAATGGCAACTCTCGATCCAATTCGAAAAAAACCAGAAACATATCCTCTTTATCGTCCTCTTCTCCACTGTTATCCCTGCGCTTCAGCTTGTAAAGCAATTCGGTTTCCCGCTCCTCCCGGACCTTTTTCAAATACAGTCTTTTCCCTTGGTATCCCGGCCCGTTTTCCATGAAAATGTAATGGGCATAGGAATTGCCCTGCAGATTGGAATGGGTCAGGCGGTCGCGCATGACAAACGCAAGCGTTCCGTCTTCCATGAAATGGGGCCGGGCGTAAATGGCCGCATTCACCTTGCCTTCCCTGTCGGCTGTGGCCAGCGGCCAAAAAGTCTTTGGACATTGTCCTTGACTTTCAATCGATCATGGTTTAGGGTCGAAAAAAAACGGGGTGGCTTCCGAAAAGATTCTTCGCGAAGGAAATCTTTTCTAGCCTGAGATTATACCCATACAACCTGATCCGGGTAATGCCGGCGTAGGGAAACGATTATTTTGGCATGCTTCGAGCCGTTTCCGTCAGGAAACGGCTTTTTTATTTTCAGGAGGTGGAAATTCTATGGCAACGCAGCTAAGCATGGCGAAACAGGGGCTGATCACTCCGGAAATGGAGCAGGTTGCGAGGGACGAGGGCTTCTCTCCGGAAGAGATTAGAAAATCCGTGGCGGCGGGGGAAGTGGTCATTCCCAAGAACCTCAACCGCGATTTCAGGCCCAAGGGCATCGGCAAGGGTCTTTCGACAAAGGTAAACGCGAACATCGGGACCTCGATCGACCACTTGGACATCGACGAGGAACTGGAAAAATTGAATGTCGCCGTGGCATCGGGAGCCGAGAGCGTAATGGATTTATCGACGGGCGGCGATCTTGGAAAGATTCGAAGAACCGTCCTTTACAATTGTCCGGTAATGCTGGGAGCCGTTCCCATATATGAAGCGGCTTCCCGGATGGTCGCCGAAAACAAGTCGGTGTTGGACATGTCTGCGGATCTTCTGTTTGAAACAATCGAACGGCAATGCGAGGAAGGCGTCGATTACATCACGGTGCATTGCGGGGTGACCCGGCAAACCTATACCCTTGCGGACGAAAACAACCGTATCGGAGGAATCGTCAGCAGGGGAGGATCGATTCTGTCGGCATGGATGAAACATCGTCGAAAGGAAAATCCACTCTATGAAGAATTCGACCGTCTGCTCGAAATCGCTTTCCGATACGATGTGACATTGAGCCTGGGAGACGGATTAAGGCCCGGTGCGGTCGCGGACGCTTCGGACAAGGCCCAGCTCAAGGAGTTGATCGTTATCGGCGAGCTGGCCAAAAGGGCTCGCGAGGCGGGAGTGCAGGTCATCGTCGAAGGCCCTGGACATGTCCCCCTGAACCAGATAGAAGCGAATGTGCTCATGCAAAAACGAATTTGCGACAACGCCCCGTTTTACGTGCTGGGACCGTTGACCACGGATTGCGCTCCGGGATACGATCATATAACCGCCGCTATCGGCGGCGCGATCGCCGCTGCCGCCGGAGCGGATTTTTTATGCTATGTCACCCCTGCCGAACACTTATGCCTGCCCAGTGTCAAAGACGTCAGGGAAGGGGTGGTCGCCGCCAAAATCGCCGCGCATTCCGCGGATATGGCAAAAGGGGTGAAAGGCGCCATGCAGCGCGATATCGAAATGTCGAAATGCCGAAAAAAACTCGATTGGGAAGGCATGTTTGCATTGGCGATCGATCCGGAAACGCCGAAAAAAAGAAGAAGGGAAAGCGAAAATAGCGAAAAGAACGTCTGCACCATGTGCGGAGAATTGTGCGCGGTAAACATCCATAACGAATTGTGCGTAGAAAGGAAAAAAAGAATCGATCGAAATCCATAACAATTCAAACCAACGGGAGAGTGTCCATGGAGCTAAACGAAATTACAATTACCCGAGGCATCATCGACAGGTACTTTGAAAAACTCCTCGGCAGTCTGGAAACCGACGTCGCCATCGTAGGCGGCGGCCCCTCCGGCTTGACGGCCGGCTACTATCTCGCCAAGGCCGGCAAAAAGGTCGCCCTGTACGAAAGGAAGCTGAGCGTCGGGGGCGGAATGTGGGGCGGCGGCATGATGTTCAACGAGATCGTCGTTCAAAAGGACGCGGTGCATATATTGGACGAATTCGGCATTCGTCGCAAGGAATACGAGGAAAACTATTTTGTCGCGGATTCGGTGGAAGCGGCATCGACCTTGGTTTCGCAAGCGGTGAAAGCCGGGGTTGCCGTATTCAACTGCATGACGGTCGAAGACGTGGTGATGCGACCGGACCGGGTCACGGGACTGGTGCTGAACTGGTCTCCCGTCGAAATGGCCGGTCTGCACGTCGATCCACTGGCGGTGAGGTCCAAGGCGGTTATCGACGCCACCGGCCATGCCACC
The DNA here is from genome assembly GCA_964575975.1 of uncultured Desulfobacteraceae bacterium. Classification (GTDB taxonomy): domain Bacteria; phylum Desulfobacterota; class Desulfobacteria; order Desulfobacterales; family SKZT01. The sequence continues at coordinate 16,440 of CAZNTU010000063.1, forward strand.
GAAGTCGTTTCCGTCGTTTTCCGGAAAGTTCCGGGCAAATTGAAAACCGAGAGCGGTAAAATCGAGGGCGAAAAGTCCATGTGGGCCGACAATGCGGAACGATTGACGCTTGAAAACACCCGGGAAGTTTTTCCCGGGCTCTACGTGGCGGGCATGTCAGCCAATGCCACCTTCGGCGGTCCGCGCATGGGCCCCATTTTCGGCGGCATGCTTTTGTCCGGCGAAAAAGTGGCGGAGGAATTGATTCGAGTCTTATGAACTTCCGGCCAGGCGAACTATTGCGCCCGTTGTTGCGTCGCCAGCGGCGGGCTTTGCCGCAGTAGGCGGGAATATCTTGAGCAAGGCAGCCTTTTCGCAACCCCGGCTGAACCCTAATCCGTTTTCTTCAATACGACCGCCGTCCGGGAAGGCAGGTACAGACTGAGCCGATCCTTGAAGAAAATCCCGGATTCGTCGGGCAGGGTGAAATGCTCCTGTTTTTTTTTCAACCTGCCGTGGCCGCCGTAAAGGCGGTAGTCGGAATCGAGGATCGCCAGGTACCTTCCGGGCGGCGCGAATATCGGGTAGTGGACGTGGGAGCGGTCCGGGTGGAAATTGAAGGCGAAGACGAGGCCGGCCCGAAGGAAGGCGAGCACTTTGTCGTCGTTGTGTTCGTGGAGCAGGACGGCCGACTCGGCGCCGAACAGGCCGTTCGACTTCGCCAGGCGGATCATGTCGCGGTCGAAGTCGGCCAGCCGGCCGTACTTGAGATTCGGATCGTCCGCAAGATGCCATTGCCGGCGAGCGTAATGGTAGCTCCAGTTGTTGCCCTCCCTGGGAAAGTCGATCCATTCGGGATGTCCGAATTCGTTCCCCATGAAATTCAGGTAGCCGCCGCCGGCGGTCGCGAGGGTGATCAGGCGGATCATTTTATGGAGCGCCATTGCGCGGTCGATACGACAACTGGGGTCGTGGACGTGCATACGGTCGTAGACGTCCGAACCCGCGAGCCGAAAAAACAGGGTCTGGTCCCCAACGATCGCCTGGTCGTGGGATTCGCAGTAGCTAACGGTCTTCTCGTCCTTTCGTCGGTCGTTCAGCGCGTGCCACAAGTGTCCCGTCGGCCAATGTTCGTCGGGAAGGTCCTTTGCGAGCTTGATCCAGTAGTCGGGGATTCCCATGGCGAAGCGATAGTCGAACCCGAAGCCGCCTTCGTCCGCCGGCGCGGCAAGTCCCGGCATGCCGCTGATATCTTCCGCGATGGTCGTATTCGCCGGATCGACCGCGTGGACGACTTTGTTGGCCAGCGCCAGGTAAACCAAAGCGTCTTCGTCCACGTTCGGTCCGTAGTAGTCCTCGTAGGAGCGGAAGGCGCGATTCAGGCCGTGGTCCAGGTAAAGCATGCTGGTGATGCCGTCGAACCTGAAGCCGTCCACCCGGTATTCGTCGAGCCAGAAACGGCAGTTCGACAGCAAAAAATGCAGAACTTCGACTTTCCCGTAGTCGAAGCACCGGGAATCCCAGGCGCAGTGATCCCCCCGGGTGCAGTCGTGGAAATACTGGAACGAGGTGCCGTCGAACCGGCCGAGCCCCTCGACTTCGTTTTTAACCGCGTGCGAATGGACCAGGTCCATGATCACCCGCAATCCGGCCCCGTGCGCGGCGTCCACCAAGGCCTTGAATTCGCGGGGCGTTCCGAACCTGGAGGAGAGAGCGAAAAAGCTGGAAACGTGATAGCCGAATGAACCGTAGTAGGGGTGTTCCTGGATGGCCATCAGCTGAAGGGCGTTGTAGCCGGCGCGAACGACGCGCGGCAGAATGTTTTTCCGAAACTGGGTGAAAGTGCCGATCCCCTTGTTTTCCTGGGACATTCCGACATGCGCTTCGTAGACGAGCAGGCCCTCGTTGTTCCTGGACGGTCTTTCGTTTTTCCACTCGTAGGGGCGGGCAGGGCGCCTGACCTGGGCGTTGAAGATTCCCGTAAAGGGGTCCTGGACCACCCGCCGGGCATGGGACGGAATCCGGTCGCCGCAGCCGCCCGGCCAGTGGATGCGGAGCCGGTAGAGCGCCAAGTGTGTCAGCGCGTTTTGCGGAAGACGGATTTCCCAGACGCCTCGGCCCTGGTCGGCCGGGCGTAGCCTGTATTCGGCCATCTCCCGCCAACCGGTCGTTTCGCCGACAAGGTATATCGCGTCGGCGTTGGGCGCCCACTCCCTGAAAATCCATTCGCGACCGTCGAAGTGGAGACCGAAAAATTCGTGGCCGGAGGCGAAATCGACCAGATCCATTTTGTTTCCGGTCAAACGCCGCTCCATGAGCGTTGTCTTTTCAAGCCGGCGGGCGATCGTTTCCCGATAGTGCGTCAAACCGGGATCTTTTCGAATGCAAATGTCCGCCAGACAGAGCGCTTTTTCGAAATCCGCAGAGAGGTGTGCCATGGAAAAATCAACCCGTTCGTGTTGTTATCAATCAAGTGCGTTGCGTGAGGGGTCGGTCGAGCATCTTCTCGTAAAGATCGATATAATTCCTTGCCGTCACGTCGTGGTTGAACGTTTCTGCCGCGTGTGCCATGATCCGTCGAATCTGTTTTTCGCGATCCTGCAAGGGACGTCTGTAAAAGGCCATGGCCTGGTTGATGGCCCAGAACAATCCCTCGGAATCGAATGTTTCGAACAAGAAACCGTTGCCGGCGCCGTTGTCGGCGTCCAGGTGCGAAACCGTGTCGTGGATTCCGCCCGTGTCCCGCGCCACGGGCAGGGAGCCGTAAATGGGGGCGATCATCTGGGTCAGGCCGCAGGGTTCGAACAACGACGGCATCAGAATGAAGTCCGACGCGGCAAAAGCGATTCGGGACAGGTTTTCGTCGAATTCGCAGACGGCGATCCGGTCTTTGAATCCGTGAAAATCGACGATGTCGACAAAGTGCTGCCTGAATCCGCCGTTGGCGACGAAAACGATTTGAAGATGTTCGTCCCAGAAGGAATGTACGGTGCGGTAGAGGATTTCCGCCAGCAGCGAGCACCCTTTCTGAACGGTGTCGAGCCGCGAAGGCCAGAAGAACAGCGGCGCCCGTTCGTCTTCGACGAGGCCCAGTTTCTTCTGGAGAAAGAGTTTGTTTTCAAGTTTTCCGACCGCGTGATCGTTCGCGTCGTACTGGCGGACGAGCGCCTTGTCCGATTTCGGGTCGTAGCTCGGGTCCGGGGCGTTAAGAATACCGGCGGCGCAATTGGCGTAGTATTTGTTGGAAAGCTCCCGGCGGATGTGCGGCTCGACAAAATAATGGTACCCGTCGACGATTTCCTTCAGAAACGTCGGACTGACGGTGTTCACGAAATGGGCGGCGAATATGCCGCTGGCCAGGAAATCCACCGGATTGGATTCCCGAACGGCTTCGTACTCGTCCGCCATGTTTTCGTAATAAAGGTGGTCCCAGAAGTAAGCGGCGTCGATCCCCCGGTCTTCTATCTGCGCCAGGGTGGTTTTGACGGTATGTATGTTGTGAATGGTGAACAGGCAGGGAATTCCCATTCGGCGGGACATGGCCGGAATCAGGGCGGTCATCCAGTCGTTGCAGTGGATCAGATCCGGTCTGACGCGGGGAACGACGTTGTTCATCACTTCTCTTTGGAACGCAAGGGCCATGCGAAGATTTTCCCAGCCGTAGCTCGAATAGACATGGTTGACGTAGAAGAAGGCCCGGTCCTCGGCCAAGTGAATACGGTCCGTCGGCATTTGTTCTCGTATCATCTGTCGCTGCTTGCGAAGAACCGGGTCCAGTTTGTTGTCGAACATCGCCCGGTAGTCCGGCAGGGCCACATGCACGTCCGCCCCCTGGTGGAAGAGCGCGCTGATGAGCGCTGCGGAAACGTCCGCCAATCCGCCGGCCTTGGCGGTCATGTAGTTGGCCAGATTCCCCATGCCTTCCGGAAGATAGGTGGTCTCGGGGGTGACGATCAATATTCGCGGGGTTTTTTTCTGGTTTGAAGCCATACGAATCATACCTTTTTTCGGCTACGCCCAGGTGATCAACCCGGGGGTGTTTTTCAAATGATCGTCGCCTGCGGGGATAACGCGCGACGTCAAACCGAATCTTCCCGCAATGCCGCAAACCAACGACGTGGAGTACAGGTACTTCCCGTATCCCCGGTCCTCGGCCAGATTCATTTTTTCGATATTGACGGTTTCGAACTTTTCCACGTTTTTCATTCTGCCGTAGCACAGTTGCACTTCCACTTCCTCCGGACGGATGCTTCCGAGGTGGACGACCACGGTAATCTCTACCTGGTCCTTCACTCTGAACGGACCATCGTAGTTGCGAACGGGATGTTCGATTTTGATGTTCCCCCAATTGGCCGTCAAGTGCCGGCGCAGGGCCGCGATCCGCCGGGATTCTCCCGCGCCGTCGCGGGTCAGTTCCAGAAAATTCCGGGAAGCGGGAACATACGAGGTTGCCGTATAGTTCTCGACCATGCCGTGGGCGCAGAAGTTTCCCATCGCCATTTTCATGGACGCTTTCATCATCTTCAGCCACCTGGTCGGCGTCCCCCCCGGCCTGCGGTCGTAGAAGCAAGGGATGACGCTGTATTCGAGAATATTGTAGAGAGCTTGGCTTTCGACGTCGTCTTGGTACCCGTGGTCTTCGTATTCCTCGCCGTTTCCGATCCGCCATCCGGTTTTCTCGGAATACCCTTCACACCACCAGCCGTCCAGAACACTGACATTGAGCACGCCGTTGGCTGCGGCTTTGATTCCGGACGTGCCGCAGGCTTCGAGAGGTCGGCGCGGGGTGTTGAGCCACACGTCGCAACCCTGCACAAGGTGCCTGGCAATATAGGGGTCGTAGTCTTCCAGAAAGATAAAGCGATGCCTGACCGACTCCCTCCTCGCGAATTCGATGATTTTGCGGATGACTTCCTTTCCCTCGTTGTCCTTGGGGTGGGCTTTTCCGGAAAAAATAATCTGAATCGGATATTCCTTGGATGTCAAAAGAGCTTCCAATCGTTCCGGGTCCCTGAGCAGCAGATAGGCCCTTTTGTACGTGGCGAACCGGCGGGCGAAACCGATCGTCAGAGCGTCGTGATCCAGAACGGACGCCGCGTCCTCCATGACGGATTTCGGCGCGTTGCGCCTGCCGTATTGTTTGCCCATCAGGTTCCGGCATGCGCGGATCAAGCGGACCCGGCTCATTTCATGGGCGCGCCAGAGTTCCTCGTCGTAGATGTCGTCCACGCGCTCGATGATTTCCGGTTTTCTCCACGTGTTCAAATACCAGGTCGGAGACAGATATCGTTCGAAAAGCACGGAATTTTCGATCGAAATCCACGACGGGATATGAACGCCGTTGGTAATATGGCCGATTGGAGTTTCCTCTTCGAGTCGTCCGGGCCATAGCGGATTCCACATCTTTCTGGCCACGCGGCCGTGAAGTTCGCTGACGCCGTTGCAGAACTGCGACATTCGCAACCCCAGGGCGAACATGGAAAAAGGACCGTGAGAATTGCTCTGGCCCCAGGAAACGATATCGTCCACGCTTGTTTGCAAAGGATCTTCGAAAGATTTCAAATAGGGTCTTACCATGTCGGTCGGAAATTCGTCGTGACCGGCCGCCACCGGCGTATGGGTCGTGAAAACCGTGGTTCGGGGGATTATTTCCAGGGTGGTCTGCAAATCCGCCCGGTTCGTTTTCATGAGGTGAACGGCCCGTTCGATGCTGGCGAACGAGCAATGCCCTTCGTTCAAATGGCACACCGCCGGGTGGATGCCCATGGCTGCCAGCGCGCGCATGCCGCCGATGCCCAGCAGAATTTCCTGCGCAAGGCGAATTTTTCCGTCCGCCGCGTAAAGGCGCGCAGTGATGTCCCTTTTTTCCGGAGAATTTTCCCGGAGATTGGAGTCGAGAAGAAAAAGGGGAATTCGGCCGATCATCATTTTATAGACACGCGCCAGGACGACTCCGTCCGGACCGTCCACGGATACGATCAGTTCTTTTCCCTCCGTGTCGGTCGCCCGTCTGAGAGGCAGGTGAAACAGGTCCGTTTCCGGATATCGCTCCTGCTGCCAGCCGTTTTGGTCCATGTATTGATGAAAATACCCCATGCGATAGAGAAGCCCCACCGCGACAAGGGGGGTGCCCCGGTCGGACGCGGCTTTGAGATGATCCCCGGCCAGCATGCCCAAGCCGCCGGCAAACAGCGGAAGACTTTCGTGAATGCCGTATTCCATGGAAAAATAAGCGACCGTCCCTTCGATGTCCCCGTCGGCTTTCAGCTTTTGCGGCGGGGCTTCCACTTGCTGTTCGAACGCGGTCCGGACCCGGTTGAAATGGGACATGAACCCTTCGTCCTTGGAAAGGTATTCCAGTTGGGACTGGGGCAGAAGCGAGAAGAACTGGATCGGGTTTCTGCCGGAATCGTACCACAGTTTGGGATCGATCCGTTTGAAAAGCAGAATGGAATCCATGTTCCACGACCACCACATGTTCCCCACCATTTTTTCGGCGAAGATCAAATTGTCGGGCACTTTCGGATAAACTTGGAACGTTTGAATGTAGCTCATTTTCTTTTCCTTTGAACAGCAGGTTTAACACTCGATGAAACCGTCGTTGCCGAAAAATCGGCCGAGCAATTAACAGTCGATTCTCCTATCGTCGATTCGGAGATTTTTGTCAATGGGATAACGACCTGTCCACCCTACCATCGACCGTCGACCGCACGGGTTGAAAAAACTCGATTTGTTGTTTTGCGAAGCGCAACAAGTTTCCGCCACACTCTCAGCCACTCGCTCACGCTCCATGCCTGTGCGTCGCATCCTCTCTGGGGGTGCGGGTAGTCGCCGTCCATGATTTCCGGCAGATTGAACGCGCACCCGGTGTTCGCGATTTCCGAACTGCTCGCCAGCAGGGAAAGCGCGGTTTCCGTCGCGCCATCGTCGAACGCCGCCACCCAGGCTTCGCAAAACGAGGGGAAAACCCACGTCCACGCCGTCCCGTTATGGTAGGCGGGTTTGCGCCGCGTGTCCTCGTCGCCGGAGTAAACGCCCTGATAAGGAAGATGGGGATCGTTCAGAACACGGCCGTCGCGAACGATTTCCAAGGGCCTTTTCACCCGACGGTCCGCCAGGCTGCGAATTCCCCCGGGCACGATCAGTTCGGCGCAGTTCCGGATGACGTTTTCCACGACGGTTTTGTCCGTCACCGCGCCCAAGGTGATCGCGAACAGCTGGTTGGGCCGAAGGGCGTCGTCTGTTTCGGCATGCCGGGCCGACGTTCCCGCGGACGCATGCAGGCAGTCGGACAGATACCCTGCGTTTTCCATGTAAAACAGCTCCCGGACGGAACAGGCAACTTGGTCGGCGAGAGTCCGCCATTTATGGGCATGATCCGAAGAATCGATTCGGGACATGCATGCCAGGGCATGGTGCCATAACGCCTGGATTTCGACGGGATACCCTTCCCGAGGCGTGCCGGCCGGAAAATTGGTGTCCATCCAGGTAAAGTGGGACGGGCTGAATACCAAGCCGGTATTCGAATCCGTCGTTATGCCGTTCGGTGTTCCCCGTAGATACGACGCGACGATGGAGCGCACGACCTCCCGGATGGTTCTCTCGCCGCATTTTTCTTCCAGAAAAATGCCGTCGCCGGCTTTTTCGATCAGGTCCTGGCACGCGACTACGAACCATAGCGGCGCGTCCGAAGTGTCGCGGTTTTTCGTGTCCGCCCCGTAAATCACGTTCGGGAGCGTGCCCTGATGTTCGAATTCGGCGAACTGTCTTAAGATGGAGCGTGCTTCCGAAACATAGCCCGACGCGATCAGGCCCCGGCATGCGATCAAGGTGTCCCGCCCCCAATCCAAAAACCACGGATATCCGGCGATGACGCTTTTGTTGGAATATCGCTCGACGATAAAATGGCGCATCGACAAGCGCATGGCTTCCGGAAAAGCTTCCGATTCCCGAGTCGGCGAAAGCGCGCGTCGGGTTCCAAAATCCTCCGATGAAATCGCCGGCGCGTCCTCGTATCCAGGAGACAGCGCTGCCGCGGACAGCTCCAGGGATTCGTCGCCCCGCAAAACGGCGGAAAAATATCCCGGGCTGAACAAATCCGTGTGCGGGTCCATCGCACGTTCGGCTTCCGAACTCAAATGCTCCATGTACTTCCATTCGGGTTCCCGTACGAATTTTCCCGACGACGCGGTCATCAGCAGCGTCCGGTCCGGATGCGGGGCGAACGAAAACCCGTTTTCCAAGGATGCCACCGCCGCAGGCCATCGATGCTCCGGGCCGGTGTAGGCTTTTGTGACGCAATGAAAGTCGCGGTCGTCGATGTCCGGGCGGACGATCAGACGAACCGGCTGCCCGTTCGCCAATACGCGGGCGTTGTCCGAAGCGTCCCGACGCCAAAACGACAGACGGATTTCATTTTTGTTTTGCAGCATCCGCGAGCCGACGCAAAGGACGACATGCTGGCCCTGGCCGGCGGGAATGGAGAATTCCCAGCCGCACCCGGCTTCGGGATCGCCGGTTTCGTCTTCGACGAAGAATCTCTCCAGGCAATCCGCCGAAATTTCCTGGGAATATCCCTGGAACACGATCCACGCCCGGCATCGGATCAGCATCATCCATCGGTTGTCCGGAAAATTCGGATTCAAGTTGGCGGAAAGAAGTGCGTCGTACCGGCTTTCGAGTTTTCCCCACCGAGCGTTGGCCCGCATCATGGCCCCCCGGTTGTTGGTCCCCAAAAACCGCAAAGGCCGGGCGAGGATCGTCTTGCGGTCGAATACTTTCCGAGCCAAAGCGTCTTCGTGATCGCAAAGGTACAACAGCGGGCCTTCCGCATGCGAACAGACGCCGTTCAGAAACGTGCCGATCTTTAACGTGGCGGGAAAATGGGTTTTCCCGGGATTCCGCGCCGCGAATATGGCGAAATGGGTTCCGTCGCGGCAGACCAGGCTTTGTTCCGCCGCCATGGTTTTTCCGCTTTCCTTTTCGACGATTCTCGCATGGAACGCCATGTCGGATTCGACCATCAGCAAATGGTTCGGTGGGATCGCGACCTGACGGCGGCTGTCGGACGGCCATCGCCACAGAACCAGCCGGCTCTCCCCGGAATGTGGATTCAAGGAACGGCAGAACCGCTCCGGATTCTCTTGCAGGTGTTCGACCGCGCGGCCGATATCGAATCCGTCGAGTTTTATGGACCCTTTAAAGAACCGATACGTTTCCAGCGCGAGGGCGCAAAGGCATTGATGAAGAATACGGTCGGGCATTTGTCGGGCATGGTCTTTTTCCCGGACGAAAATTTCCAGGTCCTCCGGGACGGCGGTCAGACAGTACGCCTGGCCGGGAGGCAGGTCGCAGAAGCATTCCCCGTCGCGTTCAGCGCAATCGACGGATTTTCCGCCCAGCAGATCGACAAACGAAGACGCTTTCGGCGCAAATTCCGCAGTTCGCCATTTTGCCCGCGCGGGCTGTCCCGTATCCAGATTGACCAGCGCCAAAAGCCGTTTGTCCGTGGGAAGATGATGCCGCAGCATGGCGATATAGTTACCGGCGCCCTGCCGGACCGTCTTGATCCGGGTTTGGTCGAAGAACGCCGGGTGGAACTTCAGCAACAGATTGATGCGCCGGACCATGTCCACTTGATTGACATACGCTCCCCAGTTCAGGGAACACGCGTCGTGGACGTCGATCTTTTCCGTCGCGAACCACTCCACGCCGTTGGCGAAACCGAATCCGCCGGATTGGGAAACCAGCGCGCAGAGCGCCGTCCTCAAGGAGGCGTACAACGTGGAGGTCGCTGCCAAACGATTGTTGTCGTGGGTTTCCGCGAAATGGATCATCATGCCGTCTTCCAGGCCGATCTCGTTCGACAGCTCGAGGTACTTTTCGATCTGGTCCGCGTCGTAGTTTTGGAACAGCTCGGAATAGGCCCAGTTGAAGTTGGACGAACCCAGGATCTTTCTGGTAACGGAAATCTTTCCGCCCAGACCTTCCAGGAAAAAGACGGTGTCCGGGAACTGCCGGCGAACGGTTGCCACGATAAAGTCCCAGGCCGGGACCGGAATCATGTAGCCTGCGTCGCACCGAAACCCGTCGACGCCCCGGCTGCACCAAGTCAGAAACACATTCGCCATGTACTTCCACAAATCTTTTTCAGTGTAGTCAAGGCGGGCCAGGTCCTCCCAAACCACGCCCCACGCGCCCGGCGCCTGAATGGCTCCTTCCTCGTCCCTTACGAGCCACTCGGGATGCGTTTCGTGAAGATCCGCAGCCCACCCGGTGTGGTTGGGGGCGATATCGATGACGATTTTGGCGTTTCTCGCATGGACGGCGTCCACCAGTTCCACGAATTGCTCCAACGGCGTCGCCTTGGGATCGAAAACCGCCAGCGCCGGGTCGATTCCGGTAAAATCGAGAGCGGCGTAGGGGCTTCCGAACCTGCCCATCCGGCCGTAGGTCGTAGGCGTCGGGTTGATCGGCAGCAGATGCAGTATTCGGCAGCCGAGCGTGCCGACGATAAAGTCGAGTTCCCGAATCAAATCCCGGAAAGTTCCCGAAGGTGGGATGACGGTATATCCTTCCCGGTCGAGCCGTTGAATGTCCGCCGCGTTTTGCCGGCCGACTTGGAAATTGCCGGATTTGTTGGGGCCGAACTGCCGGACGAAGGCGTTGTAGACGATGTTGGCGCAGCACAAATCCGCCGGTTCGACGTTGATCGACACGTTGCCGCCTTCCGGCCACGAGGGCGCGTCGGCGTCGGAGGCGACGAAAAAACACTTGGCTTCGAAGTGGCCGACGTCGCACAAGGCCAACTCGATCTCGAACCTCGTGGAAGTCGCCTGCGTCATGGGAATGTCGTACCATGCCCGTCCAAGCAGAGGTTCGTCCTCCATGACGGCTTGGATGATCTCGGTTCGCGAGGTTTGCACGTTGCCGAGCGTGGTGCGTACCCAGGCGGCGCCGGAAACGTTTTTCTCCAGCTCCAGGGAAAAGAAAAGGCGGTCGCCGCGGAATTTCACTATGCCGGCGCCGGGCGAGGGAGTTTGTGCGAGTCGTACATCGGACATTTCGTTAGGCCTTCGGGTTCGGAAAAAAGAAAGAATGTTTACCGCTTCCTACGCTAGATTTCTTTGTTGACAGCCTCCTGTCAATAAACCGTTAAACGCGCTTGAACTGGCGGACAACAGCCAATTCGAGCGGACGCAATCGGTTTAAGCATGGACGATTGGATTCGCATGCGCGCCAAAATACCGTATAGACCGGGGGGGGTTCAACAGATTTTTTGTCGGACGGAAAAAAATCCGCGAGCCGAAACACGGGTAGACAAAGTGCAGTGCCGGTTCCCCGAACTGATCTTCGCGGATGTATTCGTACATGGGGTTCCGGACGGCCTGATTCGGGATTCTCGACAATAAAAAATTTGGTAGTGGGTCGAACCAGTTGACGGGGCGCGATTCCCCCCTTGAGGGG
>CAZNTU010000064.1:0-17943 GCA_964575975.1 uncultured Desulfobacteraceae bacterium
AAAACTTCCGAACCATAGGCTATTCGCCCTGGAACCTTACAAAACCGGTTTTTCCCTGGACCGACTGGCTCCCGGAGTCGACAATGTTCGCTACGACGTCCGGATCAGTCCCGAGCTGATAAAGTCCTCCGCGTCGATGATCAGGCGTCTCGTGGCCGGCCATGCGGAAGCCGAGGACGTAATGGATCTCGACCCCAATTCGAAATGGACCGATTTTCAGGAGACGTTCGAATACCATTACCGCGCCGTCTTGTTGAAAGTACTCGATCAAGCCAAGATGCGACGGCAGACCCAAATCGACTACCTGGCCCAAACCGCATTGACCAAGCAGTTCATAGGGGAAATCCGAAGGCAGTTCGATCATGTGATCGATTGTTACATAAACGCCATAAGAACTCTGGAACTTTCTTCTTCAAGGGATATCGGTTCCGTGATCAGGCTGAGGGACAGGCTTTCCAGCCTGAGGTCGCAACGAGCCGCCATCGTGCGAAACTCCGGCATAGAACTGTTTCAATACCTGACCTCCGCTCGGGAAAAGGAGGTCAGGCAGGTGAGGGAAATCAATTTCGGAACGGAAAGGGTCGCCTACGAAGATATTTTCGCAAATCCCCTCTTGCACGTGGAAGACGCCCACGACGATTTTTTCATGATGGACGAGTACGGCATTCTTTTAGGAAGACGTTTCGACGACCCTGACAGATACGCCACCTTGATCGATCTTCTTTGGTATCTTTTCTCCCGGCTGTTTTCCGACTCGCCGGAGAAAACCGCGTCTGACAAGGACAAGGTTGCCCCGACGGAAAAAGCGGATATCGATAAATATCTCAAGCAAGTCCGAAATATCGATCTTTTGTTGAATTTTTTCGATACCGCCGAAAAATACGAGGTCCTGAAAAAGAAAAAGAAGGGCGCGGAAATCCTTCGGGAATACAAGAATACGATCAAACTCCAAAAAACCGTTTTCAAGTTTTTCTATTGGCATTTCAAACGAGCCGGCCTTTTAAAGAGAATCGTCGCATCCAACCAGATGAGCGAAATCGCAAAAATGTACTGCCCGCCCCTCATTCCCCAGCAGGTCGTTCTTTACCTTACGAGCCGCCGCAAACGCAGAAGCGTCGTTCGGCAGCTCAAGCGTTCGGGAAGGTTTTTCGGAAAAAAGTATCCTCTGCAACCCTTGAGACGACTGGCCCGACAAATCGAAAAGATTTCGGCCAGAAATCGCAAAACGATTTTTCTGCGTTTCCTCGCGGGATTCGTCCGTTACCATAGGGACCTCGAAAACTTCAAAACGCTGAAAGAGGCCATGGACTATGTAAACATTATTTCGGACGAAAAAACCCTCAACCTTTCCAAGACCAACAACACGCTTTTCGAATTTCTTCTTCCTCAGGAATCCGTGTTCCAGGAAAGGCCGGTCATAAACCATGCCATTATCAAGGCGGACGTTCGCGGTTCGACGAAAATCACGAAGCAAATGGTCGAACGAGGACTCAATCCGGCCTCGTATTTCAGTCTGAACTTTTTCGACCCTATCACCGAGATTCTGTCGGAGTACGGAGCCTCCAAAGTATTTATCGAGGGCGACGCCGTGATTCTGTCGATAACCGAGCACGAAGAAACACCGAAAGGGTGGTACGCCGTGGCGAGGGCCTGCGGCTTGGCATCAAACATGCTCGCCATTGTCAACCGTTGCAACTTGAACTGCGGGAAAAACAATCTCCCCAAACTGGAACTCGGCATTGGAATAACCTTCAACAACAATCCCCCCACCTTCCTTTTCGACGAAAACAACAAAATCATGATATCGCCCGCGATCAATCAGGCGGATCGGCTTTCCAGCTGCGCGAAATCGCTCAGGAGAAAAATGGGTTCCCGGAAGCCTTTCAATCTGTACGTTTTCCAGACGCAACGGGACAGGAGCTTGTTGTCCGAGGGCGAAGAGGTCTATTTGAGGTTCAACGTGAACGGCATCGAGTTGAGCCTGGAAGCTTTCAACAAACTCAACCGTGAAATCGAAATGAGAAAAATCGAGGCGGTTTTTCCGGACGTGGCAAAAGAGAAGATCATTCTTTATCTCGGCAAGTTTCCCATGGCAAACGGGAAATTCAAGAAACTTGTCGTTCGAGAGGCCCCGATCCTGGAAATCCCGACCGGAGATTGCGGCGGACTCAATAAAACCTCGAAGAAGTACTACGAAGTCGTTTCGACCCCCCGGGTGGTAGAATACGTGGAAAAGTTGATCTGAAAGGGCGCGACCCGAAACACATCCTTTCTTGCCGCGCCCCGAAGGGTCAGTCGAGGCATACTCTTTTAAAAAATTCAGCCAGCTCTGGCGCACCGTCTTTCAATTTTTCCATTCTTTCCTCCGAAAAAATGTTTTCCAGCGTCGGCAGATCCATCTTGATTCCGGATTCGCGCCGGACCGTTTCCATGGTCACGGAAATGGAATATATCGTGGCGCACCGGATGAACATCTTTTTCGAAAGCTCCCGCCCCTTTTCTTCTTTCGAGCCGTTTCCCTTGCAAATCTCGTAGACGCAAGCCGCCAGGATCGGGTTGGAAGCGTCGCCGGCCTTCGAACAGGTTTTCTGGAAGTTGGCGTCCAAAAATTCGTCCGCCATTTTTTGAAGTTCCTTAAGCCAGTGGAAAGGCAGGTTCTGTGGAAGAACTGCCTTCGGCCCCAGCGACAATACCTCGTTCGCGAAATGCGACAATGTTTTTTCCGAATTTTTCAAGTCGTCCATTTTCATTTCCTATGTTGTTTGGATTATTCGGGATAAACGAGCCGGTCGACAATCAAGCCGACGAAACTGTCCTTGCCGGGAGCGACGTAAAGCCAACCCAGGTGCAGCAGGCACTTTCCGCAAACGGCTATCCTCCAGGCGTATCCCGAGAACCACGTGAACTCCTCGGTAAGCCCTCCCGCGAACTTGCATCCCCCGGCGGAACGGAAACAACCGATTTCGAAGACAATGCCGTGGGGATTGGCGAACGCGTGCTTGTGCGCGCCGCCCATGGAAATCTCGTCCCCCTCCCTCGCGATTGCGTAAAGGCATTGTCCGCAACGAATATGTTTGTCGTCCTCCCCGGCCCGTTCTTCGGTTTTTTCCTCCAGAATCAACCCCGCGTCCGAGCCTCCGTCCTTTTCGGACGGATGCCTCAGCGCTACGAGGTTTCTTTGGTCCGACAGAACCGGGGAACCGGAACTTAAGAAATCAAAGATCGTTTTTTCGTTCATATTGCCATTGAATCCATTTATTGGAGCGGAATTTTCCGGTCGTTCCGCCGTTATACTCGGTATCATTCTTTCGAATTCGTTCTTTTTGGATCATTTTTATACCACGTTCTTGTGCTAAATTCATACTTTTTTACATATATCGGATATTGGAGTTCGGAGAGTATAGGTCAATCTGTTTATATTTTGTTCGCGGAGTAACTATTCGCGTTTTCCCTGTTTTTCCTGGGGCGGCATTACAGACAGGCGCGGACCATACCGGCGGGAATGGTCACGTGGATGGGCTCTGGGGCGGTGGTCGGCTCGAGCCAACTGCATGCCCGAGATTTGTTTCTATGGAAAAATCCTCGAAGCCGTCTCAAGGTGCGTCTCGTTCCTCCCCGATCAAAAAGGCCGACTCTTCGCAATGCTCGGCGGCGTCGCGGGCGATCTTTTCAAGATCGGGAAGAAACCTTTCCGACCGGGTCTTCTTTAACAAAACCCGCAGGGGGCGAAGGGATTCGTTGCTGATTCGCGGAGAGGCCTTTTTTCGCCTCAACAAATCTTGCAAAGACTTCAGTCTTTCTTCGATGTCCGAAACGACCCTCTCTCTGATTTCCCCCACCATCCGGTCGTTAATCCTTTCCAATCGCGCGATCAAGGGATGGATCTCCCCGAAAAAGGCCGACGGCTTCGAACTCGAGGAAACCAGGACCATACGGTCGTACAATTGTTTCGCCTCCGAATCGTTTTCCAGAACCGGAAGGTTGGGCTTGAAATATGCGAGCGATTCGATCAGTTTTTTCCAGATTTCGAAGTTTTCCCGGAATTTTATCAATTCGGAAAAGGAAGCTTCGAATTCAACAAGTCCGTCTTTGTTCTCGTTGAAGAACCGAACGAAATCCTTGTGCTCCGATATCGAAAGCAGGCAGTGAACAATCCGTCTGCCGTTGTAGACGCTACCCTCCCCCGGAAAGCGCACCCCCCTTGTTTCGTCCAGAATCCGGCACGATATGTCCCGCCTGTTTTTCAACTCCCTTTTCAGGCCCTCGACCAGAGGCCCTTCCAAAAGGTCGAATTCGCGGTCGAACAAAAGCCGGCCTTGTTCCGCCGCTCTTTCCAGATCTTCTTTTCCTGTCTCCTTGTTCGCATACAGCGTCAACCGGTCCCGGAAATCCTGCCCTGCCAGAAGTCTCGAAGCTGCAGCCCCTTGCGGATTTTTTTCGTCCAAGCGCAAAACTACAGCCCCGTCGGCAAAAAGCTCGGCGGTCGCGGCGATTATTTCGCGTTCGGAAAAACGAAAGGGGACCTCCGAAAAAATGGAAACGAGATTTCCGAATCTTACAGGCCTGGCCACCGAAGAGTTCTCCTTCAGAAAGGATTCGATTTCCTTTGCTCCCTTGCGCCGCACATTCATGAAATCGAAAGTTCGCTGAGCGTCGGAGTCTTTCTTGGAATTCAATATGAAACGAACTTCGGACTCGATCTCCTTGGAACCCCCTCCCGGCTTTTTAGCCTTCCGGGGCGGAATTTGATCGAAAAACATGTCCGGCTCTTTTTTCATGACGGCGTTAACGCGCCTCCTCTCACGGCGAACTGGTCAGGAGCGCGGTGGGGGCGGTGGCTTTAATGTAGTCCCGGATTCCGTTCACGATGGCCCGGCAGACATGGTCCTGGTATGCGGGATCGATCAGGCGCTTGCATTCCACGGGATTGCTTATGAACCCGGTCTCCACCAGGACTGCCGGCATTTGCGCTCCCAGAAGAACGTAGAAGGGCGCCTGTTTCACGCCTTTGTTCTGCACCGGTTTGTAAAAAGCGTGGATTTGGCCGTAAAGACTGCGCTGAACAAACGACGCCAGCTTCGTGGATTCCTGGATTTTCGCGTTTTTCATAAGGTCGTTCAAGATCGCCTGCAAGTCGCTGATGTTTTTCCTGGAGGTGGCGTTTTCCATCGCGGCCACGCGGATAGCTTCTTCGTCGGTGGCCAGGTTCAAATAGTAAGTCTCTATGCCGTGAGCCCTGCTGTCCTTGCTGGCGTTGGTATGAATGGAAACGAAAAGGTCGGCGTTCCGGGTATTGGCGATGGCGGTACGCTCCTCCAAGGTCAGGTAGCGGTCGCTGTCTCTTGTCAGAAAAACCTCGCACCCCAGTTCCTTTTCGATCATCCTTTTCAGTTTCCTGGCGATATCCAGCACCACGTACTTTTCATGCACCCCCTTGATATAGCCCGGAGCGCCGAAATCCTTGCCCCCGTGGCCCGGGTCCAGCACGATCCTTTTCACTCCAAGAGCCAGTTGACGAGCCAAATCTCCGGGGCCCACCTTTTCGTTGCCGGGTATCGGCGTCGTGACCTTGTCGGGCGACGAACCGACCAGTTGTTGCTTCTCTCCCCAAACATCGATGACGATCCGGTAAGGATTTTTCAGAGGAAAAATCTTGTAGGTCGAAAACGTCTTGAGGTCTATTACGACCCGGACCGTGTCGGGCTGGTATTGCCCCGCCCTGGCGTCCTTCAGAAGGTTGTCGTTTATGGGGACGACCGTTTTCATATTGCTTCCGAGACGGGCGTCGGCGACATCGACGCAAAGGCGCCTCGGCGTATGCAGTTGGGGGTCGGGTTTCAAAAGGTTGTCCCTGAACTCCGCCTCGCCTTCCGCGTCGATGACCACGCGGGTGTAATTGGGGTTGGACCAGTACCTGAGACCCGTAACGACGTTTTTAGGAGCCGCGATGCCGTCCGAAGACCTCGGCGATGCGCGTTCCGGGTTGGCAGGGGGTCTTGCGGAGGATTTCCGGACTTGATCCTCTCTCGACTCTTCCGCCTTCGCAACGGTGGACGGCAATTGCCGGGTTTGTTGTTTCATGCTTCTTTTGTATTCGTATGGCTTTTCGGCCCCCTCGTCCTTTTTTTCCGATTCTTTGGCTTCGTTTGCCGACGCCCGAACATCTCCTGCGGACGCCTCGATCTTCTTCTCTGGCGGCTCGACCGCTTTTTCGGGCGCCAGTTTTTTCAACGCGACCAAGGCCTTGTCTCTATATTCGCTGTGAGGATAACGCTTTACGAGCCTTTCGAATATATCGACGGCTTGCTTCTTGTCGGCACTTTTTCCGGAACGACGGAAAAGCTCGGAGTAAAGTTCTCCCGACATATACAGTCCCGCCGCAGCCCACGAACTTCCAGGATCGACTTTATAGGCCTCCTGGTATTTCTCGATGCAAGAAAGCCATTGGTCTCTGTATTTTTGAAGGCCGGTGTTTTTCTTGAGCTGCATATAGCAATGTTCGGCAATATAATATTTCTGTTTCGAACTGGACGCCTCGGAAATCGAGGGGCAGCCCGCCGCCAATATTGCTAAAACGACCGGAAACAATACTGCGGAAATCCCCATCTTTTTATCTCGTATTTTACCCTTAAGGTAAAAGCTCGATTCCAATAGCATTAAGCACCGGCACATACTGCAACGTTAATAAAGGTTAAAGTCTTTCAGCTTTTGTTTGAATTCGCACAACAGGTTCAACGCGTCTACGGGGGTCAGACGGTCAATGTCCGTCCCTTGGATTTTTCGGGCGACATCATGCTCGGGCGGCTGGAAGAGTTCGAGCTGGACAGGGCCTTTCAGCTCTTTTTGTTTCTCGCGCACGGCCATGCCTTTCAAGCTGTTTTCCCCTTCCTCCACTCTCTTCAAAACCACTTTGGCCCGTTTGATCACCTTGTCGGGTATGCCGGCCAAGCGAGCCACTTGGATGCCGTAACTCCGATTCGCACCCCCCTCGACGAGTTTTCTTAAAAAAACGATCTCGTCGTTCCACTCTTTAACGGCGATATTGTAGTTTTTGACTCTTCGCTTTGTCAATGCGAGATCCGTCAGTTCATGATAATGGGTGGCGAAAAGGGTCTTGACGCCGACTTTTTTCAAGTCGTGAAGGTATTCCGCCACAGCCCAGGCGATGCTCAACCCGTCGAACGTGCTTGTCCCCCGCCCTATTTCGTCCAATATTACCAAGCTGTCGGGGGTGGCGTTGTTCAGAATATTCGCCGTCTCCTGCATCTCCACCATGAAGGTGCTTTGCCCCTGCGAAAGGTTGTCCAAGGCGCCCACCCTGGTGAAAACGCGATCCGTTATGCATATGTCGGCACTTTCGGCCGGCACGAAGCATCCCATCTGAGCCATTATCGCGTGAAGCGCCGTCTGGCGCAACACGGTCGATTTGCCCGCCATGTTCGGGCCGGTAATAACGACGATCTGGTTTTCCTCGTTGTCCATGAATATGGAATTGGGAACGAACCTTTCCCCGGCCACCAGCTTCTCGATCACCGGGTGCCTTCCCTCCACGATCCGAATCACTCCTTGGGTATTGATTCCGGGACGACGGTAGCCGTTCCGGACCGCCGTTTCCGCGAAGTTCGTCAGGCAGTCCAGCCGTGCGAGATAGGCGGCCATTTCCTGGATTGTTCCGTTCTGCTCGACCACCCTCCCGCGGATTTGGTTGAAGATTTCGTATTCCAAAGCGGCGCGCTGTTCCTCGGCCCCAAGCACTTTGTTCTCGAACTCTTTCAATTCGTCCGTGATGTACCGCTCGGCATTGACCAAGGTTTGTTTCCTGACATAGTGGTCCGGCACGGAGTCGGAATGCGTCCTGGACACTTCGATATAGTAGCCGAAAACCTTGTTGTACCGGACTTTCAGGGAATTTATTCCCGTCTTCGCCCTTTCCTCGGCCTCCAGACGAGCCAAGTAGCCCTTGCCGTCCGAGCTGATTCGAATGAGTTCGTCGAGACTCTCGTCGTATCCCGCCTTGATGATTCCGCCCTCGTTTACTACGGGCGGGGCGTCCTCTCTGACCGACCGTTCGATCAAGTCCCCGATCCCGTACAGGAGGCTCAAATCCTTGTCCCAACGGAAAAGAGGCGAGCGAAACGCGGCGATTCTTTCGAAAATGGGGGGCAGACTTTTCAAGGAGGTCTTCAACGCTACAAGATCCCTCGCGTTGCATTGGCCCATGGATATTCTGCTTCCCAGACGTTCGAGATCGTGGACCGATTTCAGACTTTCCCGAACCTCTTTTCGAACGCCGCTCTCATCCAGCGCTTCCATGACGGCGTCCTGTCTCTCCAGGATTTTATCCTTTTCGACAAGCGGATACCGAATCCACTGGCGCAAGAGTCTTCCGCCCATGGAGGTGACCGTGTTGTCCAGGACCGACAGCAGCGTTCCTTGACGGTCCCCCGTTCGGATGTTCCTGATCAGCTCCAAATTGCCGCAACTCAACTCGTCCACCAAAAGAAACTGGCTCAGAAAGTAGGGTTCGATTTTGGATACGTGGGCGACATCCTGCTTTTGCGTTTCCCTGACATAATGGACGACCGCGCCCGCCGCGCCGACTCCGGCTTTCATTCCTTCGCAGCCGAAGCCCTCCAGGGAAATCGTGTTGAATTGTTCCAGCAGCCTTTCCCTGCTCCGCGCATGCTCGAAAACCCTGTCCGGCACGTACGACACGGCCCCGCCCGCAACGGCTTCCTTTATCCGGACGGACAACCGGTCGCTTTTCATGGATTCCGGCAACAGGACCTCGCTGGGACCGATTCGCACAATCTCGTCGATCACTTGCTTCGGGTCCTGCAATTCGCAAACCCTGAACGACCCCGTGGAAATGTCGAGGCAGGCGATGCCCGCCGCGGATTTCAAACAACAAACGGCCAGTATGTAGTTGTTGATCCTGGAATCCAGAAGCTCGTCCTCGAGCAGCATTCCCGGCGTGACCACGCGCACCACGTCCCGCTTGACCAGCCCCTTCGCCTTGGACGGGTCCTCGACCTGGTCGCATATGGCGACCTTGTATCCTTGCTCTATCAGCTTGGCAAGATAGCTCTTCGCCGCCCTGGCGGGAACCCCGCACATGGGAACGGGGTTCTTGTCGTTCTTGTTCCTGGAAGTGAGCGCGATCTCCAGCGCCTTGGACGCCAGTTCGGCATCTTCGTAGAACATTTCGTAAAAATCCCCCATCCGGTAGAACAGTATCGCGTCGGGATATTCCTCCTTGATGGACAAATACTGCTCGAGCATGGGAGTTTTCTTTGGTTCGGACATAAAACGGGATCTGCGAATCGGTTTTGGTTTTACATTTTCCCGCCGGCGTCTTTTTCTCCGCGGGGTCCGGCAACTTCCTCGTCGAGGGGCTCGGTACTCTTCCCGCGCGCGGCCTCCTCGTCCACGAGAGACGACTTCCCCGCCGCGCCGAGAGAAGCCTCCGGCCGGGTCCGTTCCTCGTAAAACGTCCCCAACCGCTGGCATTCTTTCTTCAATCGAAAGTTCCGAATCATGCCCGCGAAGAACGCGATGAGAAAGCCCGCGAAAAAGAACCCGATGTAAAAAATCGCAACCGGAAGGGTTGGCGTGCTGAAATCGAAAACGAAAAGATCCAAAACCAATCTGTCGGTGTGTTCGAAAAAGGCCCGGTTTTGAAGATAAAGCAGGACGAAAAGTATTGCCATGATCAGCCAGAAAATTATTTTTCCCCTTGTACTTCTTTGCATCTGTTCCCCCTCACGTGGTATTTAAATCGGAAACTCGCGGCAACCGGGCGTGTATCGCATACATTCGTTTCCTCGTCTGACCAAATACTCGAATTCATATGAATATCCTTTTTGCCTTTAAAACTCAACACTTTTCTCGGAGACTTGCCAGCTCGACATCGCCCCAGGCGCTGATCTTGTCATTCACGATCACGACGACTCCGCGCACTCCCTCGATGCGCTTGGCCGCTTCCACGCCTTTCGCTATGTCGGAGGAGGAGGCGACAAGGTTTCCGATGGCCGTCGCGGCCGCGTCGGCAAGGGCGCAGGAATCCGAAATCACGCAAACCGCGTCCGCCTTGCCTTTGCTCAAGGAATGCCCGACAGTTCCGGAGGAGGTGCAGACCCCCGCAGGTTTTCCTCCGGTGTCTACTTTCACGCCGATTTTCAAGCTCAAGGGGGAATTCCCGGCGAAAATCCCCACGGTCGAGGGACGGTTCGTTTTTATGAACACGTCCCCGCCGTTTTCCACCACCACTTCCGACGAATATGCCAGCAGGTCCGTTCCCACGCGCTCGGCCACAGCCCCCGCAACCGCCGCCATGGGTCCTACCCCGGCGAACGCCGACGCCCTCGCCATGTCGCGGACTATCTCCGCCGCCGGCCCCGATCCCCGCCAAGGAATCAGGATTTCGGCGAACTCGGGATACCTTTCGATGTACGCCTCGAGATACCCTCTGTGGCGCAAGACCGAATCCAACGCGACCTTCTCGAGACTCCTTTCCGCGTAGATCGCAAGGTCCGTCTCTTTCACAGCCACCCGGAAAAAAGTCAGGCGCGTTTCCTTCTTGACCGCGTTTCGGTATGTGCGTTCCTGGAATCTTTTCACGTTTTTCTTGTTACATGATTTGGATGGCGGGCCTTAACCGTTCCGGGCAGTTTCCCAGAAAATAGCGGTCCGTCATACCGGCGACGAAGTCTCTCACGATTTCCTCCGGCCGGTGGTTTTCCGTGTACTCAGGGGACATGTCCTCGAGAAAGTTAGTAAATATCCGGGATTCGCGGTTTTCTTTTTTCAGGTCGTCCATGAATTTTTCGAAAAGGTAGGGAAAAAGGACGGCTATCGATTCGTAGTGCCGTTTCACCAGCGGATTCATGTAGATCAGGTCCAGGTTGAATTGCTTGAGGCGTTTCAATTCGTCCGAGGTCTCGCGGCCGAAAGAGATATACGGCTTTTGGAAACTGTTTTTGATGACGTCCGTCACCAGTCGATATACGATGGAACCGTTGGTGTCCCCGAACAACCGGACGCAGGACTTCGGCAAGTCGGTTCGTTTTATGATATTCAGGCGGATGGCGTCTTCGATGTCCCGCCCGATGTAGCTGATCGTGTCGGCCATGCGCGCCACGCACCCCTCCAGCGTCATGGGAACGAGCTTGGTTTCGGGGTCCTTCTTTTTTCCTTGAATTTCGGCGTCGAAGTCGGCGAACGTCTTGTTCCATTGGGGTTCGAGCTTTTGCTGGTGGATTTCCCCGTCGTGGCACAGTATGCCGTCCAGCGTCTGGAGACAAAGGTTCCATCCCCTGCCCTTTCGCTCGACCTTTTCCAGGAACTGGACGCTTTGCACGTTATGAAGAAAATGCCCGATCCCGTTTTCGACGCAGAGCTTGGACAGAATCCGTTCTCCGTCGTGACCGAAAGGCGTATGGCCGATATCGTGCCCGAGGGCGATGGCCTCGATCAAATCCTCGTTCAACCCGAGAAATCTTCCGATGGTCCTGGCTATCTTCGACACCAGTTGAACATGCAGCATCCTATGGGTGACGTGATCGTTTTGAATGAGGTAGAATACTTGCGTCTTGTCGAAATACCGGGTGTAGGCCCGAGAATGAAGAATTCTGTCGACGTCGAGGGAAAAACTCTGCCGATGTCCCTTTACCACCTCCTCTTCCTGCCTGCGCCGCAGCCGGGACGAACTTAACGCCGCCAACGGCGAAAGGATCGCCTTCTCCCTTTCGTTCAGGGCTTCGCGAATGGTTTCCAGTTCGGGATCGAAGGCTATGCCGGGGCCTCGGGCGTCAAATGTCCCCATTTTCGATCATCTTCTCCATCATCGCCGCATAGTCGATTCCTGCCTGTCGAAAGCCTTCCTTTCCGTACTTCATGTTGCCTTCCAGCACATAGTAGACGCCGTCCCAGAGGCAAACGTCGATTCCCACGTCGTTCCACCCGCACGCCCCTGCCGCCTCGAGCGCCAGCTTCAAAGCCTCGTCGGGAACCTCCTCGAAAAGAATTTTCGCGCCGGCCGCGACGTTGCTCCTGAACTGGCCGGAAGCCGACACCCTCCAATAGGCATGGACTACCTTTTTTCCGACCACTACGATTCTCATGTCCCGGTCGATCGGCAAATATTCCTGAACGTACGCGGGCCCGCCCATGGAAAGGTAGGACTCGAGGTCCCGCTTGTCCTCGATCAAAAACACTCCCCTTCCCATGGCCGAACCTCTCGCGACCTTCGCCACGAAAGGATACGAAAAACAGTCGAGGATTTTCTCTTTTTGTCTTTTGCCGTAAAATACCCGCGTGCGCGGATGGGGAACGCCGAGGAGTTGAAACGCGGCGGTCTGCTTTATCTTGTCCTGTGCGAACTTGTAGGTATGGTAGGAAGGAAAGATTTCCTTTCCCATGGCGTCGAAGAGATCCGCGTAGAAGGCCGTGGGATAATAAATTCTTTTGGCTTTTCGGACGAGTTGCCTTTCCTCCGGCGAATAGTCGGTGAAATTCGGGCGCACGCCCAAGGTGAGCACGTTCATGCAATCCCTGAGGCGCGCTTCCAAGGCGATCGCCTTCCTCTCCCGGGCAGGGCGACCGGAGGGGCGGACCGATTCGGTCCGCCCTTCGGATTTATACCGCCAGTCTTCTTTCAATGGCATCCACCACTTGGCCGATAGCCTTGGAAAATTCGCCGCCGGCGCTGGAACCCGCCACGGGAGTCCCCCTGTCGCATGCCTCGACTACGGACGAATCGAAAGGAATGGTACCCAAGAACGGGATAGCCATCTGCCTTGCCGTCCTTTCTCCTCCGCCGCTTTTGAACAGCTCGATGGTTTTTCCGCAGCACGGGCAGGCAAACGGTCCCATATTTTCCACGAGACCGAAAATCTTCAGGTTCACGACCGTGCAAAAGTTGATGGACTTTCTGACATCCGAGAGAGCGACGTCCTGCGGCGTGGTCACAATCACCGCCTGCGCCCCCGGAACGCTCTGGGCCACGCTCAAAGGCTCGTCTCCGGTGCCGGGGGGCGAATCGATGACAAGATAGTCAAGCTCGCCCCATTGGACGTCGGCGATGAACTGCCGGATAACGCCGGTCTTGGCTGGACCGCGCCAAATGATCGCCCGATCCTTGTCCTCCTCGTTCAAAAGCGACTGCATGGAAACCACTTTCAAACCGTCGACGAGCTTGGGAATCGCGAACCTGTCCTCCGTGATCTCCAGTTGTCCCTCGACACCCATTATTTTGGCGATGCTCGGCCCGTGGAGATCGACGTCCATCAGCCCGACCTTGTGTCCCTTCCGGGAAAGACCGACCGCCAAGTTGGCGGCCACGCTGCTCTTTCCCACGCCTCCCTTGCCGCTCATGACGACAAGTTTGTGTTTTATCTTGGACAGGGAGCTTTCGATCATCTGATCCTGAAGCTTCGTCGCCATGCCGGACCCGCCGCCCGAGCCGCAACCGCCCGACCCGCAGGAACTCGCGCTTTTTTCGTTCGATGCCATGACTGCAAAAATCTCCTCTTTATGAAGTTGCGGGCATGATTTCAATTCCGCCGTCGCGAACGCGTCCGTCTCGATCGGCCGACATCGAATCCACCCCGATTGAATGTTCTCGAACATTCCTTTTTTAATTATTATCCGTCAAATATCAAGAATTAAAACTATCACGGATCGAAAAGTTCCCGGATGTGCCCGGACGCTCTTTCCGGGTGGGTGCCGCGCCAGTATAAGCGCTCGCATCGGGGGCATTGTCGAAAGGTCAGGCCGGTTTCGAACACGTATTCGGGGACTTGGCCCCGCGCCTTTTCCCGGTCGATCGCGACGACCGGCACGTTGCATCGGACGCACCTGGAAAAGGGCTTTATATCGGAAAGAAGGATGTCGGTCTCTTTCACCGCCTGCTTCAGCTGTTTTCGGGGATTGTCCGAACGAATGAAAATCAGCGGCGCCCCCGGGTTTTCGTCCCTGAGTTTTACCGTGCGGGTCAGAACGATCCTGTGTTCCTTGGCGTACGAGAACAAGGTCGCGTCAGGCGTCCTCGCCAAATACAGAGCGTCGAACCCTAGAAGCCTGAGCCATTTGGCCAACTTGCCTAGGGAGCTGTCAAGGACGAAACGTTTTTCCACCACTTTTCCCTCTTTCCTATTTCGCCGGTGGCTCCAGGACGAAAGCCGCCGGAGAAACCTCCGCGTCCGCCCAGAACCGCGACACGATCAAGCGCGCCTCGGCGCCCTCTCCGTTGGAAAGGACCACTCCCGAAGGCACGGAAAACCGCCCGGCTTTCTCGAACCCGTCGTAAACGACTTTGTATTTCAATTCTCCCGCTCCGCTGAAAACCTCCACGCCCACGATTCGTTTGCCGTCCTCGCTCAAAAAAATCTTCTCGTAATTCCCCCACCAGCTTTCCTGTACCACTATCACAGGTCCGGGCGCGGTTTCCGACTCGATTCTCGAAACGAACGAATACTCGATTACGGGAGGACGTCCGCCCAGAATGGAAACGACCTCCTCCGGACCTATCGGAACGGTCAGGAATTGTTCGAAACTGGCTTCGCCCACCTTTCTTTTGTAAAATTTCTTGTCTTGGTGGAGAACTACGTAAACAAATCGCCCGTCGCTCGAAACGCTTACCGCAGGCTGGCCGTAAGGGGTCAGAAGTTCGATCCGGACGTTGTCCGGGACGGATGCGGCCCAAGCCATGCGGGTTCTTTGGGTGGTCGAGTCCTGGGTCAGGTTGATGTTCCCGATTCCTTTGAAAGTGGTCGGTATCGGATTGTTCGCAAGGACCGATTCCAGAAGATTCCGCGCCTCCTCGCGGACGGCGGCGTCATAGGGCGCATTGAGATTCGCGGCGATCATTCGCGCGCATCCGCCGGTCGCGACCAGGCAGACAAACAGGGCCAAAAAGCGGACAAACCTCATGGATTCTTCGGCGCCTCCCCGTGGAGTTCCCTTTTTACGTTCTCGATTTTAATGAGCAGCTTCGCCGTCTCTTCCTCCTGCTTCTTCTTGTCTCTCTTCTCCTTGCCTCCTTTTTTCTTCGCCTCTTTCGCCTCCTCCTCGGCTTGCTTTTTTTTCTGTTCGAGGGACTTTTCGTAGAAAGCAAGCGCGTCCGCCTTTCGTCCGACTTTCAAATAGGCGTCGCCCATGTGATCCAGAATAATCGGATCGTCGGACACCAGTTCCACCGCCTTCTCTAGTGTTTCCACGGCTTCCCGATACCGGCGTTGTTGGTAATAGACCCATCCCAGACTGTCCGTGATATACCCGTCGTCCGGCTTGATCTCCATCGCCTTCTTTATAAGCTCCTCGGCCTCCTCCAGGTTCGTTCCGAGATCCGCGTAGGTATAACCCAGATAGTTCAAGGCGTTGGCGTTGTCGGGCTCCAACTCGACCACCATTTTCATCTGTTCGATACTTTCTTCCTTTCTGTCCATCTTGTCGTACACGACGCCCAAACGGAAGAGAAGCTTCGGGTTTTCCGGCTCGATTTTCAGCCCTTCGTTTAAAATTTCCAGCGCCTTTTCGAACTCTTCGTCGTCCTCGTAAAGAATCCCTAGATAGTTGTGCAACTCGACGTCCTCGGGCAGTTGGTTCATGACGTGCAAAAGATTCCCGACGGCCTTCTCCATATCCCCCGCCTCCTGGTACAGGAACGAAATATGAACCGCGGCGTTCTTGTAGAACCGGGACTCCGGGGACACCTTCCTCAAACGCTCCAGCGCGATTTCGTCCCTGCCCGCCTCGTCGTGGGCCACTGCGGAGAGGTAGTTCACGTCGGGATTGTCCGGCGCGCCCGCAAGCATGCCGTCCAGCACCACGGTCGCCTTTTCGTAGTGCCCCTGGTCGATGTAAAGGGAAACCACGGTCCTTAGAACCTCGACATCCGATTTGGCCCGCCTTCCCAATTCCAAAAACATTTCCGCGGACTGTTTCCGTTTCCCCGTCTCGTAATAATGATAAGCCAGTTCGACGGCGGCCCTTGCGTTTTCGGGGGCCCGCGAGAGCATGTTCTCGTAAAGGCCGGTTATTTTTTCCTTCCGCCCTTGCGATTCGTAAAGCTCGATCAGCGCGAACCTCGGCTCCTCCAGTTCCGGCTCCAACTCCAATGTCTTTTTGAACGCCTTTTCCGCGGAAAAAAAATCCTTCTTTTGCATGTAGGCCTTTCCGAGGTAATAATGCCCTGCGTACGAATCCGGAAACTTTTCCAGAAGCCTGCTCAGAACGGCTACCGCCTCGTGGGTCCTTTCCTCCTTCAAATACAAGTTTCCAAGGAGAAGATACACGTCCTGCTGTTCGGGGTTGGAGGCGAGTATTTTCGTGTACGCCTCGACCGCTTCCGTGGTCTTTTCCAGGGCTTGGCTGATACGTCCGTACATGGTCAGGACTCTCTGGTCGTCCGGCGTCTTTTCCAGTATCTTTCCGGCCAGTTCGAACGCCTTCTCGTTGTTCTTCTGCCTCAGGTGCAAAACCAGAAGCTCCCTCATCAAGAATACCGAGTCGGAATCCATTTGAAAGGCCTTCTCCATATTCGCGACGGCCTTCTCGAGGTTCCCTTTGGCGACGGCCACCTGGGCTTCCGTGTAGTAGTAGTAGCTGTTGGGTTCCCTGTCGAAGTCCGAAACGGTCCTAACGGTCCCGACCTTTTCCGAAACCGGTTCGGCGGTTTTCCGAGAGGCGCATCCCGCCATTGCAATCCCAAGAACAATGGCCGGAACAACGGCCAACAGGAGGTTTTTTCTTGATTTCATAAATCGTCGATTCGTCTTTTCTGGATGATTCGGTTCACTTGTTTGGTTCACTTTTTATTCCACCTCGGAGTCTTCGGTATACGACTCGAAGTCCGGTATTTCCTTTTTGAAGAATTCCCTCATCTTTTTTATTATCGCCTTTTCCACCTGTCGGACTCGCTCCCTGGAAATATTGTACCTGTCGCCGATCTCTTGCAAAGTCACTGGGTTGTCGGAGAAAATGCGCTGCTCGAATATTTCGAGTTCCCGCTTGTTCAGTTTCTTTCTGAACTCCGCGATCTTGTTGTGCAAAAGATTCTCCATCTCCTTTTTCGCGACCCGATCCTCGGTGGATTCGCTCTCCGTGCTCAAAAACTCGATTCTTTCCGTGTCCGAATCCTCCTTCAAGGGCGCGTCGAGGGACACGTCCCAACCGTCGAGACGCTGGTCCATGTCCACGATTTCCTTTTCGGAAACTCCCAGCCGCTGGGACAGCAGCTTGGGTTTCGGATCGAACCCCTGGTCGATCAGTTTCTGCTTCTCCTTTTTCAGCTTGAAGAACAGCTTCCTCTGCCCCTGGGTCGTGCCGATCTTCACAAGCCTCCAGTTGTCCATGATGAACTTGAGAATATAGGCCTTGATCCAAAAGGAGGCGTAATACGAGAACTTGACGTTCTTGTAGGGGTCGAACTTGGTCACGGCCTGCATCAGGCCGATGTTGCCCTCCTGGATCAGGTCCAGAAGATTCTGCATCCAAACCCGCTGGAATTCCAAAGCGATCTTGACGACCAGTCTGAGATTGGACGTAACCAGCACGTACGCGGCCTCCTCGTCGCCCCCCTCCTGTACTCGCTTGGCCAGCGCCCTTTCCTCGTCGCGTGTGAGCAGCCTGTATTTGCTGATCTCCATCAGATAGCGCTGAAGAGGGTCGTATTTGACGACCGCCTTTTGGGACTTCGAACCGCCGTCTTCGTTTTTCTCCGACGGTTCGTAATTGAAATATCTGTCCAGTTTTTTCGCTTTGCCTTTCATATCGTTAATTGCACCTTTGCCCTTGTTTTCGTCGGTTGATCGACCCCGAAAAGGACCGCGAAGAACGCGATTTTATTTTTGACAATCCATGCCGATTGTGGTATCAGACTTTTTCGTTTTCGAGATTGTGCGCCTGTAGCTCAGCTGGATAGAGCAACGGACTTCTAATCCG
>CAZNTU010000064.1:17953-27099 GCA_964575975.1 uncultured Desulfobacteraceae bacterium
AGGAATATTATCATTCAGAGATAATTGAATCTAAGGATAGTATTGAAAAGGATGCAAAAAAACCGTTATAATGTGAACCACGCGCCTGTAGCTCAGCTGGATAGAGCAACGGACTTCTAATCCGTAGGCCGCAGGTTCGAATCCTGCCAGGCGTACCATTTACCCCTTTCTTCCGCGACAGTTCCCAAACGTTTCCCTGCCATATCCGCTCTTCTCTTCCTCCTCGCTTTTCCCTCGCGAGACAATTACGCGCGCCGATCTTCGTTGCTCGCGAATCTCTTTCGCAAGTCGCCGGCGCGATGTTCGTACCAAATGCAACGTATGTATCCAAGTGTCTTCTCATAGTGCCCCAAGCTTTAACATTATCGATGGGAACAGTCAATATATTAACCATAGTATGGTCCGGTTAGGGCGGGAGTATGCAATTGCACCTCGATTTGTGTTGACAAACCATCCCGTTCCGTGAAAAACGAATCCTTTGCCAGAGCGATTCGGAAAAAGCGATGCCGAACCGAGGCGCGAACGCGCCCGCCGGCCCAACGGATTCGATTTACGGAGATTGCCATGATTATCATTACGACTCACAAGAACGTGGATTTCGACGCGCTCGCGTCGGTGATGACAGCCAACATTCTGAACCCCGACGCCGTCCCGGTGCTTCCGAAAACCCTTCACCCCAACGTCAAGAGATTCCTCGCGGTCCACAAGGACGTTTTCGATTCGAAAACGTTCAGCGAAATCGACTTGTCCCCGATCACCGGCATGATTGTCGTCGACGCCTGCCGCTGGGACAGGCTGGAGACCGACCGCAAGTTCCACGAAAAACGCGAGACGGACATCTCCATATGGGACCATCATCAGGAAGATGGAGACATCGAGGCGAACTGGAGATGTCACAGACCGATGGGAGCGGCGGTGACGCTCCTTCTGGAGGAAATCCAAAGGCGAGGAAGGACCCTTTCCCCCATCGAGGCGACCCTTTGCCTGACTGGAATATACGAAGACACGGGCTCCCTGTCCTTTCCCTCCACAAGGCCCGAGGACGCCCACGCCGCCGGATTCCTGCTCCAGCAAGGCGCCGATCTTTCCATCGTGGGAGAGTATCTCAGGCCCGCCTACGGGAAAAACCAGCAGGAGATCCTTTTCAACATGCTCGATTCTTCGCAGAGCTACACCGTCAACGGCTTCCAGATCGGCATCGGCAAAATCCCCATCCAGGGACACACGCCCAACCTGGCGGTCGTGGTCCACATGTACCGGGAAATCGTGAACGCCGACGCCGCCTTCGGCATTTTCACCGTGCAGGACAACGGCCGAAGCTTCGTGATCGGACGCGGAAGGGAGGGCGGGATCAACATCGGCGAAATCATGCGTGGACTCGGCGGAGGAGGACACAACGAGGCTGGCTCCGCCATGATCAAAAAGGTCGACCCCGACCGGATCGAGGAAATGCTCAAGGACAGGATCGAAAACTATCAGAAAATCAACGTCTCCATCGGAGACCTGATGTCCTTCCCCGTGTACTCGGTCCCGTCGGACATGCCCATGAACGACGTGGCCGAGGCGCTTTTGGAAAAAGGATGCACCGGACTTCCGATCATCGACGGAGACCGTCTGGTCGGGGTCATCTCCAAAAGGGATTTCGGTAGCAGGCTGAGAGAAAAGGACCTGAACAAGCCGGTGAAAGCCTTCATGAAACGGGAAGTGGTGACCCTGACGCCCCGCGACACGGCGGAGGAGGCCGTTCGCCTGATCACCAAGTACGATATCGGACGCCTTCCCGTAGTGGAAAACGACAAGGTGATCGGAATCGTGACCAGGACGGACTTGATGCGCTACTTTTACGATCTGCTTCCGAGCTGACGGCCGAACCCGGCCGACGCCGGATATTGGACGCCCGCAAGGTACCTTGCGATTGCGGCCAGTTCGTTTGCAGCCGTGGCTATAGCCGCGTGCGCCCCTCGAACGGCTAGGGCCACGGCTGCAAACGCAATATGCGCCAGAGATGGTCGATATTATAATTCGAGCAGTTCTTTCAACCACCGAACGAAAACGTTCGCGATCTCCGTATCCGGTTCGAGGGAATGGGCAGTCACCGCCTGCCCAAGGGGTTTTCCCGGCTCGTCCTGCCATGCAAGGTAGGTGTGGATCCAAGCTTTGCTGAAATGATTTGGTTTGAAGCTTGTCGCCCCTTTGCATTTGGCTTGCTCCACGCACTCGAGCGCTACGGCAAGAGCGTCCCGGTTTGCCATCTCCAACAGAAAATCTTCCAACATGCCTGGATTTCGGTTGTTCGGCATAAGCCATATGCCTATTTTGGGTTTAGCCGAATCTCCACAAAGTATTGTTCCGCCAGCGTCCGGGATTTCTGGAAAGCTGTAATTGTAAATTTTGATTTTTTGGCGAATCTGGAGCCATCTTCCGGCGACATCCGGGTTGTCCGCATCGATGACTACTCCGATGGCGTCGGGGCGGTCCGGTTTGACGATCAATGCGTTCAGTCGCTTTAAAATGCCAATGTCGTTCTCGCATTGATAAATGCCGAATTTCTCCGGCAGGCAATGGTATTGGCAAAGTGCCAAAACCACGTGGCAATCGGCCTTTCCTTCCACGAGCAGAACATTCTTCCCCTCGTGCCTGCAAATATCCGCCATCAGCGAACCTCCACATCCGATTCGATCGCATCCGAAAGCATTTCGCGCGTATAGCCCACAACTTTCGCCCCATTTACGGAATCTGCTTCAAGCCTGTAAAAAGAAGCATATTCCTCCTTTGAACTCCACGCCTCGTAGAATCCCCTGATACAATCCCGGCTATGGGTGGTGGCTACAACTTGAACATTCAATTCTTCGGAAAGCCTCGTCACAATATCCCAAATTTTCGGATGAATCGACCAATGCAAGCCATTTTCAAACTCGTCGATCAACAAAAAACCGTTTTTCGAGTTTACCAGAGCCAAGATAATATGAAACAAACGGGTTAAACCGTCTCCCATCGTTCTAAGGGGAATTCTTTCGTCGATACCTTTATAACGGACAATTGGTATGCGTTTTTTTATACTGGAAAATCTTTCGGGCATATCACCTACCAGGGCCACGCCCGAAATATTGGGGTCGATGATTTTAAGGCATGTAACTACTTCGTTCTCCAAATCGGTTAGATTGATGTTGTCCCATAACGAAGAAAGCTTATAGTCGCTAATATTTCTAGTAGGCACTGCTTGGTGGTTGGCGTTAAAATCTTTTTGGCCGGAGTATGCGCGTCTTCTATACCAAGGAACATGGGAATTCAAGTCGATAAAATAGCAGGTTGTTCCGCCTTGAATCACTTCCAACCCTGTCCGCACGTTGACGAGATCTATTGTCGCGGAATCTTGCTCGACAGGTACCCTCCTGCTTCTCCCTTCTTCGTCTTCGATAATCTGAAAAGCCCTTCGACGAATTTTAAGGCGCTTTGAATCGTCGTCGGACGGACCTATTTCTATGCATTCGCCATTGATTTCAGGCAAGGAATATCCGTGGAAAAGATAACCGTAAGGGTCCGCAATCTCCCGAGACGCCGAATCGTCGTTTTCGGATATCATATTTTCCCAATGTTCGTCTCTGGACGATACGATTTCAAATATATTTTTCGGGTTTCCCTTAGTGGCGTAAATTTGCATGGCCTCGAGCAAGCAGCTTTTTCCCGAATTGTTTTTGCCGACGAACAAGTTAACCCGTTTCAATTGTTTGATTTCAATTTCCTTGAAAATCCGGAAATTGCGAATTGACAGGGAATTTATCATCGCTTTCTCGATTTCGTTAACAGTTTAAAAACAGAGGGCGTCCGAAGAAACGATCTCCGGGATCTTACTGCGATTATGGAATGAATATCAATTTGCAGGGGTCTTGTAAACCAGATCTTCGCCATGATTTCCGGAAATTCGTCCTCGTTCGTTGCTACCGGGATATGATCGTCGTATTTTAGAAACCTAAAAACGTAACGAATTTACAAGGGGGGAAAATGGCTATTTCAAAAGAATCGACGAGATACGAAAAGACGGTTCTTTCCGACTTGCAGGAAGCTTGGGAAAAACTGAGGGACTCCGTATTCCGCTATTCGGACTTCGAGGGCTGCAACTTGGCCGTGCTTCGCATCAACGAGGCCATGAGCTGGGAGGTCGTGCGCGACATAAAGAGAATGGGCCCTCTGCTGGCGGAGATCGGAGAGGTTTGCGCCAGGGGAAACGCCGACGAGGAAATTCGGGAAAACATCGGAAAAGTCGATGCCATCTTGAGAAAGGCGCTTCCGGAAGTCCCGGAATGCTGATTTTCGCTCCTTGTCGTTCGATGGACTGACTTCCAAACACTTCGGCCGCCGCTACAACCTCCATCATCGCCTTTTCCGTCAGGGCGAGGGCGTTTCAGGAACGCTGGAATACCTCGAGAGCGCCCATGGCCCCTGCGGCCCGGATCACAGTTTTTTTTTGACATCCTTCATTCGGTGTTCCTTTCGTTCGCGGCTCTATCAAGACCGCCTCGTTCTAAAGTTGACGATCCTGCGGCAAAATTCGTATTGTTTTCGGACAATCGTCAAAGATCCATGGGGAAAACGAGGAAGGCCGTAACTTCAGTCCTTGGAGGAAAAATGGATTACGGGACGCTGCTTCGAAAGTACAATGACTTGCTGGTCGAAAACGCCCGGCTGAAGGAAGAAAACGAGCGACTGAAGGCCGAGGCAGGGCCAGCGATATCCGCCTTCGGGGGAAACAACCTTCCAGAAGGAGAAACCGAGTTCGCGAAGCCCTTCGAAAACGATTCGCTCGACTTTCCGAATTCCAACGTTACCAACCGGTCGGACTCGATCTCGAAAATCTCCCTGTTCATGTCGCTTTTCAGGGGCAGGACCGACGTGTACGCCAAGAGGTGGGAAAACAAGAAGACTGGCGTTTCGGGATATTCTCCGGTTTGCTTGAACCTATGGCGGGAGGGGGTGTGCGGGAAGCCGAAAACGGCCTGTTCCCAGTGCGCCAGCAAGTCCTACGCCCCGTTGGACGAAAGCGTCGTGGAAGCCCATCTGACGGGAAATATCGTCGCCGGGGCCTACCCCATGCTTCCGGACGAAACCTGTCGCTTTTTGGCCATGGATTTCGACGACGCCGAGTGGCAAGAGGACATCTCCGCTCTGAGGGAGGTATGCCGCGAATCGAATATTCCGGCGGTGGTAGAACGGTCTCGTTCCGGCGAGGGCGGACACGTCTGGTTCTTCTTCGAGGAACAGTTGCCGGCGGCCTTGGCCAGAAAATTCGGTACGGCTTTGTTGACAGCCGCGATGAGCCGACGGCACGAATTGGATTTCACATCCTACGACCGTTTGTTTCCCGGCCAGGACACCCTGCCGCGAGGGGGCCTGGGAAATCCGATCGCCATGCCTCTGCAAAAAGCCGCCAGAAAGAAGAACAACAGCGTGTTCGTGGACGCGCGCCTCGAGCCGTACGCCGATCAATGGGCGTTTTTATCGTCGGTCGAAAGGATCGCCGGCGAAAGGGTTCAAGAACTCGCGGCCGAGTTGTGCGACGGGCCGGAATTGGGAGTACTGAA
Organism: uncultured Desulfobacteraceae bacterium; assembly: GCA_964575975.1. Lineage (GTDB taxonomy): Bacteria > Desulfobacterota > Desulfobacteria > Desulfobacterales > SKZT01. The sequence continues at coordinate 23,533 of CAZNTU010000064.1, forward strand.
AGAAGACGAAGAAGAGGAGCCGAAACCTTGGGAGGCGTCCAAGCCCGCCAAGGTCCGGCTGAAAAAGTCGGATTTTCCCGAGCGAATCGAAATAGTAAAATCGAACATGCTCTTTGTCCCGAAAGAGGGTGTCTCCCAATCCGCGCTCAACCGTCTGAAGAGGCTGGCGTCCTTCAAAAACCCGATGTTCCATAGACAACAAGCCATGCGACTTCCGACTCGCGGACATCCGAGGGTAATCTCCTGCGCCGGGGAAACAACAGGCTATCTCTGCCTGCCCAGAGGTTGCGAAAACGAACTGGCGGCCGAGCTTGAAAGATTGGGGATCGAAACCCGAACCATCGACAAGACCAATCCCGGCAGGAAAATAGACGTCGAGTTTCGGGGCCGTCCGAGGGACGAGCAACGCCTGGCGCTGCAACAAATGCTCGCCCACGATACCGGAATATTGTGCGGAACGACGGCTTTCGGCAAAACCGTCGTGGCGATCAAGCTGATCGCCGAGAGGAAGGTCAACACCCTGGTTTTGGTCGATAAAACCAGTTTGCTCACCCAATGGAAGGACAAACTGTCGGAATTTCTGGTCGTAAACGAACCCGTCCCCGAATCCGGCGTCCCCGACGGCAAACGTCGGCGGAAAGGAAAAAAATCCGACGTCGTCGGTCTGCTCGGCGGGGGCGGGAACACCCTCGGCGGAATAGTCGATGTCGCGGTCATGCAATCGATCAGCCGAAAGGGAAAGGTGAAGGACTTCGTGAAAGACTACGGAATGATCATAGCCGACGAATGCCACCATGCCTCGGCCTTCACCTACGAGCAAATCCTGAAGACCGCCACCGCGAGATACGTGTACGGCCTGACGGCGACTCCGGCCAGGAAGGACGGACGCCATCCGATTCTGTTCATGCATTGCGGACCGATACGGTACCGGGACAATCCCAGGCGGCAGGCGGAAAAGCGCCCCTTCGACCATTATATCGTCCCCAGGTTCACGTCGTTGCGAAGTCCTTTGGATATCCACGAAAACGAAGTTTCCATCCAGCGCCTGTACGCGGAAATCGCGGAAAACGACTGCCGGAACCGACAGATCGTCGAGGATGTCGCGGCCAATTTCGAACAGGGCCGGAACTGCCTTGTCCTGTCCTTGAGGACGGCTCACGTCGAATCGATAGGGAAATTGTTGAGGGAGAAAATCCCGGACGTCGTCGAGTTGACCGGGGGCATGGGGTCGAAGGCGACCCGCGAGGCTTTCGGGCGCGTAAGCGAAAATTCGCATGGCCGGAACCCGGTGATTGTCGCCACGGGCCATTTCATCGGAGAGGGATTCGACGAACCTCGTCTCGACACGCTGTTCCTGGCCATGCCTATCTCATGGAAAGGGACGCTGCAACAATACGCCGGAAGACTTCATCGTTTGTTCGAAAACAAGAAGGAAGTCAAGATTTACGATTACGTGGACATCCATGTCGGAATGCTGGAAAAAATGTACTGGAAACGCATGAAAGGATACGCCTCGATGGGATACAAGGCGAAAGGCGAAGAAGCGCCCTGCGCCTCGCCGGACGTTATTTTCCACCAAGGCAACTTCCTGCCCGTTTTCCTCCGCGACGTCGCGAGCGCGAAAAGCGAAATCGTAATCGTAAGTCCATTCGTCAGGAAAGCACGTTCCACAAGGATGATCGGTCATCTGAAAACCGCGGTCGAACACGAAGTTCGAGTGATAGCGGTGACCCGGCCGGCCGAAGATTTCAGGGCCGAGTACGGGAGCTGCTTGGAGTCGATCTTCGATCTGTTCGAAAACAACGGCATCAAGGTAGTACGAAAATCCCATATTCATCAGAAATTCGCCGTCCTGGACCGAAAAACCTCGTGGTACGGAAGCATCAATCTGTTAAGCTATGGAAGCTCCCAGGAAAGCGTAATGCGAATCGAAAGCTCCAACATCGCCAACGAACTGATCAAATCCCTGGCAAATCGCGGTTGAGGGAAACTTGTCCGAAACTTCTTTCTACCTTTGGGCATCGGCAAACAGTTTCATTCGTCCTCTTCCATGGCTTTCGATATCATTTCGTCGCGTTCCCTCGTCGATATGAAGGGCTTCATTCTCGCCTCCAGGACCTTGGATTCCCGTTTCCGCTTTCGGGAAGAGGCCTGTTTCGCCTTGGAAACAAGTTCGGTCAGATCGCACGGTTTCGTCAGATAATCGAACGCTCCGAACTTCACCGCCTCCACGGCCGACTGGATGTCGGCGTGGCCCGTGAGCATGAGGACTTCCACCACAGGTCGTCTTTTCTTGATTTCCGCGAGCGTTTCGACGCCGTCGAGCCCGGGCATTTTGACGTCCAGAACGACCACGTCCACCTCGCCCTTCTCGTCCTTGTCAAGGCGCTCGAGAGCCTCCATGCCGTCAAAGGCGCAATCGACCTCGAAGTCCCTTTGGCGAAGCCGACGGGCGAGCGTTTCGATAAAATCCTTCTCGTCGTCTACAAGCAGAAAATGAATTCCTTTCATGCGAACCTCCGTTTTTTTGGCTTTTGTTGCAATAGCTTCGAAAGGATTGTAAATCCCGAGAAAACGAAAATCAAGCGTTCGGGAACTCGACTCAACGGCATACGGAACGGGAAGCCGGTTTTCAAACGAATTTTAATTTGCCGGGTGTTGACCGAAAGAAAAAATAGATGTAAGAATACCCACCATTTAAACACAACCGAGGTCGCTTTTTCGAAAGCGATGTTGCCAAAGCGATTTCGATGAACAAAAAGATCGACGCCATGAGGGTAATGGCGGAAAAAGCAAGTTTTCAAGCAATCAAGGAGCTTCCTCTGCCCCTGCAATCGACTCCGCCCGTTCGTGCCAACGCGATTTTCAGCGAAAAGAACTGCTTCGGTCCTCCGTCAATCCAGGCAATTTATTGGAATGCAAAAAGGAATGCCGATGATAGAAAGAAATATTCCGTTCGCCGAAGAACCGGACGGTCGCGATACCGGGCGCGCCTTTGGAAAAAACCGGAAGAGCGAGCCCGCATGCTTCGTGTGCAAAGCTCTCGAGTCCTCGCCGAGCGGTATTTGCATCTACGACGTTAAATTGAAGCGGCACGTTTTTATCAACAGACAATGCGAGTCCATGACCGGGTACAGTCTCCTGGATTTCAGGACGATGGACGAAACACGGTTTTTCGAGCTGTTCCACCCGGACGACAGGCGAAGGGTCGCCGAACACATGGAAAATGTCGGCCGGGAGGGCGACGAAGCATCCCAGATCGAGTACCGGTTCAAAACCAAGGATGGCCGGTGGCGTCGTTTTTTCGCGCGCAAGGGCGTGTTCGCCCGCGCCGGGAACGGCTCGGTCTCCCAAATAATCGCCGCGATTTTCGACATAACTGGTCGCGACGGGTCGGAAATTTTCGGTCCGGGACAACTCGACCTCCGGGAGTCGCTGAAACGACAGGATTTGTCCCGGCTGGCCGCCAAGGCCGCGAAGATGGGCGCCTACTCGCGGAATTTGCGGACCGGCGAGGATTACTGGTCTCCCGAGTTTCTGGCGATCTTCGGGCTGGGACCCGACGAT
>CAZNTU010000065.1:0-26657 GCA_964575975.1 uncultured Desulfobacteraceae bacterium
TTGGGAGGTGGCGAAGAATTTCTACTACAAGAGGAACGCCTACGAAATATGCAAAAAAAATTCGCTTCCCATGCCTTCGTTCTACGAGGGTTCTTGTCTCGGCGATTTCCTGTCGCAGGATATTCAGTTCCCGGTGGTCCTGAAACCGTCCTGCAAGGAAGGCTATTTCGTCAAAACGAAAAAAAAGGCGATGAGAATCGACAATCTCGAGGATTTTAAAAGAGAATATTCGAAAATGGCCGACCTGATCGGAACGGAAAGAATCGTGGTGCAGGAGATGATCGAGGGCGGAACGAAAAACCTGTATTCGCTGGCGGTTCTGTTCGACGGCAAAAAGATTCTGCAGAGCGTGGCGGCGAAAAGGTTGCGTCAGCACCCCATGGACTTCGGCCAGGCGACGACCTATGCCAAAACCGTAGACGGTCGCGAACTGGAAGGACCGACCGAGAAAATCCTGAGGGCGATCGGGTTCGAGGGGCTTGCGGAAGTCGAATTCATGAAGGACGAGAAAACGCGAACTTTCAAGTTCATCGAGATCAACGGCAGACCTTGGGGATGGCACACCCTTGGGAAGGCTGCGGGAGTCAATTTGGTCTTCGCCCTCTTCCGGCACATGACCGGGCGACCGGTCGCGAGAAGGCAACCGGAGGAAAACGTAAAATGGCTTCGATTGATTACGGACATCCCGACGGCGATGAACGAAATACGATCGGGCAGAATGAAGATCAAAGAGTACATGGAATCCTTGAACGGTAACAGGGAATTCGCGGTCTTTTCATTGCGCGATCCGATGCCCTTTTTCGCCGAGGTCGCTCTTTCTCCCTATTTGTTTAAAAAAAGAGGGTTTTAACGAACTTCATCGATGCAACGAAGGAAAAAACTATGAATTACGCAATAACAATTCTGCTGACCGTCGTCTTGTTTTTTCTTCTTGGAATGAAATGGCAAATCGACAGGAAGCTGGCCTTTTCATGGTCCGTTTTTCTGGCCGCGTTGGGATGTCTGACAACGAAGTGGATTTCAAATGCGTTTCCCGACTTGCCATTCATTGCAGTCCTCGGGATCGCTTTGCTTCAGTCGGCAGCGGTATCCGCGCTTGCAATTCTGTATTTTTTCTACAGAGATCCGGAAAGGGCTTGCGAATGCAACGAAAACGAAATCGTATGCCCGGCCGACGGCAAGGTGGTCTACATAAAGGAGATAAAAAACGGGGAATTTCCGTTCGCGGTCAAGAATTCGAAAAAGATTCCGCTGAACGAATTCACCCAGGCCGGAATCGCCTTCCAAAACGGTGTTCAAATAGGAATTTCAATGAATTTCCTGGACGTCCACGTCAACAGGGCGCCCATAACGGGCAAGATATCTACCCTGAAAAGAATTCCGGGCGAATTCAAATCTTTGCGAAAGATCAAATCTCTGCTGGAAAACGAAAGGGTGATAACCGTGATAGACGGCGACGGGACCAACGTGGGAGTCGTCCAAATCGCATCCAGGCTGGTGCGGAGGATTGTTCCGTTCGTTTCGGCGGGAGACGCGATCGCCAAAGGAGCAAAATTGGGAGCGATACGCTTTGGTTCCCAAGTCGATGTTCTAATACCGGCTGGAAGTAAAACTCGGATTTTAGTCGAGGAAAATCAAATAGTGAAAGCCGGCGTTACGATCATCGCCACTTTTTAACTCCATGCCTAAATCCATGCGAAGCGGGAAAACCGAATGAACGCATTGAACGCTTACTACAAGGTCAAACCGTACATTCCTCGAAGCCTTCAGATAGCTTTGAGAAGGAAACTTGTCCTTCTCAAAAGGTATTTCCACAAGGATGTTTGGCCTATAGACGAGAGGGCGGGGGAACCGCCGTTTGGATGGCCCGGATGGCCTGACGGAAAGAAATTCGCCCTTGTTCTCACCCACGATGTCGATACGTCTGTCGGGCACGAAAAATGCCTCGAGTTGATGAAGCTGGAGGAGCGGCTGGGGTTCAGGTCGTCTTTCAACTTCGTCCCCGAACGCTACAGCGTGTCTTCGGGATTGCGCCGCACCCTGGTTGAAAATGGATTCGAAGTAGGGGTTCACGGCTTGAACCATGACGGAAAGTTGTTCGAATCAAAGGAAATATTCGACCGAAGACGCGAAAGGATCAACCGATATCTGAAGCAATGGGGCGCGAAAGGTTTTCGCGCGCCGTCCATGCATCATGACTTGAACTGGATTCTGGAGTTGGACATCGATTACGATCTTTCCACTTTCGATACCGACCCTTTCGAGCCGCAATCCGAAGGCGCGGGAACGATTTTTCCGTTTTGGTTCCCGGGCGGGGGATCTCGCAAGGGTTACGTGGAACTTCCCTATACATTGCCCCAGGATTTTACGTTGTTTATCCTGATGAAGCAAAAGAATACCGGAATTTGGAGGCGGAAACTGGATTGGATAGCGTCCAAAGGCGGGATGGTTCTGATGAACACGCATCCCGACTACATGGATTTCGAGGGAAAACGATCGGGAATCGAGGAATACCCGGTCGCCTATTACGAAGAGTTTCTACTTCACGTAAAAAACGAATGCAAAGACAGGTTCTGGCACGTTTTGCCCAACCAAATCGCCCAATGGGCGATAAAAACGCTAATCGGCGAATTTCAAGCAAGGAATGAAACATGTTGCGCAGAAGCTTTTTAAAGGAAATTTCACGAATGGGAATGGCTTCGATGTTTTTTATTCAGATTTCGGATCTCAGACGAATGTACTCCAAAATAGAGAGTTTGTTTGCCGAGAAAAGGAAGTTGCCTCCGGAATCCGAGAGAAAGGCGATGTCCTTCCCCGAAGGCGGCCCGGCGGTTTCCGTCGAAACAGCCTTGAATTCCAGGTGTACGAGCGATTACGACGGCGATCGGCATAGATTCCATTGGGGGATGTTCGACCCGGAGAAGAAAATCGGAGAAAGGCAAGTCTCCGCCGTCCTGGATTACGCTCGCATTCCTTCATTGTCGGAGGCGAAAGCGAGCGTGGAGAATGAAAACGATCTGCTCACGTTTACGATCGACGATATTCCGGAAGGTCCGTCGCGAGATTGGCTCATGATCGAGAGCGGTATGCGGCAACAGGCCGTATGCTTGGCCTGCGCGGCGCTGGGCGTGGGCATGGTCTTTAAGAACTGCGGCAAAAACGGAGGGGAAACGGATGGCGGCAACTACCGGGGGGCAAGCGATTTTCCAACCGTCAGAATGAAGCTCGGGCCCATGAAGCCATCCTATGACGGGTCGTTCTGGAGCGCCCGATCCCCGGACAAAATGGCGCGAGGCATCCTTCCGGAACCGGCGAGGGACGGCGAAAAACCGATGGTTTCCATACTGAAGAACGTAAAGTATGAAAACCGGGAGGGAAGGGATTGCACGAGGGAATCGTTGAGCCAATTGCTTTGGGCCGCGCGCGGCAGGACGCCGCATTACTACAAGTCGAAGCCCTACGGCATGACCATACCGACATGGGGAGGCCTGCAAGATATCACCTCCGTCTATGTCGTCTCCGGCGGCAATCTGTTGGAATACGTAAACCGGGAACATACGCGGGCGACGCATTCCCTGAGTCTGAAGGAAAGATTGAATCGGAAGAGCGCGGGCGAACTCGAAGAACTTTTCCCGTCCTTCGACTGTCTAATAGTCTTAGGAAGAAACGAACAGTTTGCAAGAGCTTTATGGGAAGCGGGATATCAACTTTTGAACATGACGGTGCAGGCCCTGTCGATGGACATATCGTACAAGGTCGTTTTTCCCGATGCAGGAACGACGGAGGCTTTCAAAGGCGTCGGGGTCGAAAATCCGGCCGCGGCGTTTCTCCTGAAATGGAATAGAGGGGAAAAACATTTTTTTGGTTCCGGTCAAACGATAAAGTAAACGCAAAGGACTAATTCATGAAAATCAACATTTACGGAATGGGGTATGTCGGGGCCGTGTCGGCGGCTTGCCTGGCTACAAGCGGACACGAAGTCACGGGAATTGACGTCGATCGGACAAAGGTCGATATGATCAACAGCGGAAAAAGCCCGATCGTAGAGCCCGGCCTAAGCGACCTTTTGCAGTCGGCGGCGAGGGCGGGGAAGCTGAGCGCGACTGCGGACAACCCTCCCCAAGCGGACATTTCGGTCGTTTGCGTAGGCACGCCCAGCAACGAAAACGGAAGTCTGAACTACACCCACGTTTTGAAAGTCGCGGAACAGATCGGCGATTTCTTGAGAGCGTGGAGCAGTTATCATGTCGTGAACATTCGGAGCACTGTTCTGCCGGGAACGGTCGAGAAAATGATAGTTCCTATCCTGGAGGAGCATTCGGGAAAGCGGGCCGGCGCGGATTTCGGCGTCGCCATGAATCCCGAGTTCATGCGCGAAGGATCGTCCATCGAAGACTATCGCAACCCGGCTTTCACCTTGATAGGAGAATTCGACCAAAGGAGCGGAGACAGGGTCGAGCTTATGTACGGAGAACTAATAGCGCCAGTAATAAGGACGAAAATCAAGGTCGCGGAAATGCTCAAGTACGCGTGCAACGCTTTCCATGCGATGAAAGTGGCCTTCGCCAACGAGATTGGCAATATCTGCAAAAAAATGAATATCGACAGCCACAAAGTCATGGATATCCTTTGCAAGGACAAAAAACTGAACATCTCGCCTTATTACTTGAAACCGGGTTTCGCCTTCGGGGGTTCCTGCCTGCCGAAGGATTTGAGAGCAATTGCGTACAAGGCGAAGGAGATGGATTTGGAAACCCCGGTTCTAAGCTCCATTTTGAAAAGCAACCGGAAACAGATAGACGTCGCGTTCGATTTGGTTAGAAGAAACGGCGCGAAAAAGGTCGGTTTCCTCGGTTTGAGCTTCAAGCCGGACACCGACGATCTGAGGGAAAGTCCGGTGGTCGATCTCGTGGAGCGCCTCATCGGAAAAGGATATTCCGTGTCGATATTCGACAAGGAAGTTGCGATGGCCAAAATATTCGGAGCCAACAAGAAGTACATCGAAACCGTGATACCCCACGTAGGCACTCTGATGAAGGATTCCGCGGACGAAGTTGTCGCGGATTCGGAGGTCGTCGTGGTAGGCAACAACTGCGACGATCACCGCGACGCTCTCAGGCGCGCCAACGGAAACAACAGATATATAGTGGATTTGGTAAGGATAGCCGAAAGCGACAAGGACTTCGATTGCGGCTACGAAGGGATTTGCTGGTGATAAATCGGAATCGGAGATTTTCGGTTTCGACGAAAAGGAAAGAGATGAAAGCGAAAAACAAGCACGTTCTGTTCATAGTCGAAAACGCGAGCGTTCCTCGGGACGTAAGAGTTTGGTCCGAGGCCCGGGCCGCGAAATCCTTCGGGTACAAGGTTTCTGTCGTATGCCCGAAATTTTCGGACGAGGAACCAAGCCTGGAAACGATAGAAGGCATAGAAATCCACAGGCATTGGAGACCCGTCGTGGCAGACGGCAAGTCGGGCTTTTTCATAGAGTATGGAAACGCTTTGTTCTGGGAATTTTTGTTCAGTCTTTTCGTGTTCGTCAAAAAGCCCTTTCGCTTGATTCATTCGGCGAACCCGCCGGACAATATCTTTCTGATCGCGTTGTTCTATAGAATGTTCGGCGTCAAGTTTATTTTCGACCAGCACGATCTTTGCCCGGAGGTCTACCTTGCCAAATTCGGTCGCAAGGATATGATCCATCGGATTCTGGCTCTATTCGAAAAATGGACCTTCCGGGTCTCGGACATAGTGATTTCGACCAACGAAAGCTACAAAAAAGTCGCGGTCGAACGCGGCAAAAAGAACGAACGCCAGATTTTCGTCGTAAGAAACGGCCCGGATTTGGCGAAAATCGCTTTTCCCGAACCGAACAAAGCCTTGAAAAACGGGTTCGACCATTTGGTAGTCTACGTCGGCGTTATCGGAGCGCAGGAAAGCGTCGACGTTTTGCTGAGAGCCGCCAGGCATATCGTCTATGGAAAGGGGGTCGAGAACATAAAGTTCGTCTTGGTGGGAAAGGGGCCTCGACTCGAAAAGATGGTGGCATTGTCGAAAGAAATGGGCCTTGAGAAGTACGTGACGTTTACCGGTTACGTGCCTTACGGGGAATTCTACGAAATCCTCGCCAGCGCCGACTTGTGCGTCAATCCGGAATTGAAGAACGCTTTTACCGACAAGTCCACCATGCTAAAGATAATGGATTACATGACGTTCGGAAAACCGATAGTACAGTTCGAGACTAGGGAAGGGCGAGTGACTGCGGGAAACGCCGCCGTTTACGTGGAAAACAACGACGAAATCGAATTCGCCGAAAAAATAGTCGAGGTGGCGCAAGATCGCGAAAGAAGAATCGTCATGGGAAAAAACGGCAAAAGGCGAATCGAGGAAAAATTGAACTGGGAGAAGCAGAAGTCGTCGCTGTCGAAGGCCTACGAATATATGAGCGAAAATATTTGAACAACTCGGCAAGGTATTCGCCAATACGAAAATGGAACGGGAGGATTTGGGAAGTGATCGAGACAACGGAAGTTTTATCGCAAAGCAAAAAACTGGACGCATGGCTCGCGGAAAAAAACTGGAAGGCGTACGACCCGTTCGACGGGTTGAACGCGAAAGGAGTGAAGGCTCTGACGTTCGACAATCACTTTTTAAGAATAGTGCTTCAACAAACCGTTAGAAGATTTCCATTGAACTTGAGACCTCTTTTGGGCGTAAAACCTGAGACTAGCAGCAAGGGCATGGGGTTTTGCGCCTTGGGATACCTGAAGCTTTACCGCGCCACTGGGGAACGGGAATACCTTCGAAAAGCGAGGAAATGCCTGGACTGGCTTATGGAAAACTATTCCGAAGGATACGCCGGCTACGCATGGGGAAATCATTTCAGCTACGAATCGAGAGGGGGGAAAATACCGATCGGAGTGCCGACAATCGTATGGACTTCTCTGATTGGAAACGTATTTCTCGACGCGTTCGAGCTTCTTGACGAAAAAAAATACTACGAAGTCGCCAGGAGCGTTTGCGATTTCATTGCGGAGGATATCGGATACTACGAATTTTCGGACCGTTGCATATGCTTTATGTATACGCCGTTGAACAAGAAAAGACCGACTCTCGAAGGATGCATACACAACTCGAACGTTTTGGGCGCTTGGATTATGGCGAGAATATCTCGGTACGAAGGCGAGGATCGGTTCTACGAGCTTTCGAAAAGATCCGTCGCCTACACGGCGGAGAATCAGCTGCCGAGCGGTGGATGGTATTACGGCGAACCCGAAAAATACAGATGGATCGACAGTTTCCACACGGGGTATGTCCTGGAATCGATCCACGGGTACATGGAAGCGACCGGAGACAGGCATTGGGAAAAGAGCGTAAGGAAAGGATTCGAGTATTTCGTTTCCACTTTTTTCGGCAAGGACGGGGTACCGAAATATTACAACCATAAAACGTATCCGATCGATATACAATGCGCCTCACAAGGTATTCAGACTCTTGTCAATTTAAGACGATACGACGACAGGGCGATCGATACGGCCAAGAAAGTTGCTTCCTGGACGGTTAAAAACATGTGCGATTCGAGAGGTTATTACTACTTCAGAAAGTACCCGGGAATCACGAACAAGACGCCGATGTTTCATTGGGGCCAGGCGACCATGTTGTCGGGTTTGGCCCACCTTTACGAGGTTGTGTCGAATGGACGACGCAATGAGGACAAGTCTATAGCGGAGGCGAAACATGTTCCTGGTCGAAGCAATTAAATACCTGTTTTTATTGTTGGGAGTCGTAAGCCTTTTTCGACCCGCGCTTATCGTTTATCTCTTCGCCGCCGTCACTGTCGCAAGCTCCATCCCCACCGTTCCGGACGATATAGGGCTGAAAATACTTAAAATCGGCTCGATAAACGTTTTTGTCTACGACTACCTGTTGCTGATAGCATTGTTCCTGCTTCTGAAAATGGCTCTCGGCTACACGAAAAACCCCGAAATCTCGCTTGCCCGCCTCTTGGAAATCAACTGTGCCAGATTAGCCTTGCTGCTTTTGGGCTGGAGTCTTTTCATCGGAATTCTGTCCTACGCCAAGGGCTTTCAGATCCAAAACGTATTGAGACAATTCGCGTCGGAACTCAATATCCTGCTATGCTTGCTGGTACCTCAACTAATCGTTAGCGATGAGGACAAGAAAAGGTTTTTCAAGTATGCCTTGGGTCTTGGATGCGCCGTGGTGCTGTTCGGCCTTTTCCGGTATGCCACGAACGAAGTCGTCTACACCAGCAGCGGGACCGCGCGCACCCTTCAAGCAAACACCTTGACGGTCCTGCTGTTCGGCGTCTGCTATATGTTTTTCCATAGGAGCCGTATGCGGAATCAAAATATGCAGGCGTTTGTTTTCGTTCTCGTTTTGTCCGTCGGCATTTTACTGGCCGGCTATCGGTCGGGATTTTTGGTGTTTGTTGGGGTGTGCGCGGTCTTTTTCCTCTCGGATACCCTCAGAAGACTGGACTATGCCTGGATACCCTTGACGGGAATCGCCTCCGTATTTCTGCTGGTTTTTCTAATCCAGACGGGGACGGTCTCCTTCGGCCAAAGATCGTTTTTCTCCGATGCCGTCAAAAGAAGCACGGATACCTTGGATTTAAAAAACGAGACGACACAGGGGAGGCTGCAACGATGGCAAAAATCCATTGAAATCGCAAAAGAAAGGCCGGTGCTCGGACTTGGAAGATACAGAGTTTACACCAGCTATCTGAACAATCCCGCCAATGTCCATTTGGGGGCTTTTTCGGAACTGGACCGCGCCGAACATAACGTGTTCGTCGACAAACTCTTTCACGAAGGACTTTTGGGACTTTTGATACTTCTTCTCTTCTTTTTTTATATTTTCAAGGACTCGGGAGGAGCCGTCAGTGCCACCTCGAAGTACGCATTGTTCTTGAGGGTCTATTTGGCGTCGTTCATCTTCTTTAGCATGTTCAACACGACCTTCAACAATATCAATGGCAGGATTTTTTTCTTCATCGCCCTCGGTTTTTTGAATGCCGAAATTTTGAAACGGAGATATTTCGATGAAATCTGACTTGAATACGGCGATCAAAGACACCGCCAAGCATGGTATTGTCTACGGGATTGGCACGACATTGCCAAAAGCCGTCGCGGTTCTGTTGCTGCCGGTTTTCGCACGGTATTTGACGCCGGAAGAATTTGGAATTTGGGCGCTTCTGCAAACCGTCACCGTCGTTTCCGAGTCGCTCTTCGTTCTCGGGCTCGACACCGCCTGCCTTCGATTCTATCACGACTGCGCCAAGGACGACTCTGGAAAGAAAATCGTCGGCACGACAATCATCCTGCTACTTCTTGTCACGATGGTATTCAATCTCGTCGGGCAGACAGGGGCCGCCTATCTTTCGGCCATGTTGTTCAAATCGGATACATACTTTTTGTTTATTCGGCTGATCGTTTTGTCGACGACCTTCAAAATATTGAATTCCATTCCTTTTGTAGTATTCCGCGCCCGGAAGGAATCGAAAACGTTCATTGCCATTCAAACCGGCTCGGCCATCTGCAGGCTGGTTGCCATGTGCTTAACCCTGATTGCCATGAACGGCGGCATATTGGGGCTTCTGCTCGTCGATCTGTCCGTATCCCTGATTGCAACCGTCGTGTTGTTCGCCCTGATATGGAGGGATATCAAATTCGGTTTCGATTCCAGGGACATAAAAAATCTGTTGCAGTACGGCCTGCCGGTCGTTCCGGGCGGTGTTTTTTACGCCATTATCGAGAATGCGGACCGGTACATTTTGTCTGCCTCGGCTTCGCTGTCCGCCGTCGGCGTTTATTTTGTAAGCATGAAGATAAGCCAGGTGGTGAAATTTTTCCTGTCGAGACCTTTTCAGCTCATCTTTCCGGCCATGGCTTTCTCCATCGACGGGGAGGATTATTCCGGAAAATATTACGCAAGGATTCTCACCCATTTTTTATATGTCGGGCTTTTCCTGTGTCTGGGAATTTCGCTTTTTTCAAAGGAAATATTGCTTCTGATGGGCAAACAGGAATATCTCGACGCCCAATACATTATACCGGTTTTGCTGCTGGCTTTCCTGCTGGACGGTATTCAGAAGAACGTACAGATTTCGATTTTTGTCGAGCGAAAAACGCTGTGGGTTCCCTTTATTTCAGGCGGCGCGTGCGCGCTCAATATCGGATTGAATCTGTTTTTGATAGAACGGTTCGGAATTTACGGAGCGGCGCTTTCGATTTTGATTACCAGAATGTTCATCCTGTGTTGCTTCTATATGGCGTCCAACAGATACAGAAAGGCGTCCTACGAATGGTCGAGAATCGGTACGTTGTTTGCGACGGCGTTCGGCATGTACGGCGTTAGCTTTTTCCTTGCCCGATCGGATGTGCTTGTTTCCATATCGGCAAAGTCCATTTTACTCGTTTTGTTTCCCGTGACAATTCTATGTTCCAATTTTCATAGCGCCGAGGAGAAGCGCTGGATCATGTCGTTCCTGAAAAGGCCGCTTAACGTGCCGTTCTTCTCGAAACCGAGGGGGAGTGCCAAATAGTCTCCTCGACGAGAACCATGCTTTAAACCGACGGGAATGGGTTGCGAAACATGTCTGATTTCGGACTGGGAAGAAGAACGAGGAAGCTTTTTCGGATTACGGTGGGCCGGCATGCGTACCGGATTCAAAGAAAATGCCTGCAGGCGCCTGAAAGGTCGAAGGCGTTCGTTCCGCTGTTCTCAAACATAGTTGCCAATTGTGACCATGGAATTGCACAGGCGGCAAATCGCATCGTAATGGGCAATTATCATTTTCTAGGGGTTGAAATTAAGTCCGAGCCAATGCCGAAGTGGCATAAAGACTATATGAGCGATTATGAATGGCCCCTGTTGCCTTATCACAGAATTCGCCGCGTCACCCCGGATCGCGCGGAGATAAAAAACCCTTGGGAGCTTTCATCCTTTTTCCATTTGTTCCCGGTCGCCGTCGCCTTCCGACAGACGGGAAACGCCGGATACAGGAAGTTTGTCGAAGATCAGATCGCCGAATGGAAGGAAAGCAATCCATGCCCTTTCGGCGTCAACTGGTGCAATCCCATGAGCGTGGCGTTGCGCGCGATACTCGTCGTCGAAATAGTTTGCGCTCTGGAGGGAGCCGACGGGGAAAACCATTCCATAAACGGAATGGATTCTTTCCTTTGGGAACATCTGCTTTTCTTGGCAAACCACCTTGAGAATTTGGGCGCCTTCCCCGGCAATCATTATGTCGCCGATCTTGCGGGTTTGCTTTGGAGCGGTTTGTATTTCAGTCAAAAAAACAAGGTGGTCCGTTACATCAGAAGGATGGCGATTAGACGGCTGGAGACCGAAATTCGGCGGCAGGTGCAAGACGATGGAATGAACTACGAGGGATCGTTGGGATATCACAGGCTCGTTACGGAGCTTTTCCTATACTCCTGCATCCTGACGGGGAAAAACAATATCGAGATGTCGATATCTTTTACGGATCGGCTGGCCTCCATGCTTCAGGTTCTCCACGATTTCACTCTGCCTGACGGGAATCAGCCGTTAATAGGGGACAACGACGATTGCCGGTTGTTCTGGGGACAGGACTACTTTACGGACAAAAGATTGAACGCCGGCTATCTCCTGCATGTCGGCGCCGCGTTTTTCAACAAAGCGCAGTGGCGTCAGGAAAACGCCGAAGCAAGACAAATAGGCGATTGGATTTTCGGACTGGACCGTTCTTCGAGAAGATCGGACGAAAGCGCTTCTTTCGTCGGCGAAAACAAAAGCGTTTCGCTTAAGTCAAGTCAATTCTTTATCAGCAAAAAGGACAGGGATTGCCTTGTCGTCAACTGCAACCACCCCGGAAAACCCGGAAGCGGGCACAGTCACAACGACACGTTAAGCTTCCTGTTGTGTTTCGACGGCACGGAAATATTTACGGACCCCGGAACCTATGTATATACCAGGGATCTCGCGATGCGAAATCTCTTCCGATCGACCGGCTTTCACAACGTCGTATGTGTCAACGACGAGGAGCAATGGCCCATTCCGGAAACCTTTCCGTTTTTTTTGCCGAAAAAGATCGCTCCGAGAGTACTCGTCTGCAAATCCAACGGCGAAGAAGATTTTTTCGAGGGCGAACATTACGGCTACCTGCGGTTGCCGGAGAAGATCGTACACAGAAGATCCTATCGATACAAGAAAAAACGGGGAGAGCTGTTTATAAGGGATCGCATTTTCAGCGCTTCGGAAGACGGAGGGAACGGCAAGCGAGCACGACTCGGTACTTTTTTTCACGTTTCCAGGAACGTTTTGATCGAAAGACATAACGGAACTTGTTTTCTGTTTCGCAGGAAGGATGACGGCGGCGAGCTTTGCCGGTTGACATGGCCAGGAACCGTTCCGACAGGTGTCGAAGTGCGAAAAACATGGACTTCGGACAGATACGGCTGCAAGCAGGAGACGGAAATGATCGTGTTCGAGACTGAGCGTTTCTTGCCATGCACGTTCGAGTACAAAATCGAGAAGTCGCATGCATCCTTTCCCGCCATACGAGATAACAGCGGTTGACTTTTCCTATGAAAGTTTGAAACGATTGGAGGAATCCATGAACAATGTGTTAGTCATTTGCAGCTATTTTCCGCCTGCCGGAGGGCCCGGCGTCAAAAGAATATCGCAATTCGCCAAATACTTGGTTCATAACAATTGGAACCCGATCGTTCTTACCCACGGGAACTTCTTCGTAGGGTACGACGAGCAGAGCGTCAAGCAGATTCCGTCCGCAGTGAGTGTCCATCGGACAAGGTCCTGGGAACAATACATCAGAGAGATTCAAGGGAACAATACAAAACCGGCGCGGCACACAAAAAAAACGGGAGAAAGAAGGTTTGGAAAAATCCTGATTCGACACATAAAAACGATATTGAAAAAAATCGCACCGGACTCAGGAGTAATGTGGATGCCGTTCGCTGTTCGGGGGGCCATGGAGATTTATAAAAGAACCCCTTACAGTGCGGTATTCGCTACCGGATCGGCTTTTTCCAACTTTCTGACGGGGATGATCATAAAAACGATAACCGGAAAACCACTTGTACTGGATTTCAGGGATGCTTGGGCGGCGAACCCGGGATATGCGAACGAATCCAAAATCCAATTATACATGGCTCGTCTATACGAAAAAATCGCCGTTTCCAACGCCAGCTATGTTATTGCCAATACCAAGGGGGTGCGGCGGGATTTTCTCGCCCGGTATCCGACCCAGGATAAAGACAAGTTCATCGTCATCCCGAACGGTTTTGACGAGGACGATATCATGACGACGGTTAATTCCAAGGTCTCTCTCGACAAATCCAAATTCAACATCGTCCATACCGGGACTTTGAGGGGAATGCGGAATCCAAAGCTGTTCTTGGAAGCGATTTGCGATCTGATTCGGGAAAAAGAAATGGATGCGGAGGATGTCAAAATCCATCTGGTGGGGATCTCGTCGGTCTTTCGGGACGGTTGCAGTCTTCAAGACTACATTGAGAGATATCGACTGGCCGATCGCGTCAATTTGACGGGATACGTTTCCCGACAGGACGCTTTTTCCTATAACGCTCAAGCGGACCTCCTGTTGCTGGTGATCGGAGTACTCCCCGAGGAGTTGTTGCCGACCTACGGCCTGGCCGGCAAAGTGTACGACTATATTCTTTCAAACAGACCCATCCTTGCTCTGGCCCAGGAGGGCGGCGCCACCTACGACCTGTTGCGCGAGAACCGTATTGGAACAATAGCGGACCCGACGGACAAGAATGACATCAAGGCGAAAATCAAGGGCGCATACAACGACTGGAAAAAGGGAACTCTTGCCAGTAATTACGATCCCTCGCAAATGCACGCGTACAACATGAAAAACCTGACGAAGCATCTGAGTGGCGTTTTGAGTGCCGCCGTACGGAGAAAGGCGGGGCTTGATACGTCGGATGCGGCCGTTAAAAGACAGGGGCTTTGATAGACAATGAATGGTTTGGAAGATATAAAACCCGTATTTATCGTTGGAATGAACGGCTCGGGAACGACACTGCTTTTGGATTGCTTAAACAACCATCCGAATGTGTTCGGTTTCCGCCGTGAGACAAAGATTATACCGAACTACGTGGCGGACGCAAAACAAAACGGCAGTCTCGAGGATGACGACAATTGTCTCCGTTTGTGGAACAATATCAGGCAGGAATATGTTTTCAAGGTTGTTAACGGGGGGAAACCGATTCCCCTTCCGCAGAACTGGAGACAGTTGCCCCGCAATCCGGCGTTCGTGTTTCACTACGTGTTCATGCATTTTGCACGGAAGGAAGGCAAATCCAGATGGTGCGAAAAAACCCCGGACTACGCGCTGCATATGAACACTATAAAGGGACTTTTTCCGGCCGCCAAATTTATTCATATCGTCAGAGATGGAAGAGCGTGCGCCGCTTCCCTTCACAGAAGATACGGCTATCCTCCGGAACTGATGATGTACCGTTGGAAAAACACCGTCCGCTCCGCCAGGCGACAGGCCTCCTTGATTGGCGAAGACAATTGCATCGAGATCCATTTCGAGGAATTCACCAGGGATCCCGCGACATGGATGGAAAAGTTGTGCGCGTTCATTGACGAACCATTTTCTTCCGCGACTGTCACATCGAGCAGAATCAGGCGGTTTACAGGAAACAGGAACAGGGGGGTTGTCTTCCTGCCGGAAAAATGGCGAGAGGAATTCGACGATGACCTGTTGGAACGGTTGGAGAAAATTGGCGGAAAGCTTTTGCATGAATTGGGTTATCCCTCGGAATCGGCATGTTCGGACTACGATCCTCCCAAACCGATTTTGCTTTATTGGATGTATTATGGATACGCAAAAGGAACTGGGCGAACCATCGCGAGAGATATTCGGAGCAAAGGATTCGGAAAAAAGTGGCATTTTTTTCAATCCTTGAGCTTTAGATTAAGATCCAGATGGAAGGTTTGAGTTTGCTTGCGGGCGACCGCCGGGTTTCATCGAGTGGCAAATTATGCTTGAGGTAAAATATGAAGACGTGGCTCAAAAAAACATGGTTGTCTTTGACTGGGAAAGCAACGCTTCCAAAAGGCGTCAACTCGGGCAGAAATTTCAGTGCCGAAGAGGTGCTGGAGCGATATATCGGAGAGCCGGAATCCTTTTGGCGGGGCGTAGGGATTCGACATGCCGCCAAGGTGGTAAAAGCGGCCAACGCCTTTGCAAAGGCGGGCATAGAGCGCCCTGACAGATTGTCAAGGCGTTTGTTGACGCATGTTCGAAATCATCGCGATCGATTCTTTCGGCCCTTTTTTGTCATGGGCGCAGGCGGTTCCGGTTCCACCTGGCTGGGTGCGATGCTGGGAGATTTTTCGAATTTTCGATATGGCGGCGAAATCTACATCCCCACGGGCATGCTTTATTTATACCAACGCTTTAGGAATCAGGAAGCGAAAGATTTGATTTGGTCCGTCATGATGCTGCACGCTTGGGGGCTTACCGATCCCGAGGCGGACTTCGAATATGAATTTGTCAATTCCGCCAGATCGATCTTTTCCTATGATATTCTGAAAGAAATATGGCCCGCCGGCAGATTCGTTTATTTGATACGAGATCCAAGAGATCAAATACTATCCGTAACGTACCGAAAAATGAAATACCGCGGCGAACTGAAGCCTGGCATTAGCGACAGATCGTATCTTCTTTACAACGCCAAGAAAAATGCGAAGATCAACCGCGAGTTCAAAAGGATTGAAAACAGCTCCATCTGCATAACAAAGTACGAGGATTTGAAGCAGGATACCGTTGGAGAGTTGAAGAAGATTGTCGATTATTTCCTGCTGGATATCGCGGATCCCGAGATTGTTTCCGCCGTCTACCGCAACAGCGCTGAAAACATGAGATCCGGCAAAGTCAAAATGCGCGGAAACCTTGACGAAGGCGGGGTTGCACGACATTGGAAAAACATTTTATCCGATAAGGATAAAAAGCTTATCAAGCCCATTGTTGGAAAAATCTTGCTGGAATTGGGCTATGAAACGGATAATCGCTGGTAGAAGGCGAATATTCGTGCCGCCGTCCTAAAACATCCTACCATAATAGCAGCGGGTTGTGGACGCCATCGCCGCTCGATCGCGAGCTTGAAAAAAAAAGAATTACATCCTTGAACCAAGCGCTAAGGCTGGAGGATCTTAAAATATGACTGGCTTGTCTTATGTCATAGTAACACCTGCAAGAAACGAGGAAAAGACCATCGCCAAGACAATCGAATCAGTGATTTCTCAGACGCGACTTCCCGCGAAGTGGATAATCGTAAGCGATGGCTCTACCGACAACACGGACCGAATCGTCGAAGCCCGTCTTCCCGAGAATCCATGGATTGCGTTGTTGCGAATGCCGGAACATTCGGAAAGAAATTTTGCGGCGAAAGTTCGGAGTTTCAATGCAGGCTATCGGGAAATTAAGAATACACATTACGATGTCATAGGCAATATTGATGCGGATGTTTCCTTTGAAAACGATTATTTTGAATTTCTTCTTCGAAAATTCCATGAAGATCCTAAGCTAGGGGTCGCCGGCACGCCGTTTATCGAAAATTCCGGGGTCGCGTACAATTACGATTATACCAATATCAAACATGTCTCGGGACAGTGCCAATTGTTTAGACGCGAATGTTTCGAGGAAATCGGCGGGTATATACCCATAAAAGGAGGCGGAATAGACTACGTTGCGGTAACGACCGCGAGAATGAAAGGTTGGCGTACCAGGACATTCTTGGACAAATCGTTCGTTCATCACCGGACAATGGGCACGGGCAGCGGCGGGAAGTTGTCAGCCTATGTTAAACAGGGGAAAAAGGATTACTTTTTGGGAAACCATCATTTATGGGAAATGTTCAGGATTTTCTATCAAATGACCAAAAAGCCTTTTGTCCTGCGGGGAGTTTTGCTTTCCTTGGGGTTTTTTCTGGCTGCCGTAAAGGGCGATAAAAGGCCGGTTTCGGACGAGTTGATGATTTTTGTTCGAAACGAGCAAATGTCAAGGTTGCGAAACATCTTAGCCAAAGCCAGTTGACAATGCCAGGATCCGGAAACGGATCCTGGCCGGGTTAATCAATTGAAAATGAAAACGCCGATCTATTGGGCCGATAGACGAAGGTTGGAAGGCGGGGAAAGCGGGGAAAGCGGCTGAATCGACCCGTCGGATTTGTTGGCATATGTCGGGACAGGCGCGGCTCCGACCTTGCTCCCGGTATTGCTTGCCTTCCATCCGAGGCTGGTGGATTTCAGATCGAAATTGCCTTTGTTTGCGTCTATGAAAAGCGGGTTCGAATTTATTTCGTTCGCTCTTTTGTTGGAATTGGTTGGGGAATAGTACATGTTATAATCGATGGAATGGCCGGTATTCGCTTTCGAATTGACAGAAATGGGACTCGAACCGTTGAAAGCGATGATGTTGTTCTTGATATCCGTATGCGTTGCATTGACGTTCATGATTCCATGCTTGCCGTTGTAGACCAGGGTGTTGTTGTGGACCTTCGTGTTGGAGCGGTAAACGTAATTGCACTTGGAGCCGGCCGGTCTTTTCGCGTAGCACCTGTCCTCGTCGAATTTTATGGCGTTGCTGGTGTTGTCGTAAATCAGGTTGTACGCGATGGTGTTGTTCGTCTGGTATCTTGTATAAATGGCGGCCCCGGCGACGATACGGGTAACGACGTTGTACATTACATCGTTGCCGCTGTACGTCACCTGCGCCTCGTTCGTGGCCGGAAAAATATTGATTCCCGCGTGATACACGTTGTCGTGTACGTAATTGTAGCGGATTTTCACGTTGGAGGAGCTTATGACGTTGATCGCGTCCCACTTCGTATTGGACACGTCGTTGTTTTCTATAAAGGAGTTTGTGACGTGCTTGAAGAACACCCCGTCGGTGTTGGAGGCGCGGTTTGTGTGGATGCGGCAGTTCCGCAGAACGAAGCCGGTTCCGTAAGCCATCCTAACCAACACTTCCGCCGAGTTTCTCACATGAAAACCGTCGAGGGTAATGTAATTCTTGTTTTCCGCAGTGAACAGCCCCTTGTATCCACTTAGCGAAATGCCGGTTCCGTCGAGAATGGGGGTCTCTCCAGGGTAAGCCATAAAGACGATGGGTTTCCCCGAAGACCCGGAATTTTTAACGGTCACTTTCTCCTTATAGGTGCCTTTCCTGACGTAAACCGTATCGCCGGCGACGGCAACGTTGGCGCCTTTCTGAACGGTCTTCCAGGGACTGCTCAGCGTTCCGGGGCTTGAGTCGTTGCCTTTGGCGGCGTCCACATAATAGTTTTTCGCCCAACTTGCCGTGGAAACGATCAAAACCGACAATAATGCCAACCCTATCGCTTGGGCGTTTTTATAAATCGAATGCCTGTTGAAACTTGAGATGTTCATTTTTCCTCCTGAATCTGTTAAATCCTACCGCGAACTACCAACTGCGAATCTTATGGTTTTAGAAACGATTTTTAACTTAAGCCGGTAGTCTTTCTTCCCATCCTATCGAAACGGTTTGCTTTTTTTCGGGTTTCGTCTTTTTCGAAATAAATTCAAGCGTTTCTTTATAAACTCCAAACATGAATCAATATGCGAACGGACTGCTTTTGCATAGAGTGTGCCAACATTTCGTGCGTGAAATTAAAACGGAAAAATCCCGTAATTCTGTTTATTTTTTTCGGATAATTTTAAATTCAGGCAGGCTTGAAATCGAGGGAGGGGGGCGCTCGGGCTTGGTTTTAATTCCGGCCGGCGCGTTTGCAGTCGAGGCTTTGGCCGTGCGCCCCTCAAAGGCCAAAGCCTCGACTGCAAACGCGCCATCTCTCGAAATGGCCGAAGTTAAAACCAAATCCGGCATTCGCCAAAAACGCGAACAAATTCAATTTGGCGGGCAGGTGAAAAAAACGAAGATAATTGTGGGCCGCCACTTTCGGTTTGCATTAATGGAACATCCGATTTTCGTTTTCGTAATTTAGAATACCACTGCGGTATTGCAGAGGAAATAGACATATATATGCGAGCGTCGACCCGGAAGTGTGGCTTTAATGTCGCATGCCTTCTTCAATTTATGTCGCACGCTTCAAGGGTGAAGCTCTTGCTGAATCCCCCGTAGTTGTTCCGACAACAGTCTCTGGCCTGAAGTTCGTTTTTCAGTTGTTCGCATGAATACGCCTTGCCGCCCGAGACCTTGCATTCTTTTAGGCCCGTATTGGTCGTGCATACGTGCGTGCCCCACCCTCCGTAGTAGCATTTGTACGATCCTGGAGGAGATTCGAAATGGCCGTATTTGCAGCGAACTGTTTCCGGGGGCGGTCTTCTTTCGTGCGGCAAAGGTTTCCTTTCCGCATCGGTTTCTTTTTCCGAATCGACCTCTTCCACTATGAAGGAACCCTCGAAAAGGCTTACTCGAAGAAGCGTTTCGGGCGTTGCGAAGATGTCGGTCTCCGAGTCGGCGATCCTGAGCTTGTGCGATCCCGGCTCTATTGGTTTCGACCAAACGGGCGTTCGGCCTATCTCGATACCGTCAAGAAAAACTGGCAAACCCGGAGGCTCGCTCGCTACGGTTATTTTTCCCTTGGCTTGGCGTTCGGTTTCGTCGGTCTGAAGAGTACGGGTCGGCGGAATCAGGTCTTCTGAATAGCCGATGGAGGCAGTTGTCGAAAAAGTCATGAGAAAACAAGCTAAGAGAAGGATTTTATTTTTTTCCATAATATCTCTCCGCTGTTTTTTGTATTGTACTTTTGCACTCTACACGCTTTGATGGAATTTGTCAATTGAAAGGAGAAAAATTCGACCTGATTTTCGTCGTCTAAGTTCGGACTTGTTTTTGGATCGGGGAAATTAGGAGAACGGATTCAACTGACGAGGTTTGCGTGAAATAGTCCGGGATTGGGGGACCAGGAGTCGGGAGACCGACCACTGACACACGAAGCATAGACTCCTTTTCCCCGGCAATCCCTTTGGAACTATCGGATACTCGGAACCCCGGTACCCTTGAAGTTTACAATGTGAATTTTCTACCTGCTTGCTTATTCCGGCTTATCGAAGGCTTTCCGCCGGACCGGTTCCGGAAGGAACATAGTTGGGATTCGTGGTCAGCACCAGTTTGTCGATTACGAAACCGTCCTCCCTCATCCAAACATTAACGTTATGAATACCGGGTTTGGCTATGTTAATGGTGGTCCGGGCTCCGTCCATCGTGCGGTTGGACCATCTCCAACTCGTATCGAAACCGTGGATTCGGGCGGAACTCGACAAGGCTCGGCCGTCCAAGCCTACGTGCAAGGAATCGCCCTGGGAGTTTGGACCGTAACCTCTGACCCACACATAGTGGACGCCCTTTTGCTTGAAATTCACCGCGAAATCCACTCTGGGGCTTTTTTCGACATATTCGGCATCGCAGCCCATGCCCGTGTCCGGCGCGGCTTGGAGCGCCTGGGATTTGGAGGCTTTGCCGTTGGAAATCAAACGCCACTCGTGACCGCTCCGGGCAACGCTTAAGTCGAAATTTTCCGCCTCGATCGAAACAAGATGATTGGAACTGGAATCTTGCAGATAGTGACCGGAAACGGCGGAAAACACCGCGTTCGCCAGTTTGGATCCCCCCCCTGTCAATTCCACCAACGCGGTGATCGTATGCCAGTCGTTCGAAAGCCGTGTCGCGTCGAACGGATTGGCCGCGGCGACCGAACCGCCCCTAAGATCGTAGGGCGCATAGTTTTCCACCCGGTAGGGACTTCCCTTCATGGAAGGATCGTCCAGGAAAAAGCTTACTCTTGAAATCCCCGTCTCTTTTCCGATAAACACGTAAATTTCGCCGGTACCGCTCCATCCATCCAACCTAACGGCGTTGGAACGGTCCGAAGACGTGCTTACGAGAAGGTCGCAAGCGCCGGGAGTTTCCCCTCCGGCATCGCCGGGAACTTTATAGGAAAGCGGAACGGAATAATCGCTTTCGTTTCCTTGGGAATCGTAAGCGGTGGCGGCGATATAGTACGTCGCGCCTGGCTGAAGATCCGAGAAATTATATTCGGCCTTGGGACCCAAATCGATCATAGCATAGGAATTTTGGGTTGTCCCGTAATAGAGTTTGTACCCGACGACCCTGTCGTCTTGGATCGGATCGAAAGCGACCCCGACTTCCGCGGCCAAAGCGTTATGCATGGCGAACGAAATGAAAAGAAAAAAGAAAATATAGAAAAAACTGTTGAATTTGGAATGCATCGGTTACCTCCAGTATCATTTGCGCATGTTGCAACAAAAGGTTTAGTGTACGTTAAAAGCACAAAACGGAAGGCGGCCGAGCTATCGAACTTGTCCAGGATTATAGACAATACGGTTGCCCGGCAGCCCTGCGACCATAGAGAACAAGGTTTTTCATTAGGTCAGCGGCTTTGCGTCCCAACCTTTCGGGATGGTTTGCCTTTAGCGGGCAATGAGTCTTTTATAGATTCAAATAATTGCTCATCAAATCCTTTCTTGTGTTTTTAGATTTAGCGTTTGTCTGGAAATCGCATCGAAAACTCCAGCGCAGTCCGAGCGCCGAATATTTACGGACTGCCGAAAAAACAAGCCAGAGAAATGCAAGTTGCATGCCCTTACAAATTTATCGGGATTTCGGGAGGACTATTTTTCGTGTCGGCTTTTCGGTCGGAAGGTTCTTTTCGGAAGCACGGGACGGGCTTGAATCGACTCCCCTTCGCGTCTTTGGAGATACTGGCCCGACCCGAGAAGAGTCCCATGAAAAAAAACGACTACACTGCGCGCCGAACACGGCCTCGGACATTTTGGAGCGCAAATTACGAACCGCGAATTCCGATTATAGTCGTATGGGTTACTGTTTGGTAACAGAAAATGCGTTTTTGCTGTCTCTGGCGCTATTCAAATCAAGGACTTTAACAGCGCAATACACCCCTTGAGCGAAGTTTGGGAATTATCGGCGAGTTGCCAACCCCTTTTCGATCGAAAGCAGATGTTTCTTGCTAAGCAGATTAAAATCCTCGATTCTTTCGATCGGTCCGCCGACCGGAATCCCGGAGAAGGTTTCGACCGCCTCCATGTTTTCCCGGAGCATGTCCAGGGGTGTTTTTTCTTTGCCGGAATCGACGAAAATTATCATCGATGGGTTTACACCCCTCCTGGTCATGGCTTCCACGGACAAAAAAGTGTGGTTGATCGTGCCGAGTCCGGCACGGGCGACGAGAATCGTTTCGGCCCCTAGGACGGGAATCAGATCGATGAGGAGCAAGGTTTCGTTGACGGGGACAAGCAGCCCCCCCGAGCCCTCGATGATCAAAGGGGCGTGAGTTTTGGCCTTTTCCTCGACGGCATCCTCGATCGTTCGAATATCGATCGGAATGCCGGCGTTCCTGGCCGCGAAAAAAGGGGCTTTGGCCTGCGGAAAGCAATAGGGCGTGGACTCTGCGGGATCGCGGTCTTTCAATCGGGCAATGTGTCTGTAAATAAACGAGGCGTCGCTTTCTTCGCTCCGAGGGGAAGGGACTCCCGTCTGAAGCGGTTTTAAATAAAACGGATCGTTCCCTTTTTCGATAAAATATCGCATAAGCAGGAGGCTGACAGCGGTTTTGCCGACGCCGGTGTCGGTTCCCGCCACGAAAAAACGCCTTGAACCAACATTAGAATTCATCGTCGCGTATATCCTTCAATTGTTTTACGAAGAACCGTATGTCGTTTTCGTCGTGAACGGCGGTCATGCCGAGACGAAGGATCGCCTTTCCCGGCGCGACCGTTGGATAGCGGGCGGAAAAAACGAATATGTTTTTTTCCAGCAACCGTCTCGATATCCGAACGGTTTTTTTCTCGTCGCCGATTTCGATCGCTATGATGTGGGCGTCGCCGAAGATTTTGAAATTTTCTTCCGCGAGCAGGCGTTTGGCGAGCCGGCTGTTGTCGGCCAGCCTTTCGCGTTTGTCGTCGCTCTTTTCGACGATCTCCAGAATATTGATCGCCGACGCGGCGTGTGCCGCAGGCAAAGACGTTGAATAAATCAGGGGGGAGGCGAAGTTGAAAAGATACGACTTGAATCCTTTCGGCATCAAGGCGAATGCGCCGAAAAGGCCCAGGGCCTTGCCGAAGGTGCCTAGGGCGATATCGGCGGCGTTTCCGGAAATACCGCGTCCTCCCGGTCCCAACGCTCCGAACGCGTGCGCCTCGTCCACGACCGACAAAAAGCCGCGACAGTCCTTGAGACGCTTGAAGCCTCCCACGTCGAGCAGGTCTCCATCCATGCTGAAAAGAGACTCTGTCAGGACTGCGGTGTTTTCCCGCTTGTTTTTTCCGAGCCGCTTTTCAAGGTGGGAAAGGTCGTTGTGATTGAAGCCGGAAAACCGGCATCCGCTCGCCGTCAATCCTTTCACGCTGCTGGCATGGATGCGCTTGTCGAAAAACACCGCGTCCTCCTTGTCGAAAAAAGTGGATACGACCGCGAGGTTGGCCTGGTATCCGCTCTGGAAAAAAACGGCCTCTTCATGGCCGAAATATTCGGCGAAGAGCGATTCGGCCTGCCGGACAATCTCGTAATTGGCGGCCACGAGCCGGGATGCGGATGCGGACGAACCGTATTTCATGAAATTTTCGGCGGTTATCTCGCGAAGCTCCTTCGAGTCGCCAAGCCCCAGGTAGTCGTTGGAGGAGAAGTTCAGAACTTTCCTTCCATCGATAGACAGATACTTGCCGTCACGGCGCCCGATCATGGGCGGGTCCCGAAACAGCCCGGCTTTCTTTTGGGTCAGAAGGCGTCGTTCGAATTTCCGCGCAAACATTCGAAGATTTCCTTGTAGTGGTTCTTTAGTTTTTCCTTCCTGAAAAGGCAGTCGTAGGGAAGGGAGGCGAAGCAGAATATTCCCTCGGCCGCACGCGCCCCGTTGGCGGTTCGCATCCGGATGCCGTAGGAGAACGCCTTGTCGGACCCGGCTTGAAGAACGGCGCGCAGACGATAGATTCCCTCCTCCCCAAATTCCGTGAAAAAATCCAGCCGCTCGATCTTGAGAAGGAACACGTGCAGGTCGAAGTCGCGCGTAAATCGCGCATGCATGCTTCCCACCTGGGCCATGGCTTCGATGGCGCAGAATCGAGGATCGTTGTTCCGTAAAAAGACGGCGCCGTCGATCGCGTTTTTATCTGCGCAGCCGATCTGGTCCAAGAGCGTAAAACCCTTGAGATTGCTTTTGACAATCAGTTCCGGAGGCGATGCGGATATCGATATCTTCATGTTTTTCCAATCAATTCCATTACGCTCGTTCTTGATCGGCCGGGGCATGGCCTTTTATGACAAGGGCGGCGTTTTGTCCCCCGAAGCCGAAGTTTTGGATAATCGCTTTCGTCGGCATTTCCCGCCGGGTTTCGGTCACGAATCGGATCCGATGGTCGACGGGATGGTCGAGATTTCGAATCGCGGGCAGCCAGCCTGTTTTTAGAAAACCTAAACAAATGGCCAGTTCGACGGCCCCGCAGGCGGAAGCCAAGTGCCCGATCCAGGATTTGAGGGCGACAACGGAAGGGGCGGCTTGGCCGAATACCCTCGAGATTAGGTTGACCTCCATGTCGTCGTTGAGCGGCGTACCTGTGCCGTGTGCGCAAATCAAGCCTATTTCGGCGGTGGAAACTCCGGCGTCGCGCAAGGCGTCCCGAATCGCTTTTTCCGGTTGTATCGCTTCGGGGTCGGGGGCCGTCATGGTTCGTCCGTCCAAGGAACATCCGTAACCCATGATTTCCGCAAGTATATTCGCGTTTCTTTGCGTCGCGTGTTCCAGCGTTTCAAGTAGAAAGAACGCCCCTCCTTCGCCAGGAATGAAACCGTCGCGTCTTTGATCGAAAATCGGATAGAGATCGGCGGGTTCCCCGTCGTTCATCAGAAGGGCGCGCGCTTTTTTGTAGGCGAGAATCCCCCCAGGGTTCAGACGCGAATCCCCGCCGCCCGCCAAGGCAAGATGAAGATATCCGTCCCGGACTTTTCGAAAAGCCTCCCCGACCGCCTGCAGGGATGCCGCGCAGGCCGTGCCTACAGTCAGATTTTCCCCGTGGATTCCCCCAAGCAGCGCGATCGCGGAGGATGCCGTGTTGGGAAGAAAACGAAGCACCCACAGCGCCTGCAAATCTTTTTCGGGCAATGCGCCGTTTTCGATGTTTCCCATCTCTCCGCCGAGATCCAGGTTCGGACCCGCCGCGCAAAAAAGCCCCGCGCCCGCTCTTGTCGAATCGTCAAGGCCAGCTTGCCGAAGCGCGCTCATTGCCGCCGCCACCCCTAAACAAGCACCTCGGTTCAAATATTTGAGGTTTTTGTTCCTCCCCGTGTATTTCTTGATTTCGAACTCTCCGACCTCTGCCATTGCGACCGAAGGGTCGAAGGCGGGCCGGGAGAAGCGAGTTTTGCCTTCCCGGATGTTCCCGACAATCTCGTCGATGCCCTCCCCGAGGGGGGAAATCACGCCCGCCGCAGTTATTGCCACCCTTTTTCCCATCTATATCACCCGATATATTTCCCCGACGGTTTTCCGTTCCGGTCGATGCGGGGTTTCGGCCGGAAAACCCGCAGTCAAAAAACATTTGATATCGACTTCGTTTCGGGGAAAGATCGCTCCGAAATCGGAAACGAAACTCAAAGGCGCCGTGAGAATGCAAGTCCCCAAGCCCAAGGCGCAGGCTTTCAGAATCGCTCCTTTCAGAGCGAGGCCTATACTGATATTCAAATCGGTTTCCTCTTTCGGCCCGTCGCCGATCAAGCCAGCCTTGACCAGTTGCGACGCGAACCCCGAGTACTCGGCAGCCGTACCCGCCGCAAGCAGAACCGGCGCCTCGAACATGAAGGCGCAGTGGCGATAGTAGTAGTTGATCCTGTTGCGGAGGCGTTTGAATCCGGAGTTCCCGACTGTTTCGGCCAGATATTTTTCCTTTGCGGCCTCCATGCTTTCCTGCAACCGTCGTCTGCTCTCCGCGGATTTGAAGAGAACAAATCGCACCGGCTGGCTGTTGGACGGCGACGGCGCGTGAAGAGCGCATCGGATCATATCGTCCAACCATTCCTCCGGGACCGTTTCCTGCCGGTATTTTCGTACGCTTCTTCTTCCCTCCAGAAGACGGTCCAAATCTTCAGGATTCATCGGCCTGTCTCCATTCCAAATAAGAAACGATGTCCCGGACTTTCAGGACCGGCCCCGCTTCCAGATCCGCAAGGATTTCCTCCACCCGTTTCTTCGAAAGGAAGGAGTATTTTTCTATCAGAAAATCCCCCGCGTCCAATCCGTTTTCTTCGCTTTCGACCACGTATTCCCGAAGCTTTCGGAGAAAAACGTGGTCGTCGATTATTTCCGCCCCGGTCCTTCTGTTCAGTTCCACGGCCAGTTCCAGGAGGTCGATGGATTCGACGTCCAAATCTCGAATCAGATAAGCGTCCGGAGAAATTCGGCTGTCTTCGATATCCAGGATTTCGGTCAGAACCTCGGTTACCTCGGTTAGGATGTTCATTTTATTATTCATTCTTTCCGGCCGTCAGGCCTCGGTCCAAAGTTATCTCGGTGGCGTTGAGACCGATGGCGGTCTCGGACAGGAGGAAAAGCACGTTTTCGGCAAGTTGCCCGATCGTC
>CAZNTU010000066.1:0-3325 GCA_964575975.1 uncultured Desulfobacteraceae bacterium
TGAAATATTTCGACCTTGTGCGGTCGGGTCGCAATTCCCCCCTTGAGGGGGGCTATGGGTCGCGATTCCCCCCTTGAGGGGGGGCTAGGGGGTGTCGTTTCCGGTGAACAATGGATCGAACATGGCGCATCGACACCCCCCTGCCCCCCCCTCAAGGGGGGAATCGCACCGCCCTCCGACCGCACGGGTCGATAAATTCGGCATGTTACCCGTTAAGTTTACAATGTCAAAATAACCAATAACCAAACAACCAATAACCAGGAGTGCCATGAAAGCGAAAATACTGATCGTGGACGACGAACCGGCTATTTCGGATACTATTCAATACGCGCTGGAAACCGACGGTTTCGAGACCGTGCGCCTGTATTCGGGACTTCCGGTCATGCCGTTGCTGGAAAAGGAAAATTTCGACCTGATCGTGCTGGATATCGGTCTTCCGGACATCAACGGGCTGGAATTGTGCAAGACCATTCGGCAGAGTCTCTCGATACCCATCATTTTCCTGACTGCGAGAAGCGACGAAATCGACCGGGTGGTGGGATTGGAGATCGGCGGGGACGACTACGTGGTCAAGCCTTTCAGTCCGAGAGAGCTTTCGGCGCGGGTAAAGGCGGTTCTCAGGCGGACGAGGCTCGCGACGGCGAACGACGAATGCGACGGCGGCCGAGCCTTTCAAATCGACGAGGACAAAAGGAAGGTCTTCTATTTCGGATGTCCTCTCGACCTGTCCCGGTACGAATACGAAATCATGAAAATCTTCCTCCATCGTCCCGGACGGGTCTTTTCCAGGGAGCAACTCATGGAAATGGCGTGGGAGCAGCCCGAAGCCAGCATGGATCGAACCATCGACGCGCATATCAAGAACCTGAGGGCGAAGCTCAAAGCGGTCCGGCCGGAGACCGATCCCATCGCGACCCATCGGGGGACCGGCTATTCCCTGCGGGAGGATCTATGAAACTCGGGGCGAAAATATTTCTGTGCTACGTGTTCATATCGGTGGTCTGCTTTTACCATCCTATTAACTGGACTCTAGACACTCTGCGGCTTCGATACCTGGAAGGGGTCGAGGATCCCTTGGCGGACCAGGCCAATATCCTTGCGGAAATGGTGGGGTTCCAGATGGAGAACGGCACTTTCGACCCGGACGAACTCTACCGCGTGTTCGAACGGATTTACGACCGGTCTCTTTCGGGGAAGATCTACGATCTGGAAAAAACCAGGGTGGACATGCGGGTGTACATCACGGACGAAAAAGGGCTGGTGCTGTTCGATTCCGACGGAAGGCAAGCCTTGGGCGAGGACTATTCCCGATGGCGCGACGTGGCTTTCGCCCTAAAGGGCGAATACGGCGCCAGAACCACCCAGAAGGACCCGAACGATCTTTTCTCGTCGGTATTGTACGTCGCGGCCCCGATCGTCGTCGCCGGAAAGACGGCGGGCGTGCTCACGGCCGGCAAGCCCACGACCAACATCAACAGTTTCCTGAGAAACGCCAAGCCTAGGATCACCAAAGTAGCCGCAGCCGCAACGGGCGCGTCCGTTTTGATTTTCCTCCTGGTTTCCGCGTGGATCACCCGGCCTATCGTTCGCCTGGCCAGGTACGCCGACAGCGTTCGGATGGGAAAGCCCGCCAGCCTTCCCAGGTTGGACCGCACCGAAATCGGAGACATGGGCCTTGCGTTCGAAAAAATGCGGGAAGCACTGGAAGGCAAGGAATACGTGGAAAACTACGTGCAAACGCTCACCCACGAAATCAAAAGCCCGCTTTCCGCCATCCGGGGCGCGGCCGAGCTTTTGGAGGAACAAATGCCCCCGGAGCAACGGACGCGTTTCCTGGAAAACATACGAACCGAAGCCAACCGGATTCAGGACCTCGTGGACCGCATGCTGGAACTTTCTTCCCTGGAGAACCGACGCGTCGACGTCAAGAAGGAACCGATCGCTCTTTTGCCTCTGGTAAAGGCCGTGCTGGAAAGCAAACGCCCCCTGGTCTCGAAAAAGGGCTTGGAGGTCGCAGTCGAAATCAAAGACGGCATCATGGTGAAAGGAAACACGTTTTTGCTTCACCAGGCGATATCGAACCTGATCCAGAACGCGATCGACTTTAGCCCGCGATTCGGAGCAATCCGGATTTCGGCGAAAAACCAAACGAACACGGTCGAATTCTCCGTGCTCGACAACGGTCCCGGAATTCCGGATTACGCATTGGAAAAGATATTCGACAAGTTCTTTTCGCTTCGACGGCCCGACGAGGGCAAGAAAAGCACGGGCCTAGGCTTGAATTTCGTCAAGGAAGTCGCGGCGCTCCATGGAGGCGAAGTAATCGTTGAGAACGTTTCGGAGACGGGAGGGACGAGGGCTGTCTTGCGAGTCCCGGCGAGCGATGGAGTCAGAGGACTCGTCAAGAAATAATCGCGCCTAAATCACGGTGGCTCTTTTATTTCTTGCCGAGCACATAGCCCGATTGCGTGCGGGCCTGTCGGTAGCGCCGCCTTCCACGGCGGCGGGGGCGACCAACTACCAAATCCGACCGGGAGCCAAGAGGCGGCGCTTCCGAACGTCGGCGCGGCCTTGCTCCGGGAATTGAAAACCAAAAATTCGGAACGGATTTCGGACGAATAAACTGCCCCTCAAGAGGGATGATTTTCATCCCCATCTCTAAACCGAGTCTTGAGCTTATGTCCCAATCAACGCCGACCTTTGCGCTTGTTTTCCATCGAAAAAACCGATAGAATCGCTCTCTGTCGAAAAGCCGGCTCTCTTGAACCGGCTTGGAAATTTTACGGGAAGGTGCAGGCCGAAATTTCGCCATACACCTTGTATATGTCAATGCGTATTGCAGAGACGGTTTCGAAAAAGGCTCGACCGTCGTCCGCATGAATTTTGAAAGATTGGAGAAAACAAATGACAAACGAATGGGATGCAAAAGAATGTTTCGGCAGGCAAGGAGAGGATATTATCTACGGAGACCCGCCATACAAGTGCCTGGAATGCTTATATTTCGACAAATGCCATAAGATTTCCGTGGCGTCGTGCCTTCAGGCGATCTCGTCGGATCTGGACCTGATCGTCCAAAACGGGCTTGCAACGAACAAGCTCGTGGGGTTCGCCGAACTTTCGCAACTCGCGGACATAGACATGGGAAAAAAACATTAGGCGTTTGTTCGAGGCGATGAAAATCGTCATTCGACCAGCCTGTCATATCCATTTCCCGCCGTTTTTGTTCCAGTGGGGCAAGCTGACGGCGAGCGAATAATCAATGGTCAATAACTAATAATCAATTGGAGGCCGGGAATGCGGAGAGTCTCCGTGCAATCTCGCAGTC
>CAZNTU010000066.1:3425-25971 GCA_964575975.1 uncultured Desulfobacteraceae bacterium
ACTATTGATTATTGAATATTGAATATTGATTATTGAATATTGAATATTGATTATTAGGGTCGCCCTTCCTGGCAAATGACGGAAAAAAACCGGAAACTCGAAATTTTAAGCATTCCAGGTCTTTTCCATCCACAAAGAGGATGAATGCCATGTCGAAACATATTCCATTAATAGCGTATTTTCTTCTATCGCTCGCCCTTGCCCCCGCTTCGGCTTTCGCGCAGAACGCCGACAGTCCTTCCGACGCCTCCGCCATCGTGAAAAGAGCCGTGGACTATTACCGGGGAGAGGCGTCCGTATCCAGGATGGACATGATCATACACCGCCCCGAATGGGAACGCACCGTGACCATCAAGGCATGGACGCGAGGACAGAAGGACAGCCTCTTCCATATAACGGCGCCGCCCAAGGACAAGGGCAACGGCACGTTGAAGAAAGGACGCGAAATGTGGACTTTCAACCCGAAAGTCAACCGCGTCATAAAGCTTCCGCCCTCCATGATGTCCCAGTCGTGGATGGGTTCGGATTTTTCCAACGACGATCTCGCCAAATCCGACGCGATCGTCGACGATTACGAACACAGCCTGGAGTCCGTCCAAAGCTCGGACGGGCTGAAAGTCTTCGTGATAAAGTCCGTCCCGAAGCCCGCCGCGCCCGTCGTCTGGGGCATGCAAAAACTCCATGTCCGCGAAGACAACGTTCTGCTCAAGCAGGAATTTTTCGACGAGGAAATGCAGCCTGTGAAGGCGATGACCGGAAGCGAGATACAAACCATGGGAGGAAAGCTGTTCCCCAAACGATGGAGAATGCAAAAGACGGATGCGGACGAGGAATACACGGAACTGGTCTACCACGAACTGGAATTTCTCGACGGCCTTCCCGAAAGTCTGTTCACGATCGCATCGCTGAAAAATCCGGGAAGATAAAAGAAAAATGGATTTCAAACTGGCATGGAGAAACATCTGGAGAAATCCCAGGCGTTCGATCCTGACCATGGCGGCGGTCGCGTTCGCCACGACGCTCCTGGTCTTCATGCTGTCCTGGCAGTTCGGATCCTACGCCACCATGATTAACGCGTCCGTGAAAATTCAAACGGGACACCTCCAAGTTCAGGAAAAGGGATACGACGAAAAACGCGACATTCGGAAAGTCGTCGAGAATCCCGAGTCCGTCGGAGAAACGCTGAAGCGAGCCCCCGGCGTCGAGGCGTACACGTTCCGGGCCGAGGGCTTTTCCCTGGCGTCCTCCAAGGACCGCACGTACGGGGTTTTGGTCGTAGGTATCGATCCGGAAAGAGAGGCGTCGGTCTCCACGCTGAAAGACATAGTCCGCGAAGGCGAATACCTGGAGGATCGAGACGGGGCGGAAGCCTTGATTGGATGGCTCTTGGCACGAAACCTAAAAGCGGGCGTCGGCGACGAGCTTATCCTTCTGGGCCAGGGCAGAGACGGTTCCATCGCGGCCGCCGCAGTCGGAATCAAGGGGATCTTCGACGCGGGCCAGGACGATTTCGACCGAGGCTTGATCCATATTCCCCTCCCCTATTTCCAGGAGGTCTACAGCATGGACGGCGCAGTCAACTACGCGACGGCCGTGTGCGATTCCCTGGATTCGGTTCCCGCCGCCAAGGAGTCTGTCCGGCGGGGAATCGCCGGAATGGACGACCTGGCCGTTCTGGACTGGAAAGAACTGACGCCCGGACTCGTGCAAGCGATCAAGATGGACTTGATCAGCGGCATGATGTTCTACGTGATCCTGATCGTGGTGGTGGCGTTCAGTATTCTGAACACGTTCTTGATGGCCATATTCGAACGGACCAGGGAGTTCGGAGTCATGATGGCGATGGGGGCCCGGCCGGGAAGACTCACGAGGATTCTTTTGATGGAGTCCCTGGGCATGACCGCTATCGGGGTCGTAGCCGGAATCGCGACGGGCTCTCTTGTCACTTGGTATTTCCAAGTCCACGGGATCGTCATACCTGGGGCCGAGGAATTCGCCCGCCAGTTCGGTCTTCCGGAACGGATGCATCCGGAACTGTCGTACTTGTCCGTATCGGTCGGGGCGGGTATCGTGCTCGTCTTGACGTGCCTTACGGCACTCTATCCGGCTTTCAAGGTGAGAAGGCTCAAGCCGGTAGAGGCGTTGGGGGCGGTGTGAGGAGATGGGGAACCCCGTCGAAGGTAGCCAGAGCTTCCAGCTCTGGTCCGACGGGGCTTCGATCGAACAAAGTTGCTGTCTCCGGCACGCCAGACCAGGATGGACTGGTTACCTTCGACGGGGCGGATTTTGAACGAACTCGAATAAAAACATTTCGAAGTATGAATATCGACGGCGGAAACTGAAAAATGATTATCCAAATGGGGTGGAGAAACATCTGGCGCAACAAACGAAGGACTTTCGTTATTTTGACCGCCGTGGTCATCGGCGTCTGGTCCATGATTTTCCTCGGCGCCCTCATGAGGGGCATCGCCGACCGGATGGTCGAAAACAGCATTTCCACCCTCACCGGACACATTCAAATCCAAGGCGAAGGCTACCGCGACGATCCTGTCATCGAAAACCGAATCATAGAGCCGGACAGGATACTGGACGACCTTGAAACACTGCCGCCGAACGCCCGCTGGACGCCAAGACTCAGGGTGAACGCCGTCGCTAGCAACGCGAGACACTCGGGCGGCTTGACCATGGTCGGGATAAGCCCCGCGCGGGAGGCGCAAGTCTCTTTCGTCGGGAATGCCGTCACGGAAGGACGGTATCTCGAGGAAGACGATCCTTATGGAATACTGGTGGGCCGCGCCCTTCTGGAAAAGTTCGAAACGCGCGTCGGGCACAAGCTGGTGCTGATGTCGCAGGAGGCAGGCGGGGAAATCGCTTCCAGGGCCTTTCGAATCGCTGGGGTTTTCGACGCCGAACTCGAGTCCACCGAGAAACAGTTCGTCTTCGTGAACCTCGAGGCCGCGCAAGACATGCTGAAAGTCGCCGGAGATCTGTCCGAAATCGCGATTCTCCTGGACCGGTACCTCGACGCCGAAATCGTGGCGGACAAAATACGGGATTTCCTCTCCGACGAAGCCGTCGGCGTTTATACATGGAAGGAACTTCTTCCGATGGTCACGGCCGTGTTGAAGATGTACGACGGCTTCATTTTCTTCTGGTTCGTCGTGGTGTTCGTCGCAATGGGATTCGGACTCGTGAACACGATTCTCATGGCCGTTTTCGAGAGGGTTCGGGAGTTCGGCCTGCTGAGGTCCATCGGAATGAAACCGCGCCTGGTGGTCGCCGAGGTCTTGGCCGAATCTTTCTACCTTTTGGCGATCGGAACGTTCGCGGGAAACGTTCTGGGATTCGCGACCGTTTTCGCGCTGTCCAGGGAGGGAATCGATCTCTCGGCTTTCGCGGCGGGAATGGAGTTCGCGGGAATGTCGAGAGTGATCATTCCCGTCTTGTACGCCAAAGACGTGGTTGCCGCCGATGCGACGGTTTTCGTCCTGGGTCTGCTGATCAGCCTTTATCCGGCGGTGAAGGCGTCGAGGTTCTCCCCCGTGGAGGCCATGGCCCACAATTGACCACTATTCCACTTCAAAAACGCATTCCTCCAATCCCAACGCGATGACGACTTTCCTTGAAATTTCCGACATTGTCTCGCCGTCCAAGGTTCCAAGATATTTCTCCAACCTTTTTTTCGCCACGGTATGTATGTTGTCGGCTTGAACAAAAGAAGGCCTTGGCAAATTCGCTCTCGTATCGACGAATACCTCGGTCGGGTAACCTTTTCCTTGGGTCGTAACTTCTGCCACGATTACCTTGTTCAAGTAAGGCAGAACATTTTGCCTCGTCAAAACAACAACAGGCCGCATGCCGATCTTCCCGCCCAAATCGATCAACCATACGTCGCCGCGATTCACTCTTCCTCCCAGTGCTCCACGGCGAACCATGCTTCGGAATCGCTCGCATCTTCGGATTCTTGTTTCAATTTTTCGATCCATTCGTCTTCGAAAGAACGGATCTCCTTTTCCCGCAACCATTTTTTCAGCGCTTCTCGAACTACGGCGGAACGCGTCGAACGAGTGGATGCCGCATACCTGTCCACCAGTTCGAGAAGAGTCTCGTCAAAACCGATCTGAACGTTTTTCATTTTTTTACGCACCTCTTTTCGTGCTATACTATCGATACTTATTTATACGTTCGGTCATATTGTCATGTCAACATATAAACGAGGCCAAAAGAGATGCAATGAACATAGTCGAATGCCGCAACGTGAAAAAGATTTATCGCCAGGGACGCATGCAGACGACCGCTTTGGACGGAATAGACTTGGACGTCGAAAAAGGCGGTTTCGTGGCTTTGGCGGGACCTTCGGGTTCCGGAAAAACCACGCTGCTCAATATCGTCGGCGGGCTGGACTCGGCGGACGAGGGGACGGTTCTGCTCGACGGGAACGCTCTCGAGAAAATGAACGAATCCAAGCTGGCGGACCTTCGGCTTCGCAAGGTCGGGTTCGTGTTTCAATCCTACAACCTGATCCCGGTGCTTTCGGCCCTTGAGAACGTGGAATTCGGCATGCTTCTTCAAGGAGTTCCGGCCAAGGAGCGAGGGGAAAGGGCGAGAGCCATCCTTGACGACGTCGGCCTTGCCGACAAGTACGACCGGCGGCCGTCCGAACTTTCCGGAGGACAGCAGCAACGCGTGGCGGTCCCCCGCGCCATCGTGGCGAATCCCGCCATCGTCCTGGCCGACGAACCCACCGCCAATTTGGATTCTAAAACGGGAAACGGGCTTTTGGAGCTGATGCGGGAAATGAACGTATCGAAAAACGCCACTTTCATTTTCTCCACCCACGACGAAATGGTGATGGATTACGCCAGAAGGTTGGTGACGATCAGAGACGGGAGAATCGTGGAGGACCGAAGAAAGTGAAAGCGATTTTTATGACGCTCGTTCTAATTGCGATCGCCGGTTTCGGAACCGTCCGGGCCGAAACGAACGGCGAAATTGACGCCGAAAAGGCGGAAACCGAACCTTCCTGGACCGACAAGATCGATTCGGACTGGGGCGGACACTTGAAACTGCGGGGTACGGCTTCGTGGCGCCCCGACGATTCGCTTTACGAACTTGCCGACGAAGGGATATACTGGGACGGATCGGTCGAGGGCAGGTTGAAAAACGAATTGTATTTCGGAGAATTCGCCGTATTCGAAACCCATTACGAATCGGTGCTGTCCGGGGGAGATACCCGCGAAAGCGCCCGGAAACTGGAACGTATATTTCCCGGCCTGACCGACGAAAGCTTCATCCGATCCAGGATTCCCGACGACGAGCGACGGCTTTTCGACCTGACCTCCGTCCTTGGCGAGAAAGACGACCGCATCCTGTACCACCGGATCGACCGCTTGGTTTTGACGTTGAAGCCGGAATGGGGGGTGGTCCGGGCGGGAAGGCAGGCGGCCACCTGGGGCAACGGCATGCTGTTCAACCCCATGGACCTGTTCAATCCATTCTCTCCGACGGACATCGAACGGGACTACAAGCTGGGCGACGACATGATTTCCGTGCAAGCCCCGGTTTTCGGTTCGGCAAACCTTCAGGCTCTGTACGTCCCCCGCCGGAATCCCGAAACCTCCGACGCCTCCTGGAACCATTCCTCCC
Source organism: uncultured Desulfobacteraceae bacterium (assembly GCA_964575975.1). Classification (GTDB taxonomy): domain Bacteria; phylum Desulfobacterota; class Desulfobacteria; order Desulfobacterales; family SKZT01. Next base: position 9,072 of record CAZNTU010000066.1, read on the forward strand.
TCGCCGCCAAATATCATTTTTTCAAAGGCACGACCGAAATGGACCTGATGGCGGCCCGCCACTACCGGGATCACGTTCTGGGGGCTGGCGCGGTCGGCTACCTGGGAGACGCCGCCTGGCGGATGGACCTGACCTGGACCCGCCTCGACTCGGAAAGCCCGTCGGACGACTTCTTCTCCCTGGTTGCCAATGTGGATTATTCATGGTCCTGGCTGGGAAAAAACCTCTACGGTTTCCTGGAATTCTACTTCAACGGCATCGGGGAGAAAGACTACGAAAAAGCTCTATCAAATCCGGATATCGTGGAAAGAATCGACCGGGGCGAGCTTTACGTGCTGGGCAGGACATACCTGGCGGGAAACGCGCGGGTCGAACTGCATCCGCTTTTCAACGTTTTCCTCTCCTCGATCAACAACCTGAGAGATCCGTCGGGCGTGCTTCAACCGAGGGCGACCTACGATATCGGCCAGAACACGCAAATCTTGTTCGGCGGAAACATATACTGGGGTCCCAAGGGCTCCGAATTCGGCGGGATCGAAATCGCCGGGACGGATTTCACGACCCGGGCGGCCGACTCCGTCTTCGCCTGGCTGAGCTACTACTTTTGACGACCATGCGATTTCATTCCTCTTCGGAGGGCTTCCACGTCCTGATTTCGATCAGATCGGGAAAGGCGTGTCCCTTGAAGATGGACTTGTTCCGGAGCACTCGAAGGCACTCCTTTATGCCTTCGGACATGGTGGGATGCGGATGGATCGATTTCAGAACGTCTCTCAAGGCCTTGTTCTGATCCATGAGCACGGCAAGGGACATGATCGTCGTGGAAACCTGCGGCCCGGCCGCTCTCATGCCCAGAATCCTCTGGTCGTCGTCGTCGCTCACGATGATCTTCACGAAGCCGTCCGTGGCCCTCATGGCGATGGCTCGACTGAGCAGCGCGTTGGAATAGTACGCGACGCGGTAGGGAATTTTCCTCTTCCGGCAGTTTTTTTCGTTGATGCCGACGGCGGCGACCGCCGGCTTGAAGAACATGACCGTGGACATGTTGTGGTAGTTGAGGGGCCACTTCACGGTCCCGAACATGTGCTTGACCGCGTACCGTCCCTCCATTTCGGCTATGTTGACCAACGCCGGGTGCTTTAGAACGTCCCCGGCCGCGTAGACGTTGTCCTCGACCCGGCAGTTTTCGTCCGCCTTGAGAAACCCGGCTCCGTCGGTTTCGATCCCGGCCTTGTCGAGCCTAAGTCCGGCCAGGTTCGGCACGCGTCCGATGGATAGAAGCGCCGCGTCGGCCTCCAGCACCTGCGCGCGGCCGTCCTCGAAATCCAGGATCACCTCGAGGTGGTCGTCGTACGAGTCGATCGTCCTCACTCTGGCCGAATGGAATATTTCGACCCCGTTCAAGCGGAACCTTTTGCTGACGAATTCGCTCACGTCCTCGTCCTCGAACGGTATGATCCGGTCCTGATGGTCCACCAGGTAGACCTTGGTCTGCTTGAAATTGGAAAAGATCGCGGCGTATTCGCACCCCACGATTCCCGCTCCGATAATCACCAATCGCTTGGGAAATGACTTGAGATTCAAAACGCCGTCCGAATCGATAATCCGTTCCTGGTCGATACGGATGTTCGGCATGGCGCGGGGCGTCGATCCCGTGGCGACCAGGAAATTATCGGCGTAAACCTCCTCGGTATCTCCGTCGGGATAGGCGATTCGCGCCCGGTTTTTGGAAAGGAAAGAACCCCGTCCCCGCTTGTATTCGAGGGACCCCTCCCCTTTCCACGCGGGAAGGGAATAGGTTTCGATCTGGGAGCGCATCTGGTACTGCCTCTCTTTTACGGCTTGGATCACGGTGTTCCGGAGCATCCCGTAATCCACAGCGATGCTCTGCGCTCTGTATCCCCGGTCGGTCTTGGCTGCGACGTCGTAGTCCTTGGCCAATTCCCACATGGTCTTGGAAGCCAGAGCGCCCCACTTGACGGCCGCTCCTCCGATCTCGTCGTTCTCCACTATGCAGACTCTCTTGCCGAAATCGATGGCTCGCATGGCGGCGGCGAACCCGGCCGCGCCGCACCCGAACACGCAAAGGTCGAACTTTCCGGAGGACGTTTTTTTCATAATGGTCTTTTTCTGTTTTCCATCTGTTTTGGCGATGTTTTTTCTCGTTGTCGAAAATCTCTTTTTAAATGAATCATCTGCTTGAAACTATAGGGAACCCTACTGCGGACGTCAACACGGACTTTTTTCCCGCCCGCGCGAATGACTTGCCCGACGTCGAATTTTCGTTGACAAGCTGGATAAGGGCCGGTTCCTCCGCACCGCGTCTCGGGAATGCGGGAAAATCAAATGCCCGGCCTTCAAATCCCGCGATAATTGATTATTGTGTCGTAACAGGAAACGCATTATTTACACGCGAGAATATCCTATGGTATTGTCGCCGCCTGTAAACCAAACGTCCGGGACTGTCCGCCTTGATCGGCGCGGGCGGGTCGGGACCGAAGAACGAAGCAACCACGCGAACGAAAACGATTCGCGTGGCGGCAACCAAGGAGGATTGACGAGAAATGGCGCGAGTACTCATTATCGGAGCCGGGGGCGTAAGCCGCGTTACCGTCCACAAATGCGCCCAGGTTCCTGAAATCTTTTCAGACATCGTTTTGGTCAGTCGCACAGTGGAAAAATGCGAACAAATCGCCCGGGACGTTCTGGAAAGGACCGGTCGAAAGGTCGAAACCGCCAGAGTCGACGCCGACAACGTCGGGGAAACCGTCGCCCTGATCGAAAAACACAAGCCCGATCTTGTGGTCAACCTTGCTCTTCCGTACCAGGACCTTCCGATCATGGACGCCTGCCTCGCCACCGGGGTCGATTATCTGGACACGGCCAACTACGAGCCGCCCGACACGGCCAAGTTCGAATACAAATGGCAGTGGGCCTACCACGACAAGTTCAAGGAAAGAGGAATCATGGCGCTTCTGGGCTCGGGGTTCGACCCGGGCGCGACCAACGTCTTTTGCGCCCACGCCATGAAACACCAGTTCGACGCCATCAGGGAACTCGACATTATAGACTGCAACGCGGGCGACCACGGACAACCCTTCGCCACCAACTTCAACCCGGAGATCAACATCCGCGAGGTCACAGCCAACGGACGGTACTGGGAAAACGGAAAATGGGTCGAGACCGATCCGCTTTCCGAATCCATGGAGTTCGATTTTCCGGAAGGGATCGGCCCCCGGAAATGCTACCTGATGTACCACGAGGAGCTGGAGTCCCTTGTCCTGAATTTGAAGGGAATACGCAAGGCCCGATTCTGGATGACCTTCGGAGACAGCTTCCTCAAGCACCTGGAGGTGCTGCAAAACGTGGGAATGACCCGAATCGACCCCGTCGTGTACGAAGGAGTCGAGATCGTGCCGTTGAAGTTCCTGAAGGCCTTGCTCCCGGACCCCGCATCGCTGGGTCCCCTGACCAAGGGGCGCACCTGCATAGGGTGCCTGATCGAGGGAGAAAAGGACGGGGCGAAAAAGAATTACTACATTTACAACATTTGCGACCACCAGGAGGCCTTCAGGGAAGTCGGGGCGCAGGCCATAAGCTACACGACCGGCGTGCCCGCCATGATCGGCGCCATGATGATGCTGAGAGGCGACTGGCGGGGCAAAGGGGTCTTCAACATGGAACAGTTCGACCCCGATCCCTTCATGGAAGCCATGAACCGCTACGGATTGCCATGGACCGAAGTTGTCTTGACCGATTGAAACCGGAGCGCCTCCCCTCCCCTTGCTTCGTGGTGGACGAGGAACTCCTGGAGGCCAACCTGCGAATCCTGGACCGGGTGCAAAAGGCCACAGGGGCCAGGATTCTGCTGGCGCTCAAGTGCTTCGCCATGTTCAGCGTGTTTCCGCTTCTGAACAAGACGCTCAAGGGCACGTGCGCCAGCGGTCCGTACGAGGCCAGGCTCGGACGCGAAGAGTTCGGCGGCGAGGTACACGCGGCCGCGCCGGCCTACTCGGAGAAGGACATCGACGAGCTTGTCCTTTACGCGGACCATATTGTCTTCAACTCTTTCGCCCAGCTGGAGCGTTTTCGAAACCGGGTGGAAAATTGCGGGAGAGACATCGCCATAGGCCTCAGGATCAACCCGCGGCATTCGGAGGTGAAGGTGCCGCTGTACGATCCTTGCGCTCCCGGTTCCCGCTTGGGCATAGCCCGCGACCAGTTCGAGGGAAAATCCCTGGAGGGCGTGACCGGCCTGCATTTCCACACGCTTTGCGAACTGGGCGCGGACGCCCTGGAGCGCACCCTGGCGTCGGTGGAAAAACAGTTCGGGCATCTGCTGCGCGATATGAAATGGCTCAATATGGGGGGCGGACACCATATCACGAGGGCCGGCTACGACATCGATCTGCTTTGCCGCCTGATCGAACGCGCGAGAAGAACATACGACGTGGAAGTCTATCTCGAACCGGGGGAGGCGGTCGCGTTGAACGCCGGTTTTCTGATCGCCACCGTGCTGGACATCGTTCCGTCCGACACGCCCGTTGCGGTACTGGACACGTCCGTCGCCGCCCACATGCCCGACGTGCTCGAAATGCCCTACCGACCCGAGGTCGTAGGAGCCGGCTTGCCTGGGGAAAAAACGTTCTCTTATACGCTTGGCGGAAAGTCCTGCCTTGCCGGGGATGTCGTGGGAAAATATTCGTTCGACGCTCCCCTGAAACCCGGAGACAGGGTCGCCTTCCGCGACATGGCCATCTACAGCATGGTCAAGACCAACACCTTCAACGGCGTGCCGCTCCCCGCCATCGCCAGGTACCGACCGGGAACCGACCGACTCGAAATCGTCCGGGAGTTCGGGTACCCGGATTTTAAAACAAGGCTTTCTTGAAAAACCGCTGAACGAATCCTATTAATCATGGAACCTGAAATCCTGGAATTCCGACCGATTACAAATCAACCAAGGAGAACGCATACATGCTAAAGGCATCCAACTTGAAAAAAGGAAACATAGTCAACATCAACAACCAGCCGTACCAAGTGAAGCAGGTGGAGGTGCATACGCCGTCGGCGAGAGGCGCGAACACCCTGTACAAGGTGAGATACGCCGCGATCCCGTCGGGCCAGAAGTACGAGCAGACCTACAAGGGAAACGATTCGCTGGAGGAAATGGAGCTGGAGCGGCGTCCAGTCAGCTATCTCTACAAGGACCAGGATTCCTACACTTTCATGGACCTGGAAAACTACGAACAGTACGCCCTCCCCGGCCAAAGCATCGAGGGCCAGAGCGTCTGGCTGACGGACGGCATGGAAGGGATTGTCGCCCTGCTTCTGAACGGCCAGATCATCGCCATCGAGCTTCCGACTTCCATCGACATGGCCATCGTGGAAACGTCGCCGGTGATCAAGGGGGCGACCGCCACCAACCGGAACAAGCCCGCAGTCCTGGACAACGGCGTCACGATCAAAGTCCCCGAATATTTGAGCGAAGGAGACGTGATCAGGATCAACACGGAAACGGAAACATACATGGGGAGGGTCAAAGAGTAGCCGAGAAAGCTACGGAAGGAGATTGTTCGTCGTGAAGACAGAAAATTACGACCATGTGCTGGAAGTCAGAAACCTCGGACGATCGGACTACGAAGACGTAGGCGCGATCATGGCACAGGCCTACGGAAACATGGGCGGAGCGTGGACCCGAGAGGAGTTTTCCACGCTCCTCTCCCTTTTTCCGGAGGGGCAAATCTGCGTCGAGGACAAGGGGCGGGTCGTGGGCGCGGCGTTGACCCTCGTCATCGACTATTCCGCCCTGGAGAGAGACCATTCGTACGACGACATCGTCCGCAAGGGAAGCTTCGAGGGCCACGACCCGGAGGGCGACTATCTTTACGGAATAGACATGTTCGTACACGAGGACTACAGGAACATGCGTCTGGGAAGAAGGCTCTACGACGCCCGCAAATCCCTTTGCGAAAAGATGAACCTCAAGGGAATCATCGTGGGCGGGCGAATTCCCAAGTACGAGAAATACCACAAGGAACTTACCCCGAACGAGTACATACGAAAAGTTCGGGACAGGGAGATCACCGATCCGGTCCTGACGTTCCAGCTGGCGAACGATTTTCATCCGAAACGAATCTTGAAGAACTATATACCCGAAGACGCCGACTCCCGAAGTTGCGCGGTGTGGCTGGAGTGGATCAATATTTTCCACGAACCCAGAAAGAAAATCGTGTGGGGCCGGAAGTCCAACGTGCGCATCGGGACGGTGCAGTGGCAGATGAGGGCGTTCGAATCGTTCGACGACCTCTTGCGCCAGATGGAGTTCTTCGTGGACACGCTGGCGGGATTCAACGCGGATTTGGTCTTGTTTCCCGAATTGTTCGACGCGCCGTTGCTGTGGCAATACGACCAGGCCGACCCGGCCGCCGCCATGAGGTCGCTGGCCGAGTACACGGAGCGGCTTCGAGACGACATTCTGTCGCTCGCGGTAAGCCGGAACGTCAACATCGTCGCCGGAAGCCTTCCCCAGTGCAAAGACCAAAAGCTCTACAACGTTTCGTATCTCTGCCGAAGGGACGGCACCTGGGACGCCCAGTACAAGCTGCACGTCACGCCGGACGAAAGCCAGTACTGGGGGATACAGGGAGGAAACGAACTGAAGGTGTTCCAGACGGACGCGGGCAAGATCGGAATTCTCGTGTGCTACGACGTGGAGTTTCCCGAATTGGCCAGGTTGCAGGCGGACAAGGGGATGAAAATCCTGTTGGTCCCGTTTTGGACCGACACGAAGAACGGCTATCTGAGAATCCGCCGTTGCGCCCAGGCCCGAGCCATCGAAAACGAGATTTACGTGGCGATTTCGGGAAGCGTGGGAAATCTTCCCCACGTGAAGAACATGGACATCCAATATTCCCAGTCGGCCATCTTCACTCCCTCCGACTTCGCGTTCCCCCACGACGCCGTCGCGGCCGAAACGACTCCCAACACGGAAACCACCCTGATAGCCGACATCGACCTGGATCTTTTGAAGGAACTGAGAAGCCACGGAAGCGTACGCAACCTGAAAAGCCGTCGGAAGGATCTGTACAGAATCGCGTGGTTGGGCGGCGAATAATATCGGAATTGCATAAATTTCCTTAACTTCCAGAGTCAGCGGAAAACCGGAGCCAAGCATTTTGCTTGGCTGTCGCTCCATTCGCCCGGGCAGGATGGCGCCTGTAAAACGGCCTATGGAACGAGAACGATCTTCCCCGTTTGCTCGCCCTTTTCCATGATCTCGTAGGCGCGTCGGCCTTCGCTCAACGGCAGCACCCGGTCGATCACGGGCTTGAGCTTGCCTGCCCAAAGCAGGCCGACCACGTCCCTGAAATCCTGGTGGCTTCCCATGGTGCTGCCGATGAGGCTGATCTGCTTGCCGAAGATATAGCGGATATCGATTTCGGTCAGAGGACCGCTCGTATTGCCCACGATCGCGATGCGGCCTCCGCGAGCCACCGCCTTCATACTGGTCGATAACGTCGCCTTGCCCACGTTGTCGACCACCACGTCGACGCCCCGTTTTTCCGTGAGCCTGTATATCTCACGGCCCCAGTCGGCCCGGGAACGGTCCACGACATGATCGGCGCCCAATTCTTTCGCCAGCCGCGCTTTTTCCGCGTTGCCCGCGACCGCGTACACGGTCGCGCCGGCCAGCTTGGCAATCTGAATGGCCATGCTGTTGACTCCGCCGCCGGACCCTACGATCAGGACGGATTCCCCTGCCCGCAAGCCGGCGCGGCGGATCAGCATTCGCCAGGCGGTAAGGGTTGTCAGCAGCGGCGCCGCCGCTTCCGGATAGTCCACTTCGTCCGGCACGGCGACCAGATTGGCGGCGGGAACCACGACGAATTCGGCGGCCCCTCCGCGCCGATGCTCCCCGAGAACGCGATATACGGGGCTCGCGCTGTCTTCCCCCCGGGCGGTATGTTCGTCCTCGACCAAATTGACGCCTGGATCGACTGCGACCCTCCGGCCCGTTTTCCAGCCGGCGACGCCTTCTCCAAGCTCGACAATATCGCCGGCCACGTCCGAACCGCACCAGTGGGGCATCTCCAAGTCCAAACCGGGCCAGCCGCGCCGCACCCAGATATCCAGGTAATTCAGGGCGGTCGCCCGTACCCGTAACTTGACCTCTCCGGGGCCGGGCTCCGGCTCCGGTACGTCCCCGTAGCGAATTGCGTCCAACTCGCCGTGTTCTTCGAAATAAAGCGCTTTCATGCCAAAACTCCTTTTAGCGATTTTTTCTTTCAAGCGACATTGGGCGTTTCCTACTTTGTCGGCTAGCCCGTCGCTCTATGCGGACACCGTGAGTCTCCGTTGCGCTTCGCTGCCGGCGCCGGCAAAGGAAACGGGGAATCATGGAACCAACCACGTCGAACGAAGCTTGTTTTCATCCCAGACGAATCGGGCTCGCCGGTTTCCCAAAACGCTCAGCATCAACCAATCGATCACATCGATTCGGCAGACGACGGACATGAAATTCGGACGCCCCCTTTTGCTTTCCAGAAGCGTAGGAATTTTATTCCGCAGAAAATCGGACAATCCGGACGTCGGCGTGTCCACCGATGTGCCGGGAGGCTCGACGGTCGCGTAATTGAGCCTGCTCGTTATCGCGGCGGCATCCCATTGCTCGTCGGCGAAACGATCTTGCGAATGCAATGTCGCTTTGGCGTATATTCTCAGTTGGACTTTCTCGGCGGGATGATAAAAAAGCCAGGAAACACGGTCGCATTCTTCGATTTCTCTTGCCTTGGGCGCTCTTGTGTCCGTATGGCAAACCAAAATCCGGTCCGGCAAGACGATTTGCCGAAGAATCACCGTGCGCATATTGCATCCTCCCTCTCCGGATGTTCCCAAAACCGGCCAGTGAAAAGGATCGTCAAAACGCTCGGCGCCTCTTTTCAGCATCGTCCAGATTTCGTCCAAAACCCCGTCAAGGGTGTCCAACTTTCCTTTTTTTCGCTTCAACTGTATCGTCACTTGTTTTTTAGAAATTCGGGATATCGTAAAAAAACCGCAAGGTTTTCGAAACAATCCCTGTAAAAACTTTTGCATTTCATGTTATTTTCGAAGCGACGTGTTGTCAACGGGCAATGACGGCATGATATTGATCTATCCACGCGTTATGGGAGGGCGAAATGGGTTTGCCGACAAAAATCAAATTTAATCCGAGAGGTCTTGCCGCCGGCATCGGGAGCATGTCCTTCGACGATCCCAACAAGGCGTTGGAGAAGGTGTTCGAATCGTGAAGCCATGAGACTGGCGACTTTGAATATTCGTTTCGGCGCGGGTGACAAGCGATTGGACGAACCCGGCTACGACGTTCGGGTCACGGAAGGGAAAATCGCCGCGTTGGCGGCCGCGCTTCGTTCCGTAACCCCCGACATCGCGGCCCTCCAGGAAGTCAAGAGCGCCCGGCAGGTTCGACGAATCGCCGATATCCTGAACATGAAGGTCATGTACTGCCGCCATCCTTCTTCGTACTCGCTCGATTTCTTCGAATGGGGTTTGGCTTTTCTGTACCGGGTCGAAAAAACAAGGCAGGGATGCGTATCGGCGTTTTTCGACGAATCCACGCGTGCGGGACGCCACGCCCTGGTCGCCGAATTTTCCTTCGGGGGTCTTCCCGTGACGGTGGTAAACCTGCATATGGACCCGGAACATATCGCGGTCCAGATAGAAAACGTCCTGGCGTTTACCGAACGAGTCGAAACACCGACGATCCTGACGGGAGACTTCAACTGCGTCCCCGACGACCCGGCGCTGGACCCGGTAAAAAGAAAATGGATCGATACTTGCCATGCCGTAGATTCCCCGAGCGCAAGGGAAGCCAGATTGAAGGGGACCGTCCTGGACGGGAACCGGCGCATCGACTATATTTTCGTCGAACCCGAACTTTTCGAGGTCCGGGAAGCGGGCCTGCCCCCGCCGGAACACCGTCGGGTCTCCGATCACGTCGCCTATTTCGTCGATATCGAGTGGAAAAATTCCTGATCGGAAAAATACTGACTGGAATTTCGCCAATAAAGCAAACTCGAAAGGCACGGCCTGGATCGTCGCCGCAAGTTGCTGCTTTCCGGAAAGTCCCGGGCGCGGGCAAGCCAATGCCGGCCGCCGAACCGGGCCGGCCGTTGCATATCGTCCAAATGGACCGTCCGAGGACAACTTGATCGTAGCCGCCACAATCAACCGGCAACTTCTGGGCCAGGCCCTCTTCCGCCGGTTCGACTACGTTCCGAGCTACGGCCTTCCGGACGGCAAGGGCCGACAGCGTCATCTCCACTTTCGGATCCGGAGCGGGTCGGACAGGCGCCTCGATACCTCCACAATTGGTGCCATACGATCCTCAGTTACGAGTATCAAAAGGCTCTGATCTTAGCGTGATCCGTATGCTTGCCGTCCCGCAGAACGCTGGCGGCATTGGTGTCCAGCAGGCTGCAATTTCCGGCAGGTCCTGGAAGCCCTCATGCAAAAAAATACGCCGACAACCGCATCGCGGACATCGAAGATCCCAAAGTCCTGGAACTCCAGCCTTTCGACCGCTTGGGAAGCAAGACCCACATCAGAAGGGGCATCTTCGGAGGGCCGGAAAATTTTTCCAAGGCCTTGTCGGAATTGGATATGGCCATGAAAGACATCCTTCGAGAGACCGCGTTATCGACGCAAACTCGAAAATGAAACCTTTCGAAGCACAGACGGGTTTTCAAACAGGCTCTAAAAGTTGTCCTGTTCTTCACGCCTTCGCGGTCAGTTCCATTGTTCGATTGCTGCATTTATGGGAGGGGAAATGTGTTTTTATTATTTGCTCTCTATGGAATGAAGGCTCCGGCTGAAGGATTTTTACCGATTGGCCGAGTTCGATAACAATGGTACCGGCGCACGGATATCCTTTCTGTTCGACGAAAAAAGAATCGTCGTTTGCTTGGCGATCTCTGAAGCAATCGATCAAATCGTTCCTTTTTGGCCTTCTATTCCCCATGCATTGACCGGTACCCTGCGTACACAAAAGACAAATTTCCGGATGATTACCAATGGCCTCGAAAACGTGGGGATTCGGATGGTTGTACCTCGCTCCGTCGGTTCCCACCGAAATAACGACCACCGTAGGGGAAATGGCTTTCAACAAGTCTTCCGGATCTCTGTCCTTCCACGCCCCATGGTGGGGAAATTTCAATACGTCGCCGGACATATCCGTTTCCATTTTCTGCAAATCCATTTTCTGCAAACAATCCCATCCGGCGGGTTCCAAGTCTCCCATGAGAATGGCGCTCGTTCCGTTGCCGTTCACTTTTAAAACTGCGGAAATATCGTTCAGACTTTTTTCAATCAGCTCGTGAACGTCAACTTCCCATGGATGAATCAATTCGATGATTCCACTCAGGGGCAATATCCTGTCCGGATCCTTTGCCAAAGTGTGGTAGCGGTCTCGATGGGATTGAGCCCATCTGCGGAGTTCGATGAGAGCGTCTTTCAACTTTCGATCCCTGGTATTTCCGTTCGACGAAACATCCGAGTGACCGTCTTCGTCGTCGCGGATTCGGTCCCATATTTCTTTCTTAACTTGCGGAAAATAAAATAACAGCTTTTCGCATGTGAGATTTAGTTCGCTTTTGACATTGGCGACCAATTTCATGATCCCTCTGTAATGGTCAAGATGCAAATGCGAAATTATCACTCCCCTTATTTGGCGGATATCGTATTTTTCAATATAGCCGATCGCGGCCTCCGCATCGAGACAATCGACAATTACGGCTTCATGGGTTTCAGGGACCGATACGACAATCGTATCGCCCTGGCCTACGTCGATAAATGCGACCCTGACAGTGGACCTCGTTTCCATTGGATTTGAAATGCCCTCTTACGAAAGCGCTTTTGCGATCTCGTCGAAAAGTTCTTCTTCGTTCAAATAGGTATAATCCTGAGGTTGGAATTTTCCCGAGTATAAATGGCTTAAGGAGCGCTTTCTCACGCATTCTCGGGGAATGAATGTCCGAAAAGCGGTTTCCGGACGCAACAGCCAACCCGGCATGGACGGCGAAACAGGCACGGTCTGCAATTCGTCGAAATCGCTTATCCACAGGGTTATCGTACCGCTCTCGGGATCGACGCTGTCAACGACTCCGGTTGTTTTCCATCTTGCGCCAAATTCTGGCAACCTGTCTATGGTGATCGACGGGTTAGTATCCCATTCGTAAATCGATTTTAGTCGATCGAATTCGTCATCTTCGAGTCTATAGGCCGATTTTAAAATATTGTCGATCGCGATCAGGTCGTTTTCGGATGTTTTCCCGAATTTTTCGAAAGACTTTTCCATACGAATTACCGCCTCGGTTAGAATATCGCAATCTTTGACGCCCAAAGCCGGAAAAGGTATGCTTTTCAGAGCATTCGTCGGTATTCTGGGATATTTATGATGCTCCACAATCCAGGCGTTACCGACTTTCCAATTTAGAACGGCGGCAATAACTTCATGTGCACTACCCTTTTTTTCCGATTCCTGATTGGGGGCTACAACAAAAAAACTGTCCGAAACATAATAGCCTTTTCTGTCGATCGCTACTTTTACTCGCTTTCCCCAACTGGGGTTGGTTGCCGATGCGAGCACTATTTTTTTATTTTTAAAAAGATGCTCCTTGTCTTTCCGGGGCTCTTCCAATTCGTTTGGATAGACTATCGTGGATGCGGCGTCGTAATTAATATGGAAGGATTCCTCGATAGCATCCTTTGCACCTCTGAACCAATTTACCTTCTTCGGGTCCGGATAGTCACGCCATCGTTTTCTTTCCGGATTGTTGCCAACTATCGCTCCCGTAATGATATCCGCGATATCCGATATTGGCGTGGCGACCGACTTTATTCTATCCCATGAAGATTTCGGCAGGATGTGCTTAAAATCCATTGCATTCGAAGTCGGGGAACGTTGCGGTCGTTTCGAATTGTCATCCCATTCGGCTTGGTCCTCGACAATTATCGACGAGGTAAAAATTCCCTTTTCCTGAAATGTGTCAAGCATATGCGGTTGCAACGTTCTTATTCTCACGGGAAAGGTGCTTGGGTGTCCGGCCTGTTTTTTTCGTGCAAATATCACAATGGAGTTTGCCTTCGCATCTTGAAAAACACCTATCGGCAATTCCCACATTTCCTGTATGTCGCAATTTTGCATTAGAAAATGTCGCAGGTTCGAAGACGCTTGGGAAATTGTGAAAGACTGCGGCATGATCATGGCCAAATATCCCCCGTGCGAAAGATATGTGATCGCATGTTTCATGAATGCGTCCGCCAGTTGGAATCTTTGCTTTTTTCCCGATATCGTTTCCCGATCTCCTCCGAAAGGAGGGTTCCCGACGATTATGCCAGGACCCGAGCGACCGAATTTTTTTTCCATCCATATATCCGAATTTTTGCTGTCAATATCCCAACTGTCTTCCAGAGTTGAAATAAGCAATCCCAATCCGGCCAGGCGTGCGGTGAAATTATCCTTGTCGTTTCCGGTTATCAATTGCCGCAACGGTTTCCCTTCCATGTCGATCATGCGCGACATTCTTTCGTATCCGGCTATCAGAAAACTTCCCCAACCGCAGGTCATGTCCGCCACGGTCCTTTTTTCGGGAGGCAGGAATTCGACCGGTATGGTATTCCATATTCGACGCGTGAGGTAAAGCGGCGTGTCGTAGCGGCCCAGTTTTTTTCTGACCTCCTTGTCGGGATAGGCCTCTCTGTAAAGATTTGTGAGCATTTCCGGGGAAAAGCCGGAATAACACAACTCCGTCAGGATTCCGTACGCGGAATCGGCTGCTTTCCACCATTTCTGGACGAGATTCATGTCGAAATAATTGGGAAACTTTTGGTTCGCGGCGGACATAAGCATGCCGAATTCGGGCTTGCCCTTTTGAAGACCGCTTCCCAAGGTCCCTGTGTGCGCAAGTATTTGATCGCGCTTCAAATCGTCCGAATATTCTCGCAGGGCATTGGAAAGGTTTTCATAGCCGATATTCGATTCGATTTTTTTGCATTCCAACGTTCGAGATTTCCTGTCCGCGATGTTGCTGAACCAAAAGGAAAATGTCTTGTTTTTGTTCTTGTGAATGAAATGAAAAGGAGCGGCGGACCTTGCGAGAATTTCGACGAGGGCGCTTTCCTCTTTGTCGCCCAAGGTGTTGAAAATCGAAATGCCCGTATGATCGAGAGTTCGACGCGTTTCATGCGTGAAGGCGATCGCGTTCGCCTTGAATTCGCGTCCGCCGATTCCGGTGAACGGGTAATTCTCCCTGATCATGGTCTTCGGGGAAAAGCAGAACTCCTTCAGAAGATCGAATACCGCTTCGCGAGCGTTCCTGTTCAACGGCACGAATGGAAACCGGGAATCGATGAAATTCGGCGATTGCATTTTTGAGTTCCTTTTCGACCCTCGAATCAACAGACTTCCCTTGGTTCTCTCTCCCGTCTGTCGATATTTTCGTTCTTTGTAAAGCCGCATCCGTCCTTTTCAATACGGACTATTTCCGCCTCGATCTTCTCCGTATCGAATGCGAAATATTGCTGCCTTGTAATCGCGTTGAAATACGTTCCTTTTTCGACAACGATCATGTCGTAGCCGTCGGTGTGAATGATCAATCGGCATATGGAATCGTCCGTGCAGGGCAATATCCGAGATAAATTGGCGATGCCTTTTCTGACTTTTTGGAGGCTCAACCCGTTTTTCCTTAGTTGAACCAAGACTCGCAATTTGACAATATCCCCGAAGGAGTAACGATGGACCTTGCCAATGCGCTCGGGAACGACAATGCGGCTTTTCACCCAATATTTCAATTGGTTTTCCGTCGCCCCCGTCAATCTCTTCACGATTGTTGTAGAATATCCGTTTGTCATAAATCGGTTTAAAAATTTTTAAATCAATATGTTTTTTAAACCAATATGATGAAAAAGGACCATGTGTCAAGGCAATACGAGACTTCATGACGAACGCCACGCAGCGCGGCCGGTTCGGCATAAAGATCAAAAAGAGCGCGATTTGACGGTTATTTGATCGCTCCTTTGAAAACGGGGCGGCATCCGAAACCACCAGGTGCGAATCGTCGCCGCCGGGGGCAAAAAGACCGAAGTCGCCATCGACGGCGCGCGAGCGTGGCCAGGGAGCCGTTTTGGCTGCAATCGGATCGAAGGCACAGGAACCATATGGCAATAATCTCGTAGACAGCCATGGTGCCGGGTTGCCGGCATCAGTAGCTGGTCTTAGGGATATGGAAGGTGATATTATGCGCAGCCAAGATAACGGGTCGTCGGACCCTTTGAAACACAAGCCCGTTTCGGAACCGGAAATCGACTATTCTCCCAAAAACTACACGTTTAAAGAAAACCTGCTCATTATTGGGAAAATGTTGGCCATCGCCGCGTTCCTTCTTTTCCTCTTATGGATCTCCCAGAGGCATATAATATAAGGCGGAAGCCCCCGGAAAAAGAGGGTACGAAATTTTTCAACTCGTCCGCATCCTCTTTTTCCATAGTCCATCGACGGTAAAATCTTACCACTGGAAGATATCCTTCGCGGGTCGGATACCCATACTGAATGCCTCTCCATTCGTCTATATCGACCGTTTCTATAATCGAACCGTCGATTATGGAAATTATGAATTTGACCCATCGACAATATCCATGAGATAAATCCCGACTCTTTTATGGGAGAGGATTTTCGGGAGCAAAAGTCTCGTAACGAATCTCCGAAATTTACAATACCAGTTTTTTCCGCAACATCGGCACACTTTACGAGGAGGTTGAACAATGAGCGAGCAATACCGTTCCATGTGGGCGGATCTTGGTTTGAACCTGGAAGCCCACGACGCCTTGCTGGGGGTTTTGGGAAACGCCTACAAGGATATTTTCCTGTCGCAGAAGGATCGTCCGGAGGGCATGGCCTATTTCGATTTCGTCATGAGCGAAGTCCATGGTCTGAGGATCAGGGAACTTTTGGACGAGAAGAAGGCGGGCCGCAAGATTGTAGGGTCGTACTGCGTGTTCGTGCCGGAGGAGATCGTGCTGGCGGCGAACGCGACCCTTGTGGGTCTTTGCTCCGGCGCCGATTTCGCCATGGAGGAGGTGGAAAAGCTTCTGCCCCGGAACACGTGCTCGCTGATCAAGTCGTCGTTCGGATTCAAGCTGGGCAAGGTATGCCCCTACCTGGAAAGCGCGGACATGATCGTGGGAGAGAACACCTGCGACGGCAAGAAGAAGGCGTACGAATCCCTGAAGGACTTGGTCGGGAACCTCTACGTGATGGACCTTCCCCAGATGAAATCCGTGCAGGGCAGAGCGGTTTTGAAGGCCGAATACGACCGGTTCAAGACGGCGGTCGAAAAACTGACCGGAGTTTCAATCACTGCGGAATCGTTGAAGGCGGCGATTCGGACGGTCAACGCCAAGCGCGCCGCCGTCCATCGCCTTTCGTCCCTGCGGAAAGCCGATCCCGCTCCTATTTCGGGCCTTGACGCCCTTTTGGCCAACCAGGTCTTCTTCTACGACAACCCCGCCCGTTTCACCGAATCGGTCAACAAGATTTGCGGCGAGCTGGAAAAGCGAGTCCAAGAGAAAAAAGGCGCGTTTCCGGAAAGGACGCCTCGCATCCTTGTGTCCGGATGTCCCCAGGCCGTTCCCAACTGGAAGTTCCCGTTCGTCGTGGAGACCTCCGGCGCGGTGATCGTGGGCGAGGAATCCTGCGTGGGCGAACGAGGCGCCCGCAACCTGACCGACGAGTCCGGCGAAACGGTGGACGAAATGATGGAAGACATCGTGGACCGGTATTTCAAGGTGGACTGCGCCATTTTCACGCCCAACCCCGCCCGCCTGAATCACATCCGGGAGATGG
>CAZNTU010000067.1:0-25549 GCA_964575975.1 uncultured Desulfobacteraceae bacterium
GGCATGTTCGATCCTCGGTCAACTGGAAACACCCCCCTACCCCCCTCAAGGGGGGAATTGCACCGCCGCCCAACCGCACAGCTCGAAAATTTTCGATCTTTTTTCTTGGCCCTCTGTCCCGCATATCGTTCCGTCCCAGAACCGATCCGCACCGCCGTTTCCTTTCGACGGTTCGCGACCGCGGAAAACGATCCGCGCCCGTCGCCCGTCCGGTTCGAGGCGATCGCGCGGCGGGACTCTATGCTGTCGCGCGGCCCCCGGTTCCGTTTCGGACTCCGGAAATCGTCCGGCTCCATACCGCGTCCGATTGTTTCGTGCCGAATCTTGCGGTTTTCGGCCGACCCTGCGGCGGCTCGCGGCACGGGCGAACCGAAAATGCGGAAACGCGGTCGTAACGCGGCGGGACGCGACCCGACGCCGGCGGTTCCTCCCATGGAGAATGCCGCCAGGTCGCGGACGGGTTCGCCGGATGCGCCTTGTGGCCGTCGTCCCGAAGCCCGTCGGCGTCGGCCGGCCGGCACCGGTCGCGCGCGGATTCCGCCGCCGCCCCCTCCGATGCTCCCCGAACGGACGCGGCACCGACGGGACCGCGCCCGTCTCGTTCGGCGTCCTTTTTTCGCGGAGCCTCCTGTCGTTGTCGTCTATCCCGTCAACGACAATGGCATGAAATCATTGAAGATACCGATGCCTATCGATTTTTTTCGCCGTCCGGCCGCCCCGCTCCCCTCCGTCTGGCGTCGCGGATTCGGATGCCGCCCTACGACGTTTCGAAGCACGGGCGATCCATGCTTTAAAGCGTCGGTTTCCTCCGGCGACTAATCGTGCCCGTCGAGGTTTTCCGGATTTCCGGCCGCTTCGGATAGCCGTTTCGCGTCGTCTCGGGGCTTCGGATCGACTTCCGATTTTCCCGTTTGCTCCCGTATTCGTTCCGGATCGCGATCCGGATGTTTCCAGGAAATCGAAAAAAACGTCGATGTCCGAAATAGAAAAACGCGACTTCCCGATCCGGTTTCCGCGCGATGCGGATTGTTTTGCGAATCGGCGGGCGGGGTGTTTTTTTCGGTTCGACGCATTCCTCCGCGAGCCGAAGGGTTCGAAATCCGAATTCCCAAACGGCTTCGGATTAAAGCCCGAAGAGGAAATACGAAATTTCCGATTATAACAGATTTGGGGTGGAGTCTTGAAAGAACGTAACACCGGGCGTGCCGATGGATATTCTCCCAATACCCTTTGCGTTTTTTCCACCTTTCCGCCTCTCGCGCCGGCAACTGCGGATTCGATTCGGCGCGAACCGGTCGGCCGAACGGCCGGACGCGCGCCGAAAGACAGGGTAACGGTGGGTTGGCGCCGGGCAAGCTTGCAGATCCGGGGCTTCGACGGGCTCCATAAAGGAGACGACGCCCCATCCCTCGACCCCACCCACCCTTGAGCCGCGGATCGGGCGCCGGAGGAATCTTCGACCCGAACCCGCGCTCAAGGACGGACACGGATTGGCGCTGTGCGGTTCCAGAGTGTTTGTTTCTTGCCGAAGCCCATATTCGATTGTTTGGCTATGGGTTAAGGGGTTCGGCATAATTTTTGAGTTGGTTGTAATTCGAAGAAAGCCTAGTTCTTCATTTCCTGACCTTATGGAACACCAAAAAAAAGCGGAAGAAAGTTCTTCCGCTTATCCTGTCATTCGCCATCAAGCGACCGCCTGAACCGGAATTTTCCCGAAGCCCCGGTTCTGGCGGCCGCACCCGATTATTTTTCCAGCGTCATCTGGATGTAATGGCACGGGCATTCCTTCGCGCAAAGTCCGCAGCCCTTGCAGAAGTCGTAGTCGAACTCGTACTTGCCTGTGGACGTGGAAATCTTGACGGCGTTGTCCGGGCAGTACATGAGGCAGTTGTCGCACTGGAAGCACAGGCCGCAACTGAAACAGCGGCCGGCTTCCCGGACGATTTCTTCGCGGTCGAAGGGCGGATAAATTTCGTTGAAGTTTTTCAGTCGGAGGTGGACCTCGGCGGCTTCCTTTTCGAACCGTTTTTCGGGACTGTAGTAGTAGGTGTTCAAATCCTTTGAATAAACGACCGGAGGCCTCGCCAAGTGGCCTTCCAATCTTCCTTCGATGTAGTCTTCGATCGCCGAGGCGGCGCGCAGGCCCTGTCCGACGGCGGCGGAAACGGTTTCCAGTCCCAGAACGGCGTCGCCGCCCGCGAAAACCTTGTCCATGCTGGTCATCAGCTGCTCGCTGACATCGATCCACTTGTCGTCGCGCTTCTGGATCACTTCGATCCCGTCGTAATCCACCGCCTGCCCCGTGGCCATGATGACGGTGTCCGCGGGAACGACGGCTTCCGACCCGGCAATGGGAACCGGTCTGGCGCGACCGCTGGCGTCCGCTTCCTTCAGCTCCATCTGCACGCACAAGACTCCGATGACGCGGTTGTCGTCCACGATGATCTTCACCGGATTGGTGTGATAGCGGAACATGATGCGCTCTTCCATCGCCTCGTCGATCTCGGCGGTGATGGCGGGCATTTCGTTGCGGGTACGCCGGTAGACGACGTTCACGTTGGCCCCCATACGCTTGGCCACGCGGGCGCAGTCCATTGCCGTGTTGCCGCCGCCGACGACCACGACGTCCTTGCCCACGTCGATTTTCTTGCCGCCGTTGATTTCCTTCAGGAATCCCACGCCGGTGAAAACGTTGCGCACGTCTTCGCCGGGAAGATTAAGGGAAATCCCCTTCTGGGCTCCGACGCCCAGGAAGACTGCGTTGTATTCATGGAGCAACTGATCCATGGGGATGTTCACGCCCACTTTCACGTTGCATTCCATGTCGATTCCCAGTCTCAGGACGGATTCGATTTCGCGGTCCAACACTTCCCTGGGCAGACGATAGGCCGGGATGCCCCAGCGCATCATGCCGCCCGGCTGGCCCGTTCCTTCGAAGATTTTTACCTTGAAGCCTCTTTTGGCCAGGTGGAAGGCGCAAGACAATCCGGCGGGGCCGGAGCCCACGACGGCGATTTTTTCCTTGCGCGTCGCGGTGATGATCTTTTTGTGCTCCAGTCGTTTTTCCAGTCCATAGTCCCCTACGGTGCGCTCGGCGCAGTTGATCGCCAGAGGCGTATCGAAATCGCGGCGGTTGCATCCGCCCTCGCAGGGATGCGGGCACACTCTTCCGCACGTCGCCGGAAGCGGATTGGTGCGGGAGAGAACATGCCAGGCGCCCTCGTAGTCCTGCTTTTCCGCCAGAGTCCGCAGAAAGCCGCGAATGTCGTTGCTTGCCGGGCAGCTATTGGAACAGGGCGGAGTCTGCATGATGTTCACGGGCATCATGGTCCGCCACGATCCGGTCTTGTAGGGAACCACATTGCGTAAATCCAGGGCTAACCCTAAAGGCAGCTTTTCCATTATATATTAAACCTCTCTATATTCTGGTTTGCAATTTCTTGAATCCGAGCCACGGCAGCCGTCGGCGTTCCTTTTTTAAACAGATGGCGGAACCTGTTTTGAAGCTTCAGGTATTCTTCCACCGGTCTTTTTCGGGGGATCTTCAGGACGTTGGTCGTTTTGCCGTCTCTGATTTCGAACACGGGGAAGAGGCAGGTGTCCTTGGCCAGACGGCAGATCTGCACCGTCAAGTCTCCGGGATGTCCCCAGCCCAGCGGGCAGGGTGCGAGGATGTGAAGATACTTCGGGCCTTCGATGGAAAGGGCGATCTTCACCTTGCGCTGCAAGTCTCTGTAGTCGTCCACCGTAGCCGTCGCCACATAGGGAATGCCGTGGTTGGCGGCGATCAGAGGCAGATTCTTTTTCGTGGTTTTGTTTCCCGCCGGAGTCGTGGTGGTCCGGGCGCCGAGAGGCGTGAAGCTGGAGCGCTGCACTCCGGTGTTCATGTAGGCTTCGTTGTCGTAGCAGACATACAGGATATTGTGTCCGCGCTCGAACATGCCGCTGATGCACTGGAAGCCGATGTCAGCCGTGCTGCCGTCGCCGCCTTGGGCGATGATGTTGACGGGGCCCTTGTTCAGAGCTTTGTAGGCGGCTTCGACGCCCGAGGCCACCGCCGCGGAGTTCTCAAAAAGGCTGTGCAGGAACGGAACGCGCCAGGAAGGGTCCGGATAGGGAGAGCTGAACACTTCCAGACATCCCGTGGCCACACAGGCGATGGTGTTTTCGCCCGAGGCGTCCGTCACGAGACGGGCGGCCAGAGCCTGGCCGCAACCGCCGCAAGCGCGGTGTCCGCTTGCGAAAAGATTCTTCTTTTCGACTTTATCCAAATCTTTTATTCTTTCATCCATTTTATAAATCTCTCTCTGCTATGATAGCTTTGTTCAGACCCAGGAAATCCAGTTCGACCGGCTCTTTCTCCACTCTGTCCACCATGTACCGCAGATCGTCCAGGGAGATGTTGCGGCCGCCAAGACCGGCGATGAAGCTGCTGATGTGGCGCTTCGCCTGTTCTTCGCGCGGGAAGGACCAACGGATGTCGCTGGCCAGAATGCCGCCCCGACCCAGGGAGACCGCTTTTTCGAGAACGACGATGTTCGTCTTGTCTTTCAGGACGTTGTAGACCGCCTGCCTCGGGAAAGGGCGGAAAGAACAGATCTGCAAGAGACCGACTTTTTTGCCTTCTTCTTCGAAGCGGTCGATCAGATCCTTGATGCTTCCGACGATCGAGCCCATGGAGACAATGACGACGTCCGCCTTTTCTATTTTGTAGGTCTTGATCAGACCGCCGCTGTTTCTTCCGAAATGACGGGAGAAATCGTTGCTGACCTGCTTGATGACTTCCTCGGATTTTTCCATCGCCCGGTGCAGGGTGTAGCGCGTTTCCATGTAGAAGCGGGGATCCGCGTACAGGCCGATGCCTCTGGGCCATCGGGGGTCTACGATCTGCGTTCTTTTGATGGGCGGCAGGAATTCGTCCACTTCTCTCTGTTCCGGAACGTCCACCGGTTCGTAGGCGTGGGTCAGAATGAAGCCGTCCATGCAGACCATCGCCGGCAGAGAGGTCTGTTCGGCGATTTTGAAAGCCTGAATGTGCAAATCCGCCGCTTCCTGGTTGTCCTCGGCGAAAATCTGGACCCATCCCGCGTCCCGAACCGCCATCGAATCCTGCTGATCGTTCCAGATGTTCAACGGAGCGGAAATGGCTCGGTTGGCGCAAGTCAGAACGATGGGCAAGCGCATGCCCGCGATGCAGTAGATCACTTCGCTCATGAGAAGCAATCCCTGGGAAGTCGTCGCCGTATAGGTACGGGCGCCCGCCGCGCTGGCACCTAGAACGACCGACGCGGCGGCGAATTCGCTTTCCACGTTCACGAATTGCGCTTCCAGACGACCTTCCGCGACAATTTGAGCCAAATCTTCCACGATATGGGTTTGAGGGGTAATGGGGTATGCCGATATCACGTGAGGACGGCACAGCGCCACTACATCCGCGACGGCTTGCGATCCTTCGATTTGTTTAAACATTGAGCTTCCTCTTTTCAATGATTTCGTGAGCCCGTTCGAGGGCCGCCACGTTGTTTTCGCCTATAGCGCCCGGAAATTTCCCCATGATGGCCTGCTGCACCGCCTCCAGGCTGACCAGCCCCGTGATGCTGCAAAAAGCCCCGATCATGATGGCGTTGGGAATGGGCCTCCCGATGATCTCGAGGGCGATTTCCGTGGCCGGAATGGTTTCCACCGTAGCCGTCGTTTTCAATTTCAGCTCCTCGGGAGCCTTTTCCGTGTTGATCAGGATCATGCCGTCGGGTTTCAACCCGTCCAGAATGGGCACGGACTCGATCAGATAATAATCCTGCACGATCAGATAGTCCGGATGGCGCACATCCTCCCTGATGCGAATTTTTTTGTCGTCAATTCTGACAAACGCCTGGACAGGGGCTCCCACGCGTTCGGCGCCGAAAGAAGGGAACGCCTGCGCGAACTTGCCGTCCTTAAACGCCGCGATCGCCAGAAGCTCCGCAGCTGCAACGTTGCCTTGGCCGCCTCGACCATGAATTCTGATTTCAATCATCATTTTTACCTGTTTTCTGAGGGCCGTTGTACATGTCCATCTCCTCCGCATCGCATTTCAAACGGCCGTTAACACCGTTCCGCATTTCATAAAGGCGCAAGCGTTTTCGCGCTTTTCCCTCGCCGGAGCGATCCTGCTTGAAGAGATAGGAACTCGATTTTTGTCAACGAAAACACAACGCGCCTAAAATAAAATAGGAACTCGCTTTTTGTCAACGAAAATACCACGAGCTTTTCAAATGGGCCCCTTCCGCCCTTGCCACGCCTCGGCCGCGACATTTTGCGGCCGAGGCGTGGCAAGGGCGGAAGGGATGGTGGCATGGAATGAAGAAAACGGGCAAAAATTGCCGACGGGTTGAAAATGGTTCGTCGAAAGTCGGAAACGGTTCGAAAATCGATGGAAACGGCCTGGTAGAAGCTTTAAAGGATAAGGGACAAGGGGCGAAAACTCGAAATGAAAGACAGGCCTGGAACTTACACAAGAGGGTTGATCCACTTCAAACCGGAAAATCGGGAGAAGTCCGTGTCGCACGAATACAATACCCCGCCTTTTTCGATAGCCAATGCGGCGACATGCGCGTCGGTCGTCAAGTTGGAAGCCGTGCCGAATTCCAAAATAATTTGTCTCAGAATAGTCCAATGTCTGTCCGTCGGGGTTGCGATTTGAACCGGCTTTCAAAGACATCATAACATCGATTTTCAGAGGGCGTCAACCGCGACAATGTCTTTACAAACGACGGATCTTGCGGTTAATATGCAATTTATGATTTTGCCAAGGCGAAAAAAATGGGTATAGTGATGTTCCAGCGCGAAAAAACAGACCGGGAAATTCCCGGCGGTCGCGAAGTGTAATTTCGTCAAAAACCCAAAATACGGAGGAGCATGATGAAAGAAGTCGTTATCGTCAGCGCGGTCAGGACGCCACTTGGATCTTTCAACGGAAGTTTGGCCGGAGTGGGCGCCACCAAGTTGGGCGCGATCGTCATCGAGGAAGCCGTGAAGCGAGCCGGAATTCGAAAGGAGGACGTCAACGAAGTCATCATGGGACAGGTATTGCCGTGCGGGTACGGACAGAATCCGGCCAGGCAGGCTTCCTACCAGGCTGGAATGCCGTGGGAGGTCGAGTGTCTCACCATAAACAAGGTGTGCGGGTCTTCGTTGAAAGCGATCATGCTCGCCGCCCAGGCGATCCAGGTGGGCGACGCCGAAGTGGTGGTGGCGGGCGGCATGGAGAACATGTCCATGGCCCCTTATTATATGGAGAAGGCCCGGTTCGGATATCGGATGGGACCGGGCAGGATCGAGGACCACATGGTCCACGACGGACTTTGGGACGTGATCAACGATTTCCACATGGGCATGGCCAACGAGATCGCAGCCGAAAAGTACGGCGTCACCCGCGAGGACCAGGACCGCTACGCGGCAATGTCCTACGCGAGGACCATGGAATCCATCAACTCCGGAAGATTCAAGGAAGAGATCGTGCCCGTGGAAATCACGAAGCCGAAAGTCGGCAGCGTCATTTTCGATACGGACGAATGCGCCCGGGAAACCAGCTACGAAACCCTCGCCAAAATGAAGCCCGTTTTCAAGAAGGACGGCACCACCACTGCGGGCAACGCGTCGGTGATCAGCGACGGCGCCGCAGCCGTCGTGGTCATGAGTCGCGAGAAGGCGGAATCCTTCGGATGCGAAATCATGGCGACCATCGGGTCGCAGGCGGCCGCCGGCGACGAGGCCCAGTACGTTCTGGTGACGCCCATCAAAACGATACCCAAGGTTCTGAAGAAAGAGGGGATTTCCCTGGACGACGTGGACCTGATCGAGGTCAACGAGGCGTTTTCCGGATCCTCGGTGGCGATCGCCAAGGAACTGGGGATCGACATGGAAAAGTACAACGTAGCGGGTGGCTGCGTCGCCTTGGGACACCCCATCGGCGCAAGCGGCGCAAGGGTAATGACCACGATGCTGTACGAGATGCGAAGAAGGGGCGGCAAGATCGGCCTGGCGTCCCTGTGTCTCGGCGGCGGAGAGGCCGTCGCCATGATCGTCAGAAGATAAAAGGAATTCCCATGGAAATCAAAACTTTCGGAGTGGTGGGAGCGGGCCAGATGGGCAACGGCATCGCCCAGGTCGCGGCCATGAGCGGCCTGGAAGTCGTCATGAGCGATATACGGGAGGAATTGACGGAGAAGGGTCTCTCCAATATTCGAAAAATGCTCGGGAAAGGGGTGGAAAAGGAAAAAATCACCCGGCAGGACGCCGATTCCGCCCTTTCCAGAATCGAAACGACCGTCGATCTGAAGAACATGGAAAAGGCCGATTTCGTGGTCGAGGCGGCGACCGAGGTGGAAAAGATCAAGTTCCGGATTTTCAAGGACCTGGACGACATTTGCTCTCCCGAAGTGATTTTGGCCACGAACACGTCCTCGATACCTATCGGGAGAATCGGTGCGCAGACTCGTCGCCCCGACAAGGTGATCGGGATGCATTTCATGAACCCGGTCCCCCTGATGAAACTGGTGGAGGTCATCCGCGGGCTGGCCACGTCCGACGAAACCTTCCGGACCACGTGGGAGCTTTCCGAAAAGTTCGGGAAGACTCCCGCGGAAGCGAACGACTATCCGGGGTTCATTTCCAACCGTATTCTGATGCCCATGATCAACGAGGCCGTTTTCGCCCTCTATCACCAAGTGGGCACCAAGGAAGCCATCGACACGGTAATGAAACTGGGGATGAACCATCCCATGGGGCCGCTCGAACTGGCGGACCTCATTGGGTTGGACACTTGCCTCGCCATCATGGAAACCCTTTACGAAGGTTTCAACGACACCAAGTACCGTCCCTGCCCGCTCCTTAGAAAATACGTGGAGGCGGGTTGGCTGGGACGGAAATCCGGAAAAGGATTCTACGAGTACGGATAAACCGACCGGCCGAATCGGTGCTGATTATGCTTCCTTCTGGCGAAAGGGTCGGTTTCGACTTCGGCCGCAGGACCTCCGGGTTTGACAAACCTCGGAGGTCATAACCACATCGCTTTCATCCTGGAGGTCAACAATGCCCACGAAAAAAACCGGCGCCAACGTACCGGTAGGAAAACGAATCAAGGAAGTCCGGACCGAAAAGAACATCGCGCTGGAACGAGTGGCGAACGAAACCGGGATTTCCATCGACAGCCTGAAGAAGATCGAGGCGGGCAAGATGACGCCTCCCGTCGGAACCCTGTTGCAGATCGCAAGGGCGATAGAAATCGACTCCGGTTTCCTGTTTCGCGACCAGGAGGATCAGCAGAAGGAACGAGTCAAGGCCTACGGCAAACGCACCGAAAACTACGCCTACACCTCTTTGACCGAAGCCTCCGCGCACAAGCATCTCAAGGCCTTCAAGGTAGAGGTGGGCGCTGGACAGGACCACAAGGGCGTAGGATACTGCCACGAGGGCGAGGAGTTCGTCTATGTATTGAAAGGCCGGATCGAGGTCGCCGTAGGCGAACACGTCAACAACTTGTCCGAAGGCGAATCCCTCCATTTCAATTCCGGGATCAGACATATGATGCGAAACCCCGGCGACGTGGACTCCGAGCTGTTGGTGGTCATCTACGGGCCCTGAAGGCGGGTGGAAGTGGTTCGGTGTTCAGTGGGTCGGGAGAGGTTCGGAGGATAGGGGTTCGGTTGCCAGGATTTGGGTTTCAGGCATTGGAGTTTGCGGCAGGGACGATTCTCGCCGCCGGGAAATCGAATATGATATCCAACCGTCGCTTCCTTATAATTTTGACAAAGCAAACGAAAGGACAGGCTCCATGTTGTTTAAGCTCACTGACGAACAGGTAATGATTCAGTCCATGGTGCGCGAATTTTCGCGGAAGGTGGTCGCGGCGACGGCTGCGGAGAGGGACAAGACCAAGGAGTTTCCGGCCGAGAATTTGAAAAGGATGGGGGAGCTTGGACTCATGGGGATGATGGTCCCCCCGAACTTCGGCGGAGAGGGCGCGGACACCATCAGCTACGTGCTGGCGTTGTCGGAGATCGCCTATTCGTGCGCATCGACCGCCGTCGTCATGTCGGTACACAATTCCATCGTCTGCCAAAGCATTCTTCGATACGGCACGGAAGAGCAGAAGCGCAAGTATTTGCCCCGGTTGTGCTCGGCCGAGATCATCGGCGCCTTCGCGCTCACCGAACCACAGGCCGGGTCCGACCCGGTAAGCCAGTTGACCACTGCGGAAAACAAAGGCGATCACTACGTGTTGAACGGCGTCAAACGCTTCATCACCTCTGGCAAAAACGGGGGGTTGGTCATTGTCACCGCCAAGACCGACGAAGGCAAGGGGCACAAGGGGATCAGCGCTTTCATAGTGAACAAGAGCACTCCCGGATTCGCCGCCGGCAGGATCGAGGACAAAATGGGATTGCGGGCGTCGGACACGTGCGATTTGCATTTCGACGACTGCCGCGTGCCGGTCGAGGACCGGTTGGGCAAGGAAGGAGAGGGTTTCAAGATCGCCATGACCGCCCTTGACGGCGGTCGGATCGGAATCGCGGCGCAGTCGGTGGGCGTCGCCCAAGCCGCGCTGGACGCGGCCGTCAAGTACGCCAGGAAACGCGAGCAATTCGGACAGAAAATATCGAAATTCCAAGGGCTCCGATGGATCGTGGCGGACATGGCCACGGAGATCGAGGCGGCGAAGCAACTGATGCTCTCGGCCGCCGCCTTGAAGGACAGCGGAGAAAAATTCACCGCCCAAGCCTCCATGGCCAAGCTGTTCGCGTCTGAGATGGTAAACCGAATCACGGCGAAAGCTCTTCAATTGCACGGCGGATACGGTTTCATATGCGACTACCCCGTGGAGCGCTTCTACCGCGACGCCCGCGTTTTCACCATCTACGAAGGCACCTCCGAAATTCAGCGCCTAGTGATCTCGAACCATGTCTTCAAGGACAAAAGAACGCCATGATCCGTCAAATGGGGAGATGAAAACCATTCCCTTTTCTCGACTTTCCCGGAATGCGCATTTGGAAATCATATCCGAGTTGCTTTGAATTTCATGCACCATTACAATTCGAAGATTGTTTCAAATTGAAGGCAACAATTTCATCGTTAGCACAACTCTCCCCCCTCCTCGCACCTCTCTTTCTCTCCAAAGCCCTCCTGATCGCCAACGCGATCCGGCTTCTGTCGAAAGGCTTCCCCACCAGTTCCGATATGCCGAAAGCCTCGGCATTGCTTGCGGACACTGTCAGGCTGTACCCCGTGCAGAGAATAATCGGAAGGTTGGGCCTGAGAGCGTGGATTGCCCCCGCCATTTCCAACCCGGTCATGTTCGGCATGCCCATGTCCAAAATCGCCAGATCGAACGTTTCGGGACGCGTCCGGAAATCCTCCATGGCCTCTATGCTGCCGGTTTTCGCCACCACCTCGTAGCCAAGTCGCTCGAGCAGTCTTTTGTTCGCGTCGACGAAACGCTCTTCGTCGTCGACAAGGAGTATTCTTTCGGCGGCGCCAACGTAGCATTCCATGCTATCGGCGGCATCGGAAGCGGGGGTTTCCGTTTCGAGTTCGGGAAGGAAAATTCGAAAAACGGTCCCTTTTCCGGCTTCGCTTTCGACGGTCATTTTGCCTCCATGGGTGGCGACAATCCCGTGGACTACCGACAAACCCAAGCCCGAACCCTTCCCGGGAGGCTTTGTAGTAAAGAAAGGATCGAATATCTTCTCCAGGTTTTCCTTCGGTATGCCGCATCCGTCGTCGGCAACCGTGACAAGCACTCCTTTTACCTTGTCCCGCGAGAAGCCGTTCCCTCCCCCAGGCATACGCTTTTCGAGCGCCACGCGGATCCTTCCCCGCCCGCTTCCGATCGCCTGAACCGCGTTCGTGCCCAGGTTCACTATCAACTGGTGGACCTGCGTCGGATTGGCGAGCACCTGGCAAGGTTCTTTCGCAATGTCCTCCACAAGCTCGATTTGTTCGGGAATCAGTCGCTTTAGCATTTCCAGGCTTTCCGCAACCACTTCCCTGATATCGTGGGGTTCCCGGATGTAGTCGGACCTTCTGCTGAAAGTCAATATCTGCTCGATCAGCTTCTTCGCCCGCTTGCTCACCTGGATGATCTGCTCCATGGAATATCGGGCTTCGCTTCCCACGGGAACGTCGTCGATGGCCAATTCGGCGTTCAAAAGGATCGCGCCGACCATGTTGTTGAAATCGTGCGCGATGCCCCCGGCCATGGTGCCTATGGCCTCCAGCTTGCTGGCTTGGTAAAGCTGCGCCTGAAGCTCCTCGCCCTCTTTTCGCGCCTTGATTTTCTCCGCGATTTCCTCTTCGAGCCGTTTGTTCGACAAGGCAAGCTCTCGAGTGCGCTCCTCCACGAGGACTTCCAATTGTTCCCTGTGCCTTTTCAGTTCCAAATGGGTATTCACCCTCGTCTTGACTATTTCGGGACTGAACGGCTTCATGATGTAATCCACGGCGCCGACATTCAAACCCGCCTTCTCGTACTCCTCGGTTCTTTTGGCGGTGACGAAAATCACGGGTATGCCCATGGTCCGTTCGTGGCTTTTCAGAAGCCTGCAAATTTCAATGCCGCTCTGCTCCGGCATCATTATATCCAAAAGGATAAGATCGGGCGGGGACTCCGATCGGGCGAATTTGATGGCGTCGCGCCCGTTCGTGGCGAAATGGGAATCGTAATCCGGCTTCAAGCATTCGGCCAATATCTTGATGTTGAACTTCGAGTCGTCGACGATAAGTATCCTAGGACGATTTTTTCGATGCTTCGTTTCAGTCGTCATGGCTCTTCCGTTTTCCTTCCGCAAGCTCGACAGCTCATCTTCCTTGCCTCGAAATATTTTCCAGCGAGACTTGCGGAACCAAATTTGTGTCGAAAAGAATCTGCCCGGGTTCAATAGATCTTCAGCAAAAATCCAAATGTTGTTTGGCTTAACGCAAGGCTGTTCCTTTGTCAAGCAAAAACCCGAAGCTGTAGGGCAGGTCGTCTTGATGCGACGCGACCGGCCACGGATTCGGCATCGGCCATATTCCGAGATCGGCGCCCTGGCAGCGGCGGCCGAACCAAGCCCGCGCATTGCAAGCCAGACCCTTTTTTGCATTGTCAAAAACGGCCGAATTGGCTTATAGTTCGCAAAACCAAATCGGCTCGTCGCCTGCGGGACAATGTCGGCGTTCGGATTCCTTTCCGCGGAATTCTCCCGATATCCCGCGAGAGCCGAGAATACAACGTTGTTTCGCATTCAACTTTTTCGAAGGACAGGGGGACTGATGAAGGTAAGAACCACCGAGTTGCCGGGAATCGGCAAAAGCTATGCATTAACGACGGCCGAAGGCGCGAGGATCGTCGCCATCATGCATCATGCGGGACGCAGAGAAATATATTATTTCAAGGACCCGGACCAGGACGAACCCGATCTTTCCTTTTCTTTAAACGACGAGGAAGCCCGTCAGATCAGCACGATTCTTTTGGGGGTCGATTACCAGCCGGTGAGCGAAAACAGAATGGAGATGCTTTTGAAGAGCGTCCGAATCGATTGGCTGCAAGTCGAGCCCGGAAGCTTTCTGGCCCAAAAGACCATCGTGGAATCCCAAATCCGGACCCGAACGGGAACTACCATCATTGCGATCCAAAGAGGAGTCGAAATGATCGGAAGTCCGGATATTAAGGAAAAGATTCTGCCGGGGGACACTCTCATGTGTATCGGCACGCGGGAACAGACCCAGAAACTGGAAGTCTTGTGTAAAAAGGAGTGACGCCCGACCGAAGGCGGCTTCATCGATAATCGTCTTTTATATTCCAAGGAAAGGTTTCAATGGCCGAAATTCCATTTTTGCTCTTGGCAGGTCTGATTCTTTGCACGTTTTTTTTCGTGAGCTTTACGTCCCAGAAGATGCGGCTTCCTTCGGTGCTGATCTATATCGTACTGGGGAGTTGCGCCGCCTTGTTCTTCGAAAACGAAGAGGCAATCCACACCGTGGGAGAAATCGGCATCGTTCTTTTGTTTTTCATTCTGGGATTGGAGTTTCCATTGGCAAGGATGGTCGATATTTCCGCTAAGATTTGGCCGGCCGGACTGCTCGATGTCGGATTGAACCTCATCGTGGCTATAGGCATCGCCATGTTTTTCGGGCTGGATCCCGCTTCCGCGCTGGTCGTCGGTTCGGTGGCCTACGCCACCAGCTCCTCGATTTCGGCGAAAATGCTGGAGGAACAAAAACGACTGGCGAACCCCGAAACGGAATTTATCCTGGCGCTGCTCATTTTCGAGGATCTCGTCGCTCCCGTGCTTGTTTCGTTCATTGCCGGAGCGCGACTCGGGGAAGAAATGAGCATCGGATTCGTTTTGATTCTCTCGCTGAAAATCGTTCTACTCCTGCTCGGCGCCATAATTCTGGGCCATTACGGCTTCAAGCGGCTCAGCTCCTTTATCGGCCGCCATATCCAAAAGGATTTCATGCCGCTCCTGGCCACGGGCATAGCCATGTTTTACGCGGGTGTCGCCATCGCTCTGGGTTTGTCGGAAATCATGGGGGCCTTTTTGGCGGGAGTCATGCTGTCGGAAACGGGAAAATCCTCGGAAGTGGAGCATCTGATTTTGCCCGTTCGCGACATCACCCTCCCGTTTTTCTTTTTCTGGTTTGGGACAACCATTTCGTTCGGAGAGGGAATTCCATACATTCCGATGATGTTAGTCCTCTTGGTTTGGGCGGTCGTCGGAAAGATACTGACCGGGCTGATTGGCGGACGTCTTTTCGGACTCGGCGGGAAAATAGCGTGCCGCGCCGGTTTCTCGTTCGTGCAACGAGGGGAGTTTTCGGCCATCATCGCCAGCCTGGCCGTTCCCCAGTTGCGAATATTCAGCGGCATATACATTGTGGCCACCGCCTTTATAGGAGTTTACCTTTTCCAAAAAGCTCCCGACGCGGCAAACTGGTATCATGAAAAATGGATCAAGCGGAATATCAAAAAGACCGCCAAAGCAATGGTCGAGAAAGCCTGAACGCAGACAAATCAAGATTTATCGCAACTCGGCTCGAATGGCGTCGGCGACCCTTCTAAGATTCTCGTCCCAATCCGGGGCCAGCGGATCGACGAGGACCACGCGTCCCCCGATTTCCCTCGATATCAACTCGGCGCTCCTGGCGGAAAACTGCGGCTGCGCGAACACCACCTTGATGTCGCGCTCCCTGGCTTTCTCTATCAGTTCCTTCAGCTGGGCGGGCTTGGGCTCCTTTCCCTCGATTTCCGCAGGGACCTGGACCAGGCCGTACTCGCGGGCGAAATATCCCCATGACGGATGGAATACCATGAACCGGAGCCCTTCCTTTCCGGCGAAATCCTTCTCGAGTTCCTCGTGCAGGTCGCGGATTTTCGAAGCGAACTTTCCATGGTTCGCCTTGTAGGTCTCCGCGTTTTCCGGGTCGATCGCAACAAGCGCCTCCAGGATCGTGTCCGACTGCGTCAGAACAAGCGGGGGGGACAGCCAAACATGCGGATCCAATACGATATCGCCATGGCCGCGGCTTGCCTCCCCGCCTTTTTCACCGTGCTCCTTTTCGTGTTCTTCATGTCCTTCGCCTTCGAGTCCTTCCTCGTGTTCCTCGTGGCGGTGAAAAGCGTCCATCGGCATCTTTTCCACGTTCCTGTCGGTTCGGACGATTTTCATGCCCGGATTGGCGGCGGCGAACCTGTCTATCCAGGTCCTCTCGAAGGGGACGCCGATCGAGAAAAAGGCCTTGGCCTTCGACAAGGCCGCCATTTGCGACGGTTTCGGTTCGTAGGTATGCGGGCTCGCCCCCGGAGGCGTCATCACCTCGACATCCATCAAATTATTGCAAATTTGTTGCACAAAAAATTTTTGGGGAAGAATGCTCACGAACACAGTCGGTTTCGTATCTTCCGCGCTTGGCGTCGCAACGGCCGAAGCTTGGAAAACAATCAAAATCAGAGCGAATCTTAAAAATCTTGCAGCCATGGAATACCTCCTTGTTTAGAATTTTTTGAACGTTTTCGCCTTCCGCGCAACCGGAAATGTTCATGCAAATATATTGCATCCGAATAAAAAGCGCAATCGATTTTCGAAGGCCCCGCATCACTGGAAAAACTCCAGTTCCTGTTCCAATCCACGTTCCACCTTGCCCGGAGCGTCGCTCCTTTTCGCCAGAAGACCATACGCCGCCGGGACGATAAACAAGGTGAGGATAGTAGCCGAAAGCACGCCGGACAGGACCACCACGCCGATCACCATGCGGGTCTCCGCCCCGGCCCCGGAGGAGAGTATCAGGGGCA
Organism: uncultured Desulfobacteraceae bacterium; assembly: GCA_964575975.1. GTDB lineage: Bacteria > Desulfobacterota > Desulfobacteria > Desulfobacterales > SKZT01. Next base: position 16,313 of record CAZNTU010000067.1, read on the forward strand.
CGGCCCCTGCGGCCGTAGTCACCCCCGTCATGACGATCGGGCGCAATCGGGTTTCCGCCGCAGTCAGAATCGCCTCCTCGAAACTGGCGCTTCGGGACCGCAACCGATTTGCGAATTCCACGATCAGAATGCCGTTTTTGGCCGACAGCCCCACGAGCATCACAAGTCCGATCTGGCTGTAAATGTTGAGCGTGCTTCCTGCAAGATACAGCCCCAGCAGTCCGCCGGCCATCGCAAGAGGGACCGTCAGCATGATCGTCAACGGATTGACATAGCTTTCGAACTGCGCCGCGAGCACCAGGAATACAACCACGATTCCCAGCGCGAAAACGAAGAAGATCGATCCGCCGGTGGTTTTAAAGTCCCTGGATTCCCCCTTGTAGTCGATGATGACGTTCGGCGGAAGGACCCTCCGCGCAAGTTCGTCCAAGTACGACAATGCATCGCCCAGACTCAAGCGGTCCTCGAGATTGGCCTCGATGGTGATCGCGCGAACGCGGTTGAAGCGGTTCAAGCTCCTGGAATCGGCGAACTCGGCCAGTGTCGCCAAATTGGAAAGGGGAATCAAATCCCCGCTCCGGTTCGACCGGACGTAGATGTTCTGCAAATCCGACGGGGTCCGTTGAATGTCGCGCTCTCCTTCGACGATGACGTCGTACTCCTCGCCCGCCTCGACATAGGTGGTCAGCCGCCGCGACCCCAGCATGGTTTCCAGCGTGCGCCCGATATCGGCGACGGTGACTCCCAGTTCCGCAGCGCGGTCGTAGTCGATATCGACTTGCACCTGAGGCTTGGTTTCCTTGTAGTCCCAGTCGATTCCGACAAGTCCCGGGTTGTCCTTCTCTATTTCCTCGAGAAGCATGTCGCGCCATCTCGCCAGTTCGTCGTAGGTCCCTCCTCCGATCACGAATTGCACGGGCTTCCGAATGGAGGCCCCGAAACCCTGTCTCATGACTGGAAAGGCCGTCACCCCCGGCAAATCCGAAAGGATAGAACGAACGTCGTCCATGATGGCCCAAGCGTCCCGCCTTTCTTCCCAGTCGTCCAGGACGAATATGGCGATCCCCGTGTTGAAATTCTCGATGTTTCCGAACCCTCTTGGCGTTCTGACAAGCAGCCGGGTGGCCTCGCCGTTCTCGACGAAGCGCATCAGCCGATTCTCGATCTCGTTCATGTATTCCTCCATGTAGGAGAACGAGGCCCCCTCGGGGCCGTTCACCAGAACGAAAAACGCTCCCCTGTCTTCTTTCGGCGCGTATTCCGACGGAATTCGCGTGTACAGCCAGCCAGCTCCCGCCGAGAGGACGATGAACAACGCCATGGCGAACCAGGGGCGTTTCAGGACTCGCGCGAGAATGTCGCGGTAATGCCTCTGGACGAATCGGAACATGGAGTTCAATTTTCGGGTGATAACATTGTCGCGCCGGGTTTGGGAGAGGATTTTGGACGCGAGCATGGGGGACAGACTGAGAGCCGTGAGACTGGAAAAGCAGACTGCGGCCGCCATGGTGAGGGCGAATTCGGAGAACAGACGTCCGATGTCGCCTTCGATAAAAGCGATAGGGACAAAGACCGCCACGAGCACGGCGGTGGTGGCGACCACCGCGAATCCCACCTCCCGCGTTCCCTTGAAAGCAGCCGTAAGCGGGGTCTCTCCCTTTTCGTCCATGCGCCTGTAAATGTTTTCCAGCACCACGATGGCGTCGTCCACCACCATCCCGATCGCGAGGACCAGCGCGAGCAGAGTCAGAAGATTCACGGAAAACCCCAGCGCGGGAAGCGCGATGAAGCTGGCGATCACGGAAACGGGGGCCGTTACCGCAGGAATCAAAGTCGCGCGAAGGTTTCCCAGAAAAAGGAAAATCACCAACACCACCAATCCCACGGCGATCAGAAGCGTTTTATAGACCTCCACGATGGCGTTTTCGATGAACACGGACGTGTCGTAGCTTTGCCTGATTTCCATGCCTTCCGGAAGGACGGCGTTCAATCTCTCCGTTTCCTCCTTCGCCTTGCGGGCGACGTCTATGGTGTTGGCTGCGGACTGCTTGACAATGCCCAGGCCGACCATGGCGGAGCCGTTTCCCCGGAAAAACGTGCGGTCCTCCTCGGTTCCCAGCTCGACTCGGGCTACGTCTCCCAGCCGTACCAGATATCCGTCGTCGCCTCTCTTCAGCACCAGCTTCCCGAATTCTTCGGCCGTCTGGAACTTTCTCTTCAGACGCACGGTGAACTGGCGCTGGCGGGATTCGATGCTTCCGGCGGGCAGTTCCACGTTTTCCGAAACGAGAGCCGCCTCGACGTCCGCCACCGTGAGCCCGCGCGAGGCCAGGGCGTTTCTGTCCAGCCAAACGCGCATGGCGTAGCGCTGTCCTCCCCCGATCCGCACCCGCGCGACGCCGTCCAGGACCGAAAAGTAATCGACCAGGTTGCGGTCCGCGTAGTCGGTCAGCTCCGGCACGGTCATCCGGTCGCTCTGGAGGTTCAGCCACATGATGACGTCCTCGTTGGAATCGACCTTCTGGATTTCCGGGGGATCGGCCTCGGCCGGCAGGTCGTCCAGTATGCCGGACACGCGGTCTCTGATGTCGTTCGCGGCCGAATCGACGTCGCGATGGGATTCGAATTCGACGGTCACCGCGGACCGGCCGTCTTCGCTGACGGACTCCACGAACTTGATTCCCTCGACCCCGGCGATTCTCTCCTCCACGAGTTCCGTGATCCGGGTCTCGACCACGTTGGCGGACGCCCCCGGATACACGGTTTCGATGGACACCACCGGCGGGTCGATGTCCGGATATTCCCTGAGAGGAAGCTTCCAGAACGAAACCGCGCCGAACGCGATCAGCAGAAGGGACAGGACCGAGGCGAACACGGGTCTTCTTACGGAAATGTCGGATAGAAACATGGCGTGCCTCCTCAGCTGGATTCCGTGATTTCAGCGATTTCTTCGGCCCCTTTATTCCGGAGCAGTTCGCTCAGGCTTTCGTCGCCTCGATCCACCGCTTCTATCCGCACGGGTTTGCCCTCCCGGACATTGATAGCCCCGTGACTGACGACGAATTCGCCCGAAGCAAGACCTTCGAGAATCTCCACCTCCCCGGTCCGTCTGGATCCTGTGGCGACTTTGCGGCGCTCGGGAACAGGCGCGTCGGCGGAGGGGTCCACCACGAGAACGAAGTTTTCCGTCCCTTTCGGCACAAGGGCTTCTTCGCCTATCACAACCGCTTCGCGTGGGTTCTTCAGCAAATCCACGGTCATGAGAAGGCCGGGCTTCAAGAGGCCTTCCGGGTTGGGAATCAGCGCCCGGGCCATCACCGCGCGAGTCGAAGGATCGATTCTCGAACCGACGCTGGAAACGACCCCCTCGAACCGGCGATTATCGAAGGCGGGGGCCTTCGCCACGACCTTGATTCCAGTTTTCAACGTGCTCAGAAAAGTTGAGGGAACGGAAAAATCCAGCTTCATGACGCTGTTGTCGTCGAGGGTGGTGACGATGTCGCCGGGCTCGATCAGCGCGCCCACGCTGATGTTCCTGAGCCCTACCGTGCCGGAGAACGGGGCCTTGATCAAACGGTCCCGGAGCTGGGACTCGATGGCCGCGATGCGCGTTCTGGCGGTTTCGTACGCATGCCGACGCTCGTCCAAACTCGATTGCGACGCCGCTCCTTTCTTCGCGGCTTGTTTTACGCGCTCCAGCTGGTTTTTGGCCTCCTCCATGGTCAGCTTGGCCTCCTCCAGCATCGCGCGCTCCTCCGCGCTGTTCATTTCCACGAGGATGTCGCCCGCCTTCACCGATTGCCCGTCGTCGAAACGGATGGCGGTGACGGTCTCTGTGACGTTGGCGGTCAGTTCCACGGACTCGTTGGCCCGCAGCGTTCCGATAGCCTCCACCCGGTCCACGAACTCGTCGGTTTTCGCCTCCATGACAATGACGGGAACGGGCTTGTCCGAAGGGGATTGGGAGAACGCACGCGAGGAGGCCAATACCATGAAGACGATGACCGTTATTATCGAAAGGCTTGAAAATCGTTCAAAAAACGAAATGATCGAAAGTCGTATATGAAAAGCGTGGATTTTCATTTTGCGAGTCTCCTGATTTTTTCATGTTCTCGATCGCAACGACGCCCAAGAGTCTTCCCGGGCGTGAAACAAAAACAGTAAGCACTTTGGATCCCGATTGCATGGGAGGTTTCGATATCAGTCTTCCACCGGTTTTCCGCAGACGATTTTGTTAATACCTCAATCCACGGCCTATTTAATTATAGGCGCATAACGCTCTTGACCGCTTAATTTGAAGCTTTCCGAGTTGGATTTTCAACTGTACAGGCTTTTTTTTCTTGATATTGTTACTTTCATTAAATAGGAATCCAATGGAAGCTGAAAAATCGGGAATATGGACCGGATAAGTTACGATTGGTATAAAACGAAATTCGAAAACGAATACTTGAAACTGAAACGCACCCAGTTCCAAAGCCGGTTTGCGGATTTCATGGAAATTGAATCGATCATACCGGTTTTGCGGTTTATCGAGAGCCGAAACATACCGCCCGACGTTCCGGTTGAATCTCCAGACCCGGAAAAGCTGGAATACAACCGATTCGGGTACGAAGTCCGGGATTTGCTGCAATCCGGGAGACGAAAGGAAAGACTGGTCGAGGACTATATAGATACCGTTCGCGATCCGGAATATGGAGAACGCATTGCCGAGGCATTCAGACGCCGATATGGATCATTGAAGACGACTTGCTTGAAGCCGGACGAAATTTTCGACGAATTGCGCAAATTCGCGGGAGGCGACCATTTTCACGATACGAAAATGCAAGCGGCCGTGCTTGCCGTGATGTCATATTTTTTCGAACGTTGCGATATATTCGAAAACCCGGTGACCAAATGATTCTTCCGACCAAACATCTCCGCCCGGACCGGTCGCTGGTCGGAGTCGGATCCGATATTCTGTCGCTGCTGCATACGCCCAAGACAGTTTCTGGCTTGTGGAACGAATTCGATCGGCTTCGCCAAACGACCGATGGACTCAAACCCGTGCCCTTCGACTGGTTTGTCCTGGGCTTGGATTTTTTATACATGATCGACGCCGTCGAATACCGTCGAGGATTGCTGAACAAGAAGAAAAGAACGATCGAATGATTCGCCGAATTTACAGCCCGACATTGAAGACGTTCAAAGCCTTGGAATTTCACGAAGGGCTCAATGTTCTTCTTGCCGACAAGAGCGAGGGAGCCACATCCCGACATACGCGCAACGGCGCCGGCAAATCGAGCATGGTGGAATTGGTCCACTTTTTACTGGGAGGCAAGTGCGACAGAAAATCCATATTCCAATGCAGCGATTTGATTGAACATCGGTTCGGTCTCGAATTCGATATCGGTGGACAAACAATCGAAGCGGAACGGTCCGGGAGCCACCCCTCGAGCATGTATGTTCGCGCCGATACGTCTCGATGGATTATCAAAGGAAAACCAGCCAATCAAGCAGAGTTCAAAATCGTTCCACTCGCCAAGTGGAGGAATTTGCTCGGACACATGTTTTTTGGTTTGTCGGCGGATCTTCCAAAATGTTCCCCTACATTCCGCTCGTTGTTTTCCTATTTCGCTCGACGCGTCAACGACGGAGCTTTTTTAAGCCCGGTTCAATCCCATAAAAAACAGCCGGAATGGAATCGGCACGTAATCCTTTCCTATCTCCTTGGATTGGACTGGCGCATTCCCAGCGAGATGGAGCATTTACGGGTCAGGGAAAATTCTCTCAAGAACCTTCGGAAAGAGCTAAAAAACGGAATCATGGAAAAGGTTATCGGCTCTGCAGCATCGTTGAAAACCAAAGTGACCATAGCCGACCGGAGAATGCGCGGATTGCGGGAAGAAATCGCGACTTTCCAAGTGCTTCCCGAATACAAAAATCTTGAACGCGAGGCTTCGGCACTGACCGTGCAATTGTCGGCAATGTCGAACGAGAACGCCATCGACGAAGAAACGGTCCGCGAACTGGAGCAAACGCTGAAGCGGGAACATCCGCCGGAACTGAAAAACATTCTCGGATTGTATGAAGAAGCCGGAGTGGCTTTACCGGGTATTGCCAGAAAAAGACTTGAAGACGTTGAACTGTTCCATTCGGCAATCGTAAAGAATCGCAGGTCTCATTTGCAGGGGGAAATCGACGATGCGATCGCCCGTTTGAAAAGGCGCCGGGAGGAAATGGAGCGCATAGACGGCCGCAGGATACAGATTATGAATATTCTCGATTCCCATGGCGCACTGGAACAATTTACAAAACTTCAGGAGGAACTTAACCGCGTGCAGGCGGCTGTGGAACAATTGCGGAAGCGTTACGAACTGGCCAGGGAAATCGAATCCACGGACGCGGACCTGTCATTGGAGCGGAAAAAGCTCAAAAAGCGGCTGATGGACGATCACAGGGAAAGGGAACAAATTCTGGAAGAGGCGATCATCGTGTTCGAAGAGATTTCCAGCGAACTGTCCGAAAGAGAAGGCAGCCTAACGGTTGACGCAACGGACAGGGGGCCTGTTTTCGAGGTTCGCGCGGAAGCCGGAAGAAGCAAGGGAATCACCAATATGCAAATATACAGCTTTGATATGATGCTTGCCGTTCTATGCCGAAAACGGGGGATGGGAACGGGTTTCCTGGTCCACGACAGTCATCTGTTCGATGGAATGGACAGCCGCCAGATCGCGAAAGCGTTCGAAATCGGGGAAAGGACTTCCCGGAAATATGAATTTCAGTACATCGTCGCCTTGAACTCGGACATGACCCCGCATGGCGAGTTCAGTCCCGAGTTCCGCTTGGAAAAGTATGTTTTGCCGGTTGTTTTGACGGATGCGACGGAAGACGGAGGGCTTTTCGGTTTTCGGTTCGGATGACAGGCGGCGTCCGGGGTGATGAAAACGGGAATATTTCATCCTCGAAATTTAATCCGGTTTTTATTCCTCGGGGCGTGGCCATGAGCGCTGAAAGGACGAGCCATACCAGCCCAGGCCTGCGACCTGGGATGGTATGGCTCGTCCTTTCAGGACTGGGCCGCGCGGGAAAAAAGCAAAATTACCACTGGATCGGCTTTCTTTTGTTGTGAAAAACACGCAGAACAACAAGAGTTTCGCCTTCGATCCCGTAATAAATGGAAAAAGGAAATTTATTTACTTGTATTCTTCTTATCCCTTTTACAATCTCCCTGTATGAATTCGGGTTAAGCTTGATCCTCTCGAGTGCGCTGTCGATTTCATTCGTGAACACGAACCCCAAACCATTGGATTTCGAATCGTACCATTCGACGGAACGTCTGAATTCGGAAGCCGCTTCTTCGGCAAATCTAACTTTTGCGATCATATCTGCTATACGCTTCTTCTTTCAGTTGCATCCAGTCCACGGCGGAACCCGGGTTCGCCTTGTAATTGGCAAGTCTGTCCAAAAGGATTCTTTTTTCCTCGTCCGACACGGATTCCAGTTCCTTAGATTCTTTTATTTCGTCCCAAACATCGGTTAATAGGTTCAGCCTCTGGATTACGTCCAGCTTTCTTATCTCGGACCTTATTTTATCTCTTTCAATGGCGTGTCGCATAATATTGCACCTTTGTCTTTTTTCGTTTTCCAACTCTTGGAACAACGTCAATAACTATGTCTGTGTCGGGCAAGCCCGAAGGAAGCTTCTTCACGATGGTATCCACTCTCCGAAGAAGTCCTCTCGCCGCAGAGCGCGTTGCTCGATCAAGTCGATTTGTTCTTCGCCGAGGTTTTCGTAGACTTGAGCGGCCCAAGCAAGCATATCGTCCGGTTGCTCGATCGGCTCCACAGCTATGCGCACCATCTGGCCTTCGGCAAGATTGACATCCATCTTGGCGATTGGGCTGAGTCCGCCATGCTCGTAAACCGCTTTAATTGCTTCTGTTGCCATATTACAGCTCCTTTCATTTCCGAAGTCTTTCTTTACAGACTGTCAACTTGTCGAAGTATATGTTTAATCATACAGGGTTTCAAGTGGATTGCCTTTATAAATTTCCTCGTAAGTATCTTTGTTCCAATAAGCAAGGAGCCGAAAGAGCAAAGGGATTTTCCGAAATGAAAATTCGTTCCGCCGGACAGTTAATCCGTCGCATTCATAAATTAGTCCTCTCCCGTAATCGTGAAGGTCCACTTGACGGAAAACGTGCCGGCCTGATTGTAGGTGTGGCTGGGGTTTCGATCAGTCTTGGTCTCGCCGTCGCCGAATTTCCAATACCAGGAATTCACGGGCCCTGCGGATTGATCCGTGAAAGATACCTCGAGAGGATGGATACCGTTTTGAGGGGACGCCGTAAACGCCGCGACGGGGGCTTCGGCGGTCGTGAAACTCCAAACCGGTCCTTCCGACGAGTCTCTGCGGTTGTCTTTCGATACTGACTTCCAGAAATACCGTGTATCCGGAGTCAGGAGCCCCGGATCTAAGGAGGCGGCGGATTGACCGGTTGAAACCGCCGAGGCGGGAGGATTCGCGGTATCGAGGTAAACGTCGAAGACGACGGTGTCTCCCTCGTCCTGGTCGCTGCAGGTCCAAGACAAATCCGAGTTTATGTCCGCGCCGGCGGCTTCGTCGGCCGGCGACGGGCTTGACGGCAAGTCCGGCGGGTTGTTCACAGAAATGTAGTTCGCCTTTACCTCCGAATCGGATCCTCCGGGTCCGTTCACGGTCAGGCTTACCGTGTAAGTGCCCGACCGATAATACGTGTGGGTAGGATTTCGGTCGGCGCTCGTGGAGTCGTCCCCGAAATCATAGGACCAAGAGGTGATCGGTCCGGTAGATTCGTCCGAAAACGAAACGGACAAGGAAGGAACTCTCCTTGAGAAGGTCAACGGAAAACCCGGCGCATGCCGCCTTTACGGCGTAATTCGTGCATTCCCCTTCGATTCCGACCTGCACGTCGGCCACCTTGATCGTTTCATAATCGGCAAGTTGCTTGCGTACATGTTCGCTGTAAGCCCGAAGATTATCAATATCCTCCCGGAAATCGGGCGGCGCGGCAAGGGCAATGCCTCTTGCCTCGAGTGCGCTTCGGAGTTCGGCCATGTCGCATCCCGTGCGACTCTTCATCAACTCCTGGCAGCACTGGGCTATGATGGAAAAAGTCGCGTCTGCCTGTTCTGGCTTTTCGATAACGTGTGAAAGAATTTCCGTAGCGGTCCTCCTGTCCGCACCGTCTACATCGAAGGTCATGATCGAGACCAACC
>CAZNTU010000068.1:0-18293 GCA_964575975.1 uncultured Desulfobacteraceae bacterium
CTCGCGAACAACGGCATTGGAAAATCCCCGCGACATTAAAAACCGGTAAACCTGCGCCTTTCTTTTCAACGGGTCTTTGCTTTTCGATACCGTTTTCAACTTTTTTTCCAATGCTTTCCGGCACAGTTCCTTTTCCCTCTCCCCGACGCCCGATTCTTCTATCAGATCGTCGATCAGAGATTCCTTCAGGCCCTTTTTCCTCATGGAACACCGAATCCCGAGCGGGCCATGCCCTTTCTCGACGAGTTCCTTCAAATAAAACCGGCCGGTCTCGCGGTCGTCTGCGTATTTCAGACTTTCGCATTTCGACGCGACGGCCTCCGCAGTTCGGGTTTCGAATCCTCGCCGCCGAAGTTTTTCCTCCAGTTCGCGAATAGTGTGCCCTCTTCTTGCGAGAAGCCCCAAGGCTATGTTCCACGCTTTTTCCAATGCCTGTTCGTCCGACGCCATGCTCTTTCTTCCTTTATGTGAAAACCCTGACGCCGCAACGGCCGCCTTGGCGCCGAGCGCGGCCGGATCGCGGGATTGTTTGTTTTTGATCTATTTCACATTTCGTTCGGCGGCGCAATCCCGAAAAGGAGGAGCGTATCGAACGACAGGAGAATTTCGGAACGACGAGGTTTCCATTCCCTTTTCTGTCGGTCTTTGCGGGTTCGTGGCGACGAGCAGCGGAGGCCGCAAAGTCCCGGGCGGGCTTTTCAATTGAACGCGACCGAAAAGGATGATATGGTTTCGTCGTTGCCCGCGAAAAGATTCGAAGTTTGCACTGGAAAGGAGAGCTTGCCCAATGATGTTCCCGTACGGCATATGCGATTTCAGGGAAATCGTCACGGTAGCTATGGATGCAATGCGCACTTGGTACGACGGCTATAAATTCGCCCCCCGGAGCGAAAGAGCCCGTCTACAACCCCACCCTCGCGCTTTATTTCGCGGACGCCCTCGCCGAGACCTGCACGTACCCCAGAATAATGCTGGATTCCAACCTTGCCATGGACGCGGCCAAACTCGACTGCATTTCCCGGCTTCCAACAGGAAGGCAGTTGCTCCTGAATCTGATGCGGGAAGGCCATCGTGCGACAGTCGTCCAACCGGCGGACAGGTTCGGAATTCGGGAAATGTTGAACGACGAAAGCAAAGATCGCCTCTTCATGGTCTCGTTTCTTTATTATTTCGGGGTTCTGGCCATGAGCGGGATTACGGAAGCCGGCGAAGTTTCCATGAAGATCCCCAACTTGGCCACGAAAAAGCTCTACGCGGAAAAAATCCAGTCGATGTTGCTGCCCGAACCTGCCGACAGGGACGAGGGAATATCCGCCGCGAAACAGCTTTATCAGGAGGGCGACATGGCTCCGCTGTGCGGGTTCGTGGAACAGCGCTACTTGAAGGTTTTCCGCAACCCCGACTACCGCTGGGCCAACGAGCTTACGGTGAAGACGGCGTTTCTGACCCTGCTGTACAACGACATCCTTTACATTATGGATTCCGAAAGCGAAATCGACCGGAGATACGCGGACTTGACCATGATTGTCCGGCCGGACATGCGACGGTTTTCGGTTTTCGACATTCTGATCGAATTCAAGTTCGTGGCGTTGAAAGAAGCGGGGGTGACCGGCGAGAAGGCGAGGAAACTGAGCGAAGCGGAACTTCGGAAAATCCCGCGAATGGTCCGGGAGATGAAGGAGGCGAAGGTTCAAGTCGAAGAATACGGCCGCGCGCTGGAAAAACGGTTCTCAGACCTGCGCCTGCGCAAATACGCCGTGGTTTCGCTGGGGTTCGAGAGGATATGGTGGGCCGAGGTTTAGCGATATCGCCGTACTACACCTCAGCCCGTACAATTAATATCCCGTTTTGGATCGCCAATCCTCGATTCTTAGGCCGAGTCAATCTTCGATTCTTTCGTCGATCGGGACATAGCGGTTGGTCAACGGCCCCGTATATACCTGCCTCGGGCGGTACAAACGCCTCCGGGGATTGTCCTCGTCCTCCTTCCACTGGGCGATCCATCCGGGGAGCCGCCCCAGCGCGAACATGACCGTGAACATGTTGGTCGGTATCCCCAAGGTCCTGAGGACTATTCCGCTGTAGAAATCCACGTTGGGATAAAGGTTGTGGCTCAGGAAATATTCGTCCTCGAGAGCGACCTCCTCCAGCTCGCGGGCGATGTCCAGGAGAGGGTCGTTCGACTGCATCTTTTCCAGAAGATCGTCGGCGGTTTTCTTGATGATCTTGGCGCGTGGGTCGTATGTCTTGTAGACCCTGTGCCCGAACCCCATGAGGCGGAACGGATCGTTCCGGTCCTTTGCCCGCTCTATGAACGGCTTGATGTTTCCCCCGCTTTCCCGGATGGCTTCCAGCATCTCGATCACGGCCTGGTTGGCCCCGCCGTGCAGCGGCCCCCACAAGGCGGCTATCCCCGCCGATATGGCCGCGTAAATGTTTACCCGTCCGCTTCCGACAAGCCGGACCGCCGAAGTGGAACAGTTCTGCTCGTGGTCCGCGTGCAGAATCCAGAACACGTTCAACGCCTTGATCGCGTGCTTTTCCGGATAGTACGGCCTTACCGGGCTGTCGAACATCATGTTCAGAAAATTGGCGCAGTAGCACAAGCTGGGCTTCGGGTACACCACCTTGTGCCCCCTGGATATCTTGTAAGACATGGCCGCCATGGTGCGTACCTTCGACAGTATCCGCGTAAGGGTGGCGTTGATCGTTTCCCTTCGGAATTCCTCGGTCTTCAAGACGGGATAGAAGCTTTCCATGGTGTTGACCATGGAGGACAGGATTCCCATCGGATGGGACCGCGGCGGAAACTGCTGGTAGAATCCCCTCATGTCCTCGTGGACAAGCGACTGGTCGTTCAGCCTCACGGAATATTCGGTCAATTGTTTCCGGGTGGGAAGCTTTCCGTTTATCAAAAGGTACGCGGTTTCCACGAACGTGGAATGCTCGGCCAGCTCGTCGACCGGTATCCCCCTGTATCGGAGAATCCCCTTTTCTCCGTCCATGAAGGTGATATCGCTCGTGCAAATCCCCGTGTTGCCGAGGCCGGGATCCATGGTAATACACCCTGTTTTCGCCCGAAGACTGGAGATGTCGATCGCCTTTTCGCCCTCGGACCCCACAATTACGGGCAATTCGATCGTTTGGTCGCCGACGGTCAGCCTGGCGGTTTCCTTCAAGCCGTTTTCCCTGCGCATATCCATTGTAGACTCCCTTTCCATGTTTCTAACCGATACCGATATCCGGCGGTGTTCTTCCCCCGTCTATAACCGTTGCCGCCGGCTTCCAAAGCGGAAAATTCTATATGCGGGAAGGTCGAATTGTCAACAAATAAGATGAGGAGAGCTTTCCGATCGCCATGAGCCGCTCTGCCCTCAACAGGCTTACGGTTTCGGGGTCGGGACCTCCGAGCTTTTTCAAACCCGGAGGTCCGACGGGATTCCGGGCGTCGAGAGCTTTTTGAAAACCGAACTAGACGATCTTGTCCGCGATCTTGGCGGCGACCGCTTTTATTTCGTCCATGTTTCCGGGTATCAGTTTCCAATCGGTCATGGTCAGGCTTCCTTCGTCCGAGGAGCGAGGGATAAGGTGCAGATGGTAGTGCATGACCACTTGGTTTACCGCCTTTCCGTTCAGCTGAAGCACCGCCACTCCGTCGGGGCTTATCGCATCCTTGATGGCATGAACCAGTTTCTTGGCCGTTTTCATGATCGCGACCAAATCGTCCTCGGAGGCCTCCCACATGTTCGTCGCGTGCTTTTTGGGAATGATCAGCGTATGGCCTTTCGAAATGGGATTGATGTCGGCGAACGCCAGCACCGTGTCGTCCTCGTAGACCTTGACGCAAGGTATTTCGCCCTTAACGATCTTGCAAAAGATGCAATTTTCCATGTTTTTCCCTCCTTGTTTCGATGATGCGTTTAAGATGTTTCGTTCCGCAAAAGGCCGCGAAAGGCGCGATATCCCCCCAGCAGTGAACAGGACTGCTACGGGGTTTGACAAAATTTCAGTTCGTTTCTATATTCCTCGACATTCTATAAACAAGAAAACATATCAGGCTTTTATCATTTTACGAGACAGGGAGACAAGACCTTTGAGCAACATTTGTTATTTCGACGGGAAAATCGTGCCCGAGGAAAACGCCGCAATTCCGATCAACGACATGGCCATCTTGAGGGGCTACGGCATATTCGATTTTCTGAGAACTTACGGGGGGCGTCCTTTCCACTTGACGGACCATCTATCCCGTTTCCGGCGGTCTGCGGAAATCCTCGGCCTGGACCTTCCTAAAAGCACCGTCGAAATCCGAAAAATCGTGACGGAATGCCTTGGCAAATGCGAACACGAGGAATCCAACATACGTCTTGTTCTAACGGGAGGCCCTGCGGAGGATTACATCACCCCCGCCGGCAAGCCGCGTCTCGCGATCATGGTGACAGAAACGCCTCCATTGCAGGCCCGCTGGTACGAAGACGGCGTCAAGGTCGTCACCACCGCTTTCCAGAGACAGCTTCCGGAGGCCAAGACCGTCAATTACGCGGCGGCGGTCCTGGCTTTGAAGGAAGCATCCCGGAAAAACGCCATGGAAGCCGTCTACATCGGTGAGCGGGGAAACTTGAAAGAAGGAACCACCAGCAACTTCTTCGCGTTCGTCGACGGAAAGCTCGTCACTTCCGGCACGGAAGGCATCCTGTCGGGAATCACCAGGAAAGTGGTCCTGGAACTGGCCGCCAAGGAATTCGATATCGAAATCCGCGATGTTTGCAAGGATGAACTGAACGGGGCCAAAGGAGCGTTCATTTCGTCCTCGGTCAGGCAGGTCCTGCCGGTCGTCCGAATCGACGATATCGTGCTCGGCGACGGCAAGCCGTCAGAAGAAACACGCGAGGTCTTGCGAATGTTCAGGGAATATACGGAGAGATACGCGAGAGGCGAAATAACGGAATAGAGATATTATTTCGACACTTCGGCTTGTCGAAATCATTTCCGAGTTGTATCCTTAAGACAAATGAAAAACAGGCGTCGAATTGCCGACGAAACGAAATCGAAGGATCGTTACGATGTTAAACCCCAACGACAGGTTTATTCCACCGGAAGAATACTTTCGTCTGGAGGACGCTTCGGATTGCAAGAGCGAATATTTCGAGGGTGAAATTTACGCAATGGTCGGAGCCTCTCTCGAACACGACAGGATTACGATCAACCTCGTTTCCGATTTGGATAGAACATTGGAAGGTTCGAATTGCGTCGTATTCTCCTCCGATGTGAAAGTACGGACGGAAGAGGGGAGACATTTTTTCTATCCGGACGCAAGTGTAGTATGCGGCGAAGTAAAATTGGAAAAGGGCCGAAACGACACGATCGCGAATCCCATCGTCGTTTTCGAGGTTCTTTCGAAGTCCACCAGGGATTACGACCGAGGAACGAAATTCGTGGCCTACAGGCAAATTCCGTCTTTAAGGGATTATGTTCTCGTAGACCAGTATTCGTGCAGAGTCGAACACTATTCCAAGGACGAACAGGACCGATGGGTCTTGGAGGAACTCAAAAAGCCGGAGGACATACTGGAGATCGTTTCGATCGGGGCGCAATTGCCTTTGAAGCGTATATATCGGCGCGTGGTTGTGTAGAACAAATCTTTCATTTATCGCCGCCCCGTTTCATGATCCAGGAAGGAGGCTTCAAACGCCCCGCGCTGACGTCCTTCATAAAAACGCCCGTGTTCGCCTCGCGCAATTCCCCGTCGCGTCCGTGAATTCGGATGTCGAAAAGCAAGGATTTCGAGTCTGCCCTGATCGGAATCGCCGTGGCATAGAAGGATTCTCCGACGCAGGTTTTCCTGAAGACGCACCTTTCCCTGATCCCAAGCGGAAACGCCGTGTAATGTAAATACCGCTGGCCCCAGACGCACGCGGCGTGGAAAGCGGCGTCCAGCGGGAACGGCGAGCCCAGGCAAGAATCCTGGGCCAATCCGGACTCGCCCCCGGATACTTCGGCCACGGCCCCGTTCCGGGTCAAACGGACCGGCGCGACTATGTTTCTAAACGACGGGCCGAACGGAACCAATTCCTCGTAAATCGATTTCGGATCGACTTCGAACGAGTCGTCCCCCAAAATGGAATTCGAGTCGATGGAATGCGGGTCGAAAGCCTGTTCGTCCGGCAAAAGGTCTTCAGGGTCGAAATGCAAACTCGCATGCTCGACGGCGCGGGTTATGGAGGATTTTCCCGCACGTAGCTTCGTGACCAGGCTCGACCTTGTCCGACCGTTTTCCAGTACCTCGACATGGTTGAACGCCTCGATTCTATCCTGTTCGATGGGAAGGAACAGGAATTTCGCGAAAGAGGCGTCGCGAATTATAGTGACATCCACGCCTTCGAAGCGAGAGGCGACCGAATCCGCCAATATTCTCATGGCCTCGACTGCGGGAAGCACGGCCTTTCCCAAAAACCTGTGGTCCATCAAGTACGGACGAACCTCGATTTCCAGAGAGAGCTTTTCCACGCCGCTCATTTCGGAAAATTTCTCCACAGCTCCAGCGTTTTGTCGTCCACGCCCACCGGCTTTCCGGAGGAATTGGTGGCGCAGTGCTTCGTGAAGCCCTTGCAGACGATTTCTCCGGTGCGGCCGTGGGTGACGACATAGTCGAACGACAACTTCACGCGCTCTAGCTGCGCCGGGCGAGTGTGGATGAACATGGGGTCGTCGTAGCGCAACGGCGTGAAATAATCCAGGCCTACCGAAATGATCGGGTATACGAAGCCGCTCTCCTCGATCACCCGGTACGGATAGGCGGCGTCCCTCATCAGCGCCGCCCTGCCCATCTCGAAATAGATGAGATAATTGGAGTGATAGACCACCCCTGAGCGGTCCGTGTCGGCGTACAGGGTCCTGTGGAAACACCTGTGCCACGCCAGTCCCGTGGATTTGTCCCTTGCGTAACGGTCGTCTCCGTCGATCGATTCGGGGAGGAACGGTTTGGGCTTCATGCCGTTTTCCCGCCGTATTCCGAAGCCATGATCGAAAGCATTTTCAAACCCCTCTGAAAACCACGCAGCAGTTCGTCCCCCCGAAACCGAAGGCGTTGGAGAGGAAGAACTCGTAGCCTTGCCTTCTGGCCTCGTTCGGGACCACGTCGATGTCGGAAAGCTCGGGGTCCGGAATATGGTTGACCGTGGGAAGAATGGTCCGCGTTCGCGCCCCCTCGATGCTCAACGCGGCCTCTATGGCGGCGGAGCCTCCCAGCGTATGCCCGATCTGGGACTTGTTCGAGGAAACGGGAATTTTCTCCATTTGTCTCCGTCCGAATATATTCCTCAGGCACTCGATCTCGGCGAGGTCCCCTTTGGGCGTGGAAGTGCCGTGGGCGTTGACGTATTGAATGTCCGAGGGTTGGATTCCGGCGTCGTCGATGGCCTCGACGATCGCCAGCATGACGGTTTCCGGGTTGGGAAGAGTAAAATGGTACGCGTCTGAGGTCCATCCGATTCCGAGCACCTCGGCCTTGGGTTCCAGCCCGTAAGCCGAAAGCGTTTCCTCCGCCGCCAATACCAATACGCCCGCGCCCTCGGAAATCACCATGCCTCTCCTGTCGATGCTGAAAGGGCGCGAGGCCTGCGCTGGATCGAGAAACGCGCGGTCGTTCTCCCGAATTTTGATCGTGGCGTTCATGTTGGAAAAACCGTGGATAATCTCCGGCATGATGCATGTGTCCACTCCGCCCGCCAGAACGAAGTCGCAGTCGCCGTCGCGGATCATGCGGGCGCCGATGCCGATGGCGTGGTTTCCCGAGGCGCAAGCGCCTTGGGGCGAGAAAACGGGCCCGGTGAATCCCAGATGCATTCCGGCCTTTCCAGACGGGACGTTGGCGCACAGGTTGGGAAGAAGATAGGGACTTACCTTCAAAGGCCCCCGGTTGACCAGATTGTCCATGGCCATCCGGAAAGCGTCCGTGCCGTTGAGCGCCGATCCCACCAGGCAGGCGGTTCTATGGCCCGTGTCGCGGTCGATTTCGAGGCCGGAACGCACAAGCGCCTCCTTCGCGACCGCCATGGTCAGAATGACGTAATCGGCGTTCCAGTTGTACGCCTCCTTTTTGGTGACGAAATCCAAGTCGAGGGGATTCCAGTCCGGAATCTCGCCCACCACGTTGCTCAGAGAATCCACCTGGCACCGGGTCACCCTTCTGAACCCGGCCTTTCCTTTGACGGCCTGCTCCCAGGTCTTTTCGAACGTGCTTCCTAGAGGCGTCGCCGCGCCGTATCCGATGACAAAAACCCGTCTGTTCAAAGGAGCTTTCATTTCGATTCCAACCTATGGCGTCTTTTTGAAAACAATGCAGGAGTTGCACCCGCCGAAGCCGAACGAATTCTTCAAAACGTATTCCTGCTCCAGCATTCTGAAACCCTCGGAGGCGCAATCGATTTCGATTTCCGGGTCCGGGACGCAATTGATCGTGGGAAGCAGAACGCTCCTGCGCATCCCCTCGATGGCGTAGACGGACTCGATGGCGCTCGAGGCTCCCATGGCGTGGCCGATCATGGATTTGTTGGCCGAGACCGGCGGCATTTTTTCGCCGAACACGGCCCTGATCGCGTCGTACTCCACCTTGTCCCCGACTTTGGTGGAGGCGGCGTGGGCGTTTACCGCGTCGATCTGTTCCGGCCCGATTCCCGCGTCCGCGACGCTTTCCGCGATGCATCTTTTCACCGTTTCGAAATTGGGCGCCACGAAGTGAAAGGCGTCGGACGTCATGCTCCATCCGGCTATTTCCGCTTTGGCTTTCAAGCCGTGGGCTTTGGCGAACTCATCGGTGGCTATAATGATCGCCCCCGCGCCCTCCGACACGACAAAGCCCCTCCGATCGACCGAAAATGGGCGGCTGGCCTTCTCCGGCGGTTCTTCCTCGTTTCCGGGCCTGCGACGGTAGGCCCCGTTCATGGTGGCGAATCCCGCGACAACGGGTTCCACCAAGGCGAAATCCACCGCGCCGCAAATGGCCGCGTCGGCGCGCCCCTGTTCCAGAAACATGGCGCCTACGATCATGGAGGTCAATCCCGTGGCGCAAGCGGCGATCGGGGAAGTGATGGGACCGGTCGCGCCGGTCATGATGGAAATTTTCCCCCCCGCCATGTTGACGCACGAATTGGGATTGGCGTACGGCGGCGGAAGCTTCCTCTCCGACATCATCCGACGGTCCGCGTTCAAGACGGCGTCCTGCCCTCCCACGGCCGAACCGAACGTGACCGCGACCCTATGGGCTATGTCGGGCGAAATCTCCAGCCCGGCGTGCATAAGCGCACGATGGACCGAGAGCATGGCGTATTTGAAAATCGGCGACGGCCACAAGGCCATGGGACGGGGTTTTAGGAATGGATACGGGGAAACGTCGAAATCGTCAACCTGGCCCGCCACACGCACGGGAAAATCCTCGTCCACGGGAAACCGGGTCAGAGGTCCGACCCCGCTCTCCCCCCGCACGGCCCTGTCCCATTGGACAGCCAAATCGACGCCCAAGGGCGAAACAGCATCGTATCCCAAGACAACCGTCCTTCCCATCGGCGTCGGTCCCTCGTCCTACCAGGGAATGAACTGGTAGAGCTTGGCGAACATTTCGTAGACTTCGATCCAGTTCCGAAGGTCTTCGGCGGTTCGAATATGGTCTCGCTTGTTGACCATCACCCAGCTCATGTGCGCCGCGCCGTCCTTGCAGGTGGAGCAGTCCCGCGTTTCCGAAGTGCAGCAGCGGTGCATGGTCTTCAGGTCGGACGCCCACCGGATGAAATGGATCAAACGCTTGGGCTTGGGAGCGCGCTTGTCCAACGGTTCGGTCACCGACGGGCATTCGTTCCACCCGAAGCTTCTTCCCAGCATTTTGCCCGTGGCGATGATCTCGTGGTAGTATTTCGAGGAAACAACGGTTTCGGGATATCGATCCAGAAGATCGTCCATTTCGTGTCGAATCTCGGCCAGCTCCTCCGGGGTCCAGGTGAATCCGTCCACGCCCTCGTCGTTGGACAAAAGCTGCATATGGACTTTCACTCCCGCGTCCCGGATTTTTCGGACGATCCTCTCGGTCTTGCCCATCTGCTTGGGCGTGATGGTATATAAATAATAGGCGTAGGGGTCGCCTTCGTAGTTCTTGCTGGAAATCGAGAAGGTGTCCTTTCCCCGAAGCACCTTTTCGTCGTTCTCGTCGCCCCAGATGGAGATGCCGACCATCATGTCCGGAAACCGGTCCCTGGGGACCTTGATCAGACCGTTGGTGGCGCAAAAGGTGGGCAGCCTATTGTAAAAAGCCTCCACCCGGTCCAGATGCAAAGTGGGCTCCCCACCGATCAAAATGGCGAGGTTGATCCCCCTGTCCATTTCACGCTCGACGAACTTCTCCCATTTTGTCAAGTCCTTCTCCTCGGAGGCGGCTTTATGCTCGCCGGACGAGAAGAAGAAGCACCCCTTGCACCGAAGATTGCACTGGTTGGTCACGTCGTATATCGAGCTTCTGATGTTGAGCTTCGAAATTCTCTGGTATCGTTCGTACCATTGCTCGTCAAGCAAGGAACTGACTGTCTTCATTCGAAATTGCTCCGGCGTATCGGTTTAGAAATTGGAAAATTCATCGAATTCGCGTCTTTTGGAAACCTCTTGTTCGAACAAGTTTTTTCAAAAAAGATCGCGCCCCGGAGGGGCGACCGGTTCGGCCGCAAGATTTTCGTCTTTTTCGTAGCCCGATACCCAAACGCTCAAATACGTGTCCGCGTAATCCAGCCAAGCCTTGAACGTCTCCGGCCGCGCCGCGTGGCGGAACATGCGAGCCGTAACGACCGCGCTTCCCGAGGCGTAATGCCTGCAATCGCGGCAGTCCGTGTCCGGCACGCAGCACGCCGCGTCCCGGTTCCATGTCAGATCGGTCCGGTACTGCCGGAAAGAACGCCCCAGTCCTATATCCTTCGACGGATTCTTGCGAGGGTACGAGCACCCGTAAAGATCGTGGAGGCCTTGCGAATGGGTGTGGGCTACCGCGTTGTAGGACGAAAACAGGACGGTTTCCGGAAATTGCGCCATCAACTCCAGCATCGTCTTTCGAACCCGGGACAGGGACTCGCTCGTATGGACCAGATCTCCCCGGTACCCGACCGGGGCGGAAAACATGTTGAAAGTCAGCTTGCAGCCTTCGTAGTCGAGCCTCTCCGCGACTTCGGAAGCCTCGTGGACGTTGTTCCTGGCAAACGTATAGACGAATACGGCTCGGGGATCGTTTCTGTAGTTTTCGATCTGGCGGAGGAGCATGTTTTTCGCTCCCCTCACCTTTCGACTGGTGGCGTCGTTTCCCCAAACGGATACGTGGATTTTATACCCCACCGACCGGGGGATGGGCTTTATGCCGTTGGTGGCGACGGCGCCGAGCGGCATCTCCTCGTGGCAAACTTTCAAAAGTTCGGGTACCACGGACGGCTCCGCGCCGGCCAGGACCACGAAAGTGATTCCGCGTTCCTTTTCGGCCCGCATGAGATTCCGCCAGGCTTCCGGATCGACGTTGTCCGGCGTGTATTGCTTTTCCCCCTCGTAGTAGTAGCAACCCTCGCACCGAATGTTGCATTTCGTAGTCATGTCGTAAGTGGATTCCCGCAGGAAAAAATATTTTCTCACCTTTTCCCACCGTTCCATGACTTGGGGGTCGGCCAGGATTTCCGAAAACTTCCAAGTCTTTTCGGACTCTTTCGCACGGGGATTTCCCGCTTCGGTCCTTTTCCGCTCCGCCTCGACAATTTCTTTGATCTCTTGCTCGTTTTCCGTCGCGTACATTTCACCACCCCGTTTCGGTTCGTAGATCGGTTTCCTTGTTCAGAGCCCTTCCGTCGCCCGACTATTCGTCGAGCTTGTTTTCCAGGTATTCCGAAATAAAGCGAATCGTGGTCAGCTTCGGGTAGTCGTCTTCGTCTATCCTGACGCCGTACTCGTCCTGAAGCACAAGGGCCACCGTGGCCAAATCCATGCTGTCGATTCCGACTTCGTCCACCAAGTCCACGTCGGGGTCGAAGGTTTCCGGAGTCACGTCCTCCAATTTCAGCTCCTGAATCATAACCTGGGCTACGCGAAGAATAATCTTGTCGGTCTTTTCGGACATGTCGTCTTCATTCTCCTTGTTCTTGTTCCGTTTCCGCCGCGACTACGATACCGCTGCACGCGACCTCGTCTTTTACCATTATTTTGAAAGAATAAGAACGGCCATCGCCGGAATTTTGCCTAAGCACCACATTGAAACGGTCCTCGGGCCTTATGACCTGCTTGAACCTCACCCGCCGGACCCTCGATATTTTCAGGCCGTTCCCCTTGATTTTCCTCACGAGGTCAAAAACGAAGCTCAGCTGGGCTATCCCCGGCAGGACGGGATTTCCGGGAAAATGCCCCGAAAACCAGGGCGACTCCCCGCTCACGAAAGCCTCCGCCCGAATTCCGTCCGGCCCGATCCCGTCGATCATCGTATCCGCAAGCCAGTTCTCCATTTCATCACCTGATCCGATGTTCCCACAACGGTCCGACACGCCCTTTTTGGTGCATTTTCGAAACAATGCGGGTCGTTTCCTCGCCTCCCGCTCCAATCACCCAGTTGGGCCTGTTTCGGGCCATTCGTTCGATTTCCGCTTCGATCTCTTCCAGTTTCATGTCGTCCGGCTCGAAAAACACCGGCTCCAAAAGGTTTTCGAACCGCCCCGTCTTTCCCTGCGCGGCGGCTATCCGGTACAAGTCGGTATGGGGATAAATCCTCATTCCAGAGAAGAAAAATATGACGGTTCGACTCATCTTGTCAATATTGGATAAAGTTCGATCCACCGACTCGGAATTTTCCCCCGGACCGCCCATCAGAAAATAGTGGGCGACGTAAAGTCCCGCCTCGACCGCCTGTCGATGCGCGGCGAACACATGCGCGGTCCGGAAAGGTTTTTGATACGCCGAAAGCACGGAATCGCACAGGCTCTCCGTGCCGAACTCCACATGGGTCAGCCCGGCCTCGGCCAGGGTCTCGAAATAGTGGTCCGGGAGCGCGACCGGCGCGAACAAGGCGCCCCGCGGGATGGAAACGCCTCTTTTTTTAAAAGACCGCGCCACCTCCAGACTATGCCCGATATCCCCGTCGAAAGCCGAATCCGTGACGAAAAAATACCGCGCGCCCGACTCTTGCAGCCGCAACGCCGTTTCCGCTACCTCGTCGGGCGGAAACAGCCGGAGCTTGCACCCCTCGATGCGTGGGTACGTGCAATAAACGCATTGGAAACGGCATCCTCTTTTCGACTGAAGATTCAGCATCCCGCCGTTTTGCAGGTAAAAATCAATGTGGGCGCCTTCGGGGGGAAGAGTCCTTTTTATAGGTCCGTCCCAAGGCGGAGGCCCATCCCTGGAACCTTCCCGGACGACAACTCCCGGAACGCGGGACAAATCGCCTTTTCTTTCGAAGGCATCCATGAAAATCCCGAACCGCTCCCCTTCCCCGACAATCCCGTAGTCCGCCTTCGTCAACGCCATCAACTCCTTAGGGAAAATGGTGAACCCGGCCCCGCCAAGAACCAGGACCGCGTTCGAATGCATCCGCACCGTTTCCGCGACGGTTCCGTACTGCTCGGAAAAACCGTCCGGGGATGTCGCGTCGGTATTGTCGATGTTTCGGATGGAGATTCCGACAATGTCGGGCTCGAAGGATACAAGCTCGCCGGCCAGGCCTTCCAGGCTTCTCAAGACGTTCATGTCGGCTATTTTCACCGTGTGCCTCGGGGAAACAGCCCTTGAAACATAGTCCAGCCCCAAGGGATAAACCGGGTAGGGGCTGTTGAACGTGTTGGCGGAAACGAGAAGAATCTTCATGTATCCATTTCGTATTTCGGATGACGAAAACGAGCTTTCCGAAGGGGTTTCTTCAAGCTACGCCGCGAATTTCGGGGAGTTCGCGCGAATATGCTCAGCCAGCGAATTCAGGTTGGCGAACACCTCGGCTCCCAATTCCTTGCTGTCGATCTTCACGGAATAATCCTTCTCGATCATCATCACCAGTTCCAGAATATCGATGGAATCGATTCCGAGGTCGCCGCCGACCAGTTGGCCGTCGGGATTTATATCTTCGGGGGACACGTCGACGAGGTTCAGAGTTTCGACTATTTTGACTCTCAATTCTTTTCGCAATTCTTCCATGGGTCTTTCCTGCTGAAGCCAAAGCTAGCATGAAAAATAATTAAATGCCCAAATCCTGGAAAACGGACATAGCAAAATTCGTTTTTATTAAAGATTCATCCGCAACGCACAGACCGTCCGAAAGGGACTCGTTTGCAAAGATGCGCCTTTACAGAAAACGGGTTTTGGTATACAAAGACCGGCACTTTATTATTTTTCGCATCTATTTTCAATCTCTTTTTGTCTTGGAGGATTCGGACATCTTGGACACTTTGGATGATTTGGAACTCGATCTGGAAACGCTGCTTCCCCATCGGGGGCGAATGAAACTTCTCGAAAGGATCGTGCAGGTGGGCGACCGGTTCGCCGTCACGGAGGCCGTGGTCGCGAACACCTGGCCCCTGGTCGAAAACGGCGCCGCCGACCCGCTGGTTCTGATCGAACTGGTCGCCCAGACTTCCGCCGTATGCATAGGATGGAAGAAATTGGCCGAGAGCGGAGGGGACGAAATCGACGCGAGAGGCTTGCTTGCGGGCGTCAAGGAGGCCTCCTTCTCCACCGACCGCATTCCCGTGGATACGCGCATAACCACCCGGACCCAAGTCAATTTCAACATGGACAACTTCACTGAAATTATGGGTTGGTCCGAGGCCGACGACAAGATTCTGGGAGAGATAGTTCTTCAGGTCGTCAAGGAAGAGACGGAGGGACTTTCGGTTTGATGGAAACACGAGACCGAAAAACGGCGCTCGTCACAGGGGCCGGAAGAGGAATAGGACGGGCGATCGCTCTGGAACTCGCCGCCGAAGGCTATTTTACGATCGTCAATTATAAAGGCAACTCCGAAGCCGCCGCGGAAACTCTTTCTCTTGTCGAAGAGGGAGGCGGAGCGGGCGAATGCGTCCAATTCGACGTAACCGACAGGGAACGAACCCGGCGCGCCTTGGACGACATTTTGAACCGCTTCGAAAATGTCGAAGTCCTCGTGAACAACGCGGGAATTGCCGCCGACGAACTGTTCGTCATGATGTCCGATAAAAGCTGGAATTCGGTGGTGGACACTTCCCTGAAAGGCTTCTTCAACGTAACCCAGCCGGTTTTGCAGCGCATGGTGACGAGAAAGCGAGGCGCAGTCGTCTCCATAGCGTCCCTTTCGGGGCTCATGGGAAACAGGGGCCAGGCCAATTACGCGGCCGCCAAGGCGGGGCTCATCGGAGCAAGCAGGTCGGTCGCAGCCGAAACCGCCCGCCTGGGAATTCGGGTCAACGTGGTCGCGCCCGGCCTGATCGAGACCGAAATGATCGCCAAGGCCCCCGTCGCCAACATCAAGGCCATGATCCCCATGGCCAGAATCGGCAAACCCGAGGAAGTCGCCAAAGTCGTGAAATTCCTGTGCTCCGACGACGCCTCCTACATAACCGGCCAAGTCGTATCGGTAAACGGAGGCATGTTCTGATCGCGAATTTTCGAAAAAGCCCTCTCTTCGGCATTTTTTCCCGCCTTTTCCTTGGAATTTCTTTCTTCTTTCTGACCGGATGGGCCGACACCTGGGAAGGCATCGCCGAAAAAACGGGGACCATCGAAACCGTGCGGGCCGAATTCGTCCAGGAAAAGCACCTGGAAATCCTGTCCGAACCGCTGGTTTCCAAAGGGCGCATGTTTTTCAAGTCGCCCCGGTCCTTGCGGTGGGAATACGCGGAACCTTTCCAGAGCGTGCTTCTTGCCCGCGACGGCAAGGTCGAACGCTTCGTCAAGGGCGACGACGGCTTCGCGCGGGACGCCGGAACCAGACTGGAAGCCATGCGCGTGGTCATGGACGAAATAGCCTCGTGGATGGGCGGACAGTTCCGGAACAACCCGAATTTCGACGCGGCGCTCGAACCGGGTCCGAAAATAGTCCTCGTCCCCAAGGAAAAAGCACTGGCTCAGATTATTAAAAGGATCGAGCTTTCGCTTTCCAGCGTCCCGGGGCTGATCGAGTCGGTCTCGATCTTCGAAAACGAAACCACGTTCACGAAACTGGTTTTCACGGACGCGCAATTGAATGGAAAGCTCGAGGATTCGCTGTTTGAGCGTATCGACTGAAAAAGCGGAAAACGTTCGACCCGAGGCCTTTTATTCGAAGAAGAAAACTGTCGCTTTGGGCGCGGTTCTTTTACTGCTTTCCCTGTTCGTCTTTTCCTCGTGTGCCCGAACGAGAGAGCCGCCGCGATTGTATCCTGCGGATTTCGACGAACGAGAGGCGATCATAGCCGAGTGCGAGAGATTTTTCCCGTCGGGCGGGTGGAATTTCGTCCATTCCATCGAGGCGAGTTTTCCGGGGGACAAAAAGACATTCGCGACCGGCGTCGCTAATATTTCGGAAACCGGACCGATACGTTCGATCATGATGACTCTCGAGGGACTGGTGGTTTTCGACGCCGAATACGACAAGGAGCTTACGATTAACAGGGGAGTCCCCCCCTTCGATTCGCCGGAATTCGCCAAAGGCCTCGTTCGGGACATCCTGCTGATGTTCCGGAAACCCGAGGGAGAACCGGTCGCGGTCGGAAAATCGGAAGCCGGGGAATATATTTGCCGGTTCGATCGGGACGACGGGTTCTCCACCGACCTGATCGCGAGGGAAAACCGGGAACTACATATAAAGGTATATCTGAACGGCCACCCGTTCCGCACGGTACGGATGTTCGAAACGGAAACCTCGCCGTTCCCCGGAATTCCCGACAAGGTAGAGCTGACGGCCCACGGACCGCGCGCGTACGAGTTGAAGCTCAGGCTGGTTCGGGCGGAGCGGACGGTCGAGCTTGGAAAGATGAAAACGAATCTTCTACAACAATGAGAAAAAATGTCCCAACCGATTAAATTCAAACTGATCTATCCCAAATGGCCCAAGCTGTTCGAGCAAACCGAGTTCCATCTTCCTCCCCACGGGCCGGTGGTGTTCGCCGCCGCCCTGCCCGACGACGTCGACGTGCAGTTCGTGGACGAAAACCTGGAAACGATCGATTTCGACGAACCCGTCGATTTCGTGGGAATATCCATGATGCTCACGGTCCAGGTCAAGCGAGGCTGGCAAATCGCCGACGCCTACAGGGAAAAGGGCGTGCCCGTGATTTTCGGAGGGATCGCGACCATGCTCCACGCCGAGGAAACCGCCGCGCATGCAGACGCCGTGTTCGTAGGCGAGGCCGAAGGCCGGATGGAGGAGGTCTTCTCGGATTTCAAAAGCGGAAAGCTAAAGAAAATCTACGACTATCTGGATTCCCCTCCCCCCATTGAAATCGTGGGGACCGCCCGCCGGGACATTTTGAACCGGGAACTTTACCAATACCGGGGGGTCCGCATGTTCGACCTGGTCCACGCGTCCCGGGGATGCCGCTTCCACTGCTATCCGTGCGCCGTGGCGTACCTGGGAGGAAGGAAGTTCAGGCCTCGCCCCGTGGACAAGACCATCGCGGAGATGGCGAGCATAGACAACAACCGTCTTTTCCTGGTGGACAACTCCCTGGCCCAGGATACGCAATGGGAGAAGGATCTGTTTGTGGAAATGATCCCGCTCAACAAGAAATGGTGCAGCCATCCCATCGAGGACAAACCCGAAGTGCTGGACCTGGCCGCGAGGGCCGGGGCATGGTACGTGTATCAAGCGGTCTTCGACACGTCCGACCTGATCCGGGACAGGATCAAAAGGTACCACGACCACGGCATAGCCGTGGAGGGCACCATTCTCCTGGGCCTGGACGACCACACGGAGGACTTCGTCAAGCGCCTGATCGACTTTCTGCTGGAAATCGATCTGGACTTGGCCGAATTCACCGTTCTCACGCCTTTTCCCCACACGAAGGCGTACGAGGACCTGAAAAGGCAAAATCGCATCTTTTCGTTCGACTGGGACGAATATTCCGCCGACAAGGTGGTTTACTACCCTAGGAACATGAGCCCCGAGAAATTGCAGGAACTTCTCGACTACGCCTGGAAAACGTTCTACGCCGAGGAGTCCCAGACGATCAAGATGTTCAAGCTTTATCAGAAGGTCGTTCGAAAGGAGCTGCGGGACGGGGCCTACCGTCCAAGGGAAAGGAGTCTGACCAACCGGGCGTTCGG
The DNA here is from genome assembly GCA_964575975.1 of uncultured Desulfobacteraceae bacterium. Classification (GTDB taxonomy): domain Bacteria; phylum Desulfobacterota; class Desulfobacteria; order Desulfobacterales; family SKZT01. The sequence goes on from CAZNTU010000068.1 coordinate 18,268, forward strand.
AAGGAATCTCCACGAGTAATCCTCGA
>CAZNTU010000068.1:18393-25496 GCA_964575975.1 uncultured Desulfobacteraceae bacterium
CGAAAATCCGCTACTCCCCGGCTTTCCGAGGTTCCACTTTTAGAAAGTTCTCCAGTATTTCTCCATCCTTGATCGCCATGTAGGAGTCCGACCAATAGGCGTCGTCGGACGCCTTTGTTTCGAGAATTTTTTCGTCCTCGCTCAGATACGCGAAAACATATCTGAAAAGATTGACATGGCTCCGAATAGCGCCTTTTTCCAACGCATCGGACAGGGGTCCCAAAGCCCGGATTCCCGCGAAAACACCGAAACGGTCCAAAATGAACAGGCTGTTCGGCAGCGTTTTCCCCTCCCTGTCCTCGTCGGGTCGAAATCCCCAGCTACCGTGGTCGCCAACCATAATAATGATCGATTCGGGGTCTTTGCCGACTATAAATTCAACCAAATCAGCAAGGACAAGATTGGCCGATTCGACAATCCCGCCGTATCCCCTTCTGAATTCCCTCAGCTGCTGGTTTACCTCTTCTTTCGAACCTTTTTTCAACCGCGATGGAGAATGTCCCGGAACATCCAGGTATACGAAGCTGAAATACGGGACTTTCTCGACGATGGATTCCTCAATCCGTTTCTTTATGGCAACGAAAGAAGCTTCTTTTCGGCTTTCCAGGAACGTGGACTTTGTCAAATCCTGGCCGGTCAGAAAAACCGTCAATCCATGGAACAGGGAGGGCGAAGGAAGACAAAAGTCCACGGCCGCGCCGTTTGGCATCAGGATCGCCGAATCGTGCAAAAATTGAATTTTATAGTTGTTGGCTTTGAAAATATCGATAACGGGATTGCATGTTTTCGCCTCCATCATTCTTCTTCCTCCGACCGACTCGAAATTGCCGATATTGATCGAACCGAAATGATGCTCCATTGCGAAAAGAGAGGGGAGGGAGGCGAGGGTGTGGTGATAGTTGCTGAAATGGCCGTGGTTGATTTTCATTCCAAGCCGCTCCATTCGCGAATAAAACGGGGAGTTGTCGAAATTGTTGATCTGCAGCAGAGCGGGTTTGCTCGGGTAGCTCTCGGCTATTACAAGATAGACGTTGGGAGTTTTCCGGAACTTGATTTTTTCGTATACGGCCTTGTTTTTCGCCGCCCAACTTTCTATAGGCGCATTGGTTCCCATATGCAACTCGAACACGAGGCTTAGCGCCGCCAACGACGAAAAAACCAGAAAGAAACCAAACAACGGTTTCAATCCGTCTTTATGGCTACTCCACCCGAAATAGGCGACAACGGAGAATATTATCGCGCATAGAAGAACCTTTGGAATATCGATGCCGTCCAGAGTATTTCTGAGCAAGTAGACGCTCAACAAAACAGAAAAAGCAGCCAGAGCCGGATTCAAAAGCGAAGAACGGACCGAGGAACCGTCCTGACCGCGATTCGCTTTTCCGCGAGAAAACCGTACGGCTCCTTCGAGCAATAATGTCGGCAAAATCACCACAAACAGCGAAAAAATGGAAGCCCCCGCCAATAAGATCAGATTCTGAGCGAGAGAAAAAATGTGCCAGTTGTTGCTTAAAAAGAAAACGGCGGGATACAATCCGGCCAGAACAGCGATCGCAATTCTAATGCGCATGTCCGGAACAGTCCTTTCCATGTGAGCTTTTCATCAGAAACACAGATCGTTTCGAATCCGCCACGTTTTCCCGGCCGAGAATATCGAAATGCGCCGAAAATTCTTCGAGGAAATTCTCGCAGGTGTAGGCGTCGAAAATGTCCTCCCGGCTAAGTAACAGCCTTTGTACCTGCGAATCCTCTCGCGGCACGAATTCCACGATCAGAAAACGGCAAAGCTTGGAAAAATATTTCGCCAAGTAACCAAGAGGAATGTTGTTCGAAATGGCGAGATGATGAACCAGGGCAAGGGCCATGCCCACATCCGCCTTGCCCCGATTCTGGAGGGACATCCTTTCTGTGGAGGCGAAACCTATGGAAGGAGAAGGATTTGCGAAATCCATTACCAGGGGCAATATTTTCGTTTCGTTGTTCGCTTTGACCGCCAAATAGTTTCTTTCGACAGCGCCCGCATCGATGTCGAAACATACGATATGCTCCGCATGCTCCTGAATCGCGCGGCTTACGAATCCTGTGTTGCCTCCGAAATCCCAGACCATGTTCGCAATGGGTATTTGTCTCACGAAATTCGAAACCAGTTCGATTTTGCTTCTCAATGCATTGTCGCTGTAGTTCGTATCTTTGTAATATTCGGCCCATTCGGTTTCTTCGGAACGCCATTTCAATTTTGTAACGGTATCTTTCAGGGAAATGGCGAAATCGAGCATTTGAGAGACGGACATTTTTTTCGGATTTTTCAACGCTTCCGGTTTGTCGGCGTATTTTTTCTGGGAGTTCGCGTGACACAGAAAATGAACGAAAAGTCCGAAGTCAATCAATTTCCGGGCAGGTACGAGTTTGCGGGCCAAGGGAAGCGGAATTCCGTCCATGTAATTCTTCAGAAGAGATTGCATACCGGGATCGACTTTAGACACAAGCACAAGCGGGGCTAAAAAATGCCTGCAAAATTGACCGTACGCCGGCCATATGGGATATTTGTCGAACAAATCGAAAGAGAGATGATCGATGAAAACCGGTTTTCCATTCAGAAACTGAACGTTGTAAGCGCTAGCGTCTTTCAAGAGAAAACCGCGTTCCATCCCGCAGATATGAAGATCGAGCGTCAGCAGGGCCGCATCTTTCAATTGGCTGAAAGACCATTCGTAGGGATAGGAGACGAAAGGCAAAACTTCCGGCGCCAATACGAAGGAAACGCTTTCGGAAAGGTTTGGGAAATTATCCGACGAGACTTCCTTAAATGCCACGATTTTACGTTCCGCCGTCAGCTCGTCGAAAAGGCCCGAGCGCTTTACAGCATCGTAAGTGTTCGCGTATCCGCCGGTCACGGTTCGGTAAAGTACGCCATTTTGCCAAAAGAGGTGCCCGGAAGGGTCTCGGAAGGAAGACGTCACGTTTTTCATTTCGGCTTTTCCGGTTCTTGGTCTGAAACCCGGTTTTTTATGAAAAACTGCTTTATCTTTCCAAAGAATCTCTTTACGAAGTAGATGGATCCGATGGCTGACGCGGCGACTATCTGCAGCATGTAACTGCCGGTTCCAAAATCCAAATACGCATTGGCGTCTTCGATTGTCAAAACGTAAAATAACGATGAAAGAACAAGGAATTTGAGCACAAGCAGCCTCCCGTTTAATTGTTCGAAATTCCGTCCGTCGCAATTCCCGAAAATCGGTTTATTTTATCACGGCCATACGATTTTTTTCGAGTTTTTTTTCGCCGGCAGCAATAAAATCCAATACCCGCGAATGAACCTTCAATGAACCTTCGTCGTCAGTCATCGACAGAACCTTCAAAAGTTAATACCCCTTCGCCTTCGGCGTCGCGTTCGAACATGTCCAGGAGGTTGCGCACGGCCTTTGCCAGATCGGCTATTCCCAAGGGTTTCTTGATAAGTTTCAGTCGCCCGTTTCCAGCCGTATTGTCGTTCTGACTCCCGTTGCCGGGATAGCCGCTGGCGATCAGAATCGGAAGGTCTCTTCGAATCGCAACGAGATCGGCGGCCACGGCTCTTCCGTTCATTCGCGGCATGCTTTCGTCGGTGATGACAAGATCGAAGTCATGCGGCCGGGTTCGAAAACATTCAATGGCCTTTTTCGGATCGCCAAAAGTTTCCACTTGGTACCCCAGGCTTTCCAGCATTTTTTTGCCCACGTCCAGAATGGAATCTTCATCGTCTATAAACATCAGTCGCTCTTTTCCGGACGGGATTGCGACGGAATCCTCCTTTTGGGCGGAATCGCCCGATCCTTGGCAGACAGGGAAAAACAGGCCTATCGTTGTACCCTCTCCCAAACGGCTTTCGACATCGATGAGCCCGCCGCTTTCCTTCATAATCCCATGCACCACGGAAAGTCCAAGACCCGTTCCTTCCCCGACGGGCTTCGTGGTAAAATAAGGCTCGAAAATCCGCTGCAAATTATCCGGGTGGATTCCGCAACCGCTGTCGGAAACGGAAATTTTCAGCCATTCGCCGCTGTTCTCCGCCCGGGCATCCGGGGACTTCCAGGCCAGACGACCGGAAAGAAACGCTTCCGATTTTACTTCGACCCGAAGAAGACCCGAGTCGTTTTCCTGCATGGCATGGTATGCGTTCGTGCATAAGTTCATGACGACTTGATGGATCTGCGTCGGATCGGCCAAAACCTTTTTGAAGTCGTTTTCGTATATTTCCTCTATCTGTATGCGCGCGGGGAAAGTGGCTCGAATCAGTTTGAGAGCCTCTTTCACCAAAGGCGTTGGGAGAATCGCCCTCTTTTCCTGCGGATTCTGCCGGCTGAAGGTCAAAATCTGCCCGACCAGATCCGCCGCTCGATTGGCGCCGTTGAGTGCCCTGTCGAGCATCTTCCGCAAAGGGTCCTCTTCCCGCGTATACATCAAGGCCAGTTCGGTGTAGCCGATGATCGCCATGAGAATGTTGTTGAAGTCATGGGCGATACCTCCGGCCAGGGTCCCGATCGCCTCCATTTTCTGAGCCTGCCGAAGCTGTCTCTCCAATGCTTCGTTCTCCTCTCTCATCTGCTTCAGCTCCGTTATATCCTGGATAAGGTCGACGTAATACATGGGGTTGCCGTCCATGTCCCGCAGCAAGGAATGGCTCGCCATTCCCCAGACGGTCCGGCCATCCTTTCGGATATAACTTTCCTCCAAAAATCCGGAGTCTCTCTCGCCGCTTTGAAGCTCCCGATACACTTTGGATACGACAGGGCCGCTCTGCGGCGACAACAGCTCCATCGAAGTTTTCCGACAAAGTTCCTCTTCCGAATACCCCGTCATGCGGCACAACGATCGGTTCACCATTGCAAACCGCCCCTGCGCGTCCAGCAATGCAACGCCCGCAGCGGACTTTTCGAAAATGCTTCGAAATTTTTTTTCGCTTTCCACAAACCGATTAAGGGAATGAATATTGGAAAGACTGACACTCAGTTCGTTCGCGATAGCGTTCAAAATCCCACCCGAATTTTCCGCGACCGGGACCGATCCGCTTTTAAAAACCACAAGAATTCCCGTTAGTTGGTCGGCGAAGCCCAAAGGCAGACAAATGGCCGATCTCGCCCCTACAACGGAAGCCACATGCGACGCATCGGCGATCAAATCGTATTCCGCGGACATTTCCGAGTGTTTCTCCTTTTGCCACGATGACTGCCATTGCCGTATCAGTTCCCGGCATTGTTCAGGGGTCAGCCGGTAACTGCCCGTTCCGATGAACGTCGGGGATTCGGGAGCGTGCCAACATAAAAAAGCGGCGTCGAAATCCAGGTGGCGGCATATGGATTCAAGGACTCTCTCGGCGAGTTTCGGGGCATCCATCGTTGTCGCCATATGTCTCCCGATCTCCGCCGTCAGCCTCAAATTTCCGAATTGATTCCGGAGTTGAGCGCCCATTCGGTTGAAATCCTCGGCAAGTTCCTCGAACTCGTCTCCACTGGAAATCGCCGCCTTTGCATCGAAATCTCCGGAAGCTATGGTGCGGGTCGCCTTCCGGAGTTCCTTCAGAGGCTGTATACTGCGCCTGATCGTTATCGTGCTTGCCAGGAGCGCCACAAGAAGGCCAAGCAAGGAAAACAGGGGAAAAATAATTTTGAAATCCTTCAGCGAAGTTCGGATGTCGTGTTGAGATTGGCTCAATACAATGGTCCATCCGGTTGCGGAAAACTGGCCTTCAAGGAAAAGCATCCGGCATGCGGCCACATGTTCGTTCCCGCCGTGGTTCCAATATATTCGATCGGCACATTCCCCGGAATCCATCCTGGAAAAAAGACCGTCGAATTCCTCGGCGATTGTCAGGGAAGCGATTAAAGGACGACGGTCGGAATCCAGGACGACCAAATCGGTCATCGGCGGAAGTCCTCCCATGGGACCGACGCCCCACAAATATTCCGGGGAGATTTCCCCGATAAGAAGTCCCTTGCCGGTACTGCCCGAGGCCAAGGGTACCGCCATGAAAATCGAGGGAAAGTCCGTGGACGAATCTTCCTTCAACAGAACGGTTCTTCCTTCCTTGAGCGCTTCGTTTTCTTTCTCTTCCAGCTTTGGCGGGACATTGATTCTCCCGTAAACGGGAATGGGCGACGCGTCCTTTAGAAACAGAATGCCGCCAAATCTTTCGTATTCCTGATTTTCGAAAAATTTTTCCACATGAACGGTAAAATCTTCGGGAGACTTTGCGTCGGGCGGGAGGCGGGAGGAAAGCAGATTGAGTTCCGCCCTTAGAAAGAGCAGCCTTTCATAGATGGAGTGACTGGTCGTTCTCACCTGCTGGAACAGACGGCCAAAATTCTGTTCGTCGAGCTGCTTTCCCACGTGATGGTACGAATACATAAAAGTGAGAATCATCGGTACGACAATGCAGATCAGGAAAAGCATGAATATCCGTCTGGAAAATCGTGAATGAAGCATGTGCAACCGTATCGGCATTTTCAATGCTCAGTAGTATGACGCCAAACCGACATATCCGCCGTTGTTCGCGCGAATAACGTCGTCGTGACTGGCTTTGGCGGTCAGGGGGGTCTGGCTTTTGCCGTCCCGTCCCATGCTGTACAGATCGAAATCGGTGTTGATCGGCACCATGAACCGGTCTTTCCGGAGTTTGCCTTTTTTAGTGCCCGGCACCGGCACGTATTGGTAGGGGTTTCCCCACGGATCGGTCAAGTGGTCCGCACCCGCTTCGGAAAGATCGTCGGGCCAGTATCCGTTTGAATCCTTGAAATCGTAAAGTATTTTTTCAATATACTTGATATCCACGATTGCGCGGGCGATCCTGGCTTTTTCGATGTATGAGAAAAGGTTTTTTGCGGCAATTCCCGACAACACGCCCATGATCGCGACGGCGATCATGAGTTCGAGAAGCGTAAATCCCGAAGCAGTATGTGTCTTCCTTAAATTCGATATTTGGAAAGAAATCATTCGGTGCCATCCAGCTTTCCGTTCAACGCGCAAAACCTATATTCCGACAGTATCACAACATATTTTATAATGCAATTTTCATTCGCAAAGGATAAGAGACAAATCGCCAATACCAACGTCGCCAGCCGCAAGAA
>CAZNTU010000069.1:0-22227 GCA_964575975.1 uncultured Desulfobacteraceae bacterium
CGTCGAAAAAGACGGGGAGCTTTTTCGGGAGAGCAATGTTTTGAAACGGCTTGGTTGGTGAATGTAAAGCCACAGGAGGTCCCTCTGAGAAGCATTTTAATTGTAACAGACGGCGTTACGCCCCAGCCCGTAATTACATCCGTGAATCAGTAGGCGGCCGCATCCTCGCAGCTTCGAAATCTTTTGGCGTCGATACAGATTCCCCAAGAGCAAAAAAGGCGCGTCTGCAGGATAGGAACTCGCTTTTTGTCAACGAAAATACAGGGGGCAAATGTGCCCCCCTCCGCCCTCCGCCGCAACATGTTGCGGCGGAGGGCGATTCCAAATTTCATTTTTTATTGGGGGGGAGAGATTCGGTCCGAATCGTCGCATTGTGGAATTCGAGAGTCCGAATCGTCGCGGACGTCCCATAGGTTGAGATGGTCCGGGATCTTTTTAACATCGGGCCGGCTTCGGGGATCTCTATGACTCTCGTTTCGGAATCGCGGGGCGTCGCCGGAAAATCGGCGATCAAATCGCGCGCAAGGTCGTAATCGAACACGTCGGGTATTTGAACCGTCTTCAAAAGCCCAGCACCAGCGCCAGACGACTTTTCACCTCTTCGAACAGGACATTCGGCAAAACGCCCCCGCACTTGGCCAACCGGTCGGTCGAAATCGTGCGCAACTGGTGGCAAAGAATCATACTCTCGACTTTCAACCCACCGTCTCCCTTTCGGACGGGCGCGCTAAATGCGTGCTTGAAGCGCATATTGCCCGTGATGGGCACCGCCCAAACCAGTCCGTGGGGAATACGATTGAAGTCATCGACAGAAACGATCAGGCAGGGACGCCGCCCGCCCTGTTCGTGGCCCTTGACTGGTTCCAAATCCACCCACCACACTTCCCCCAGCTTGGGAGCCGCATTTTCCGAACTCATGATTCGCCCTCTCCATCCAGTCCGTCCCGGAGTGTCGCGTCCCAAATCTCCCTTTCGGCGACTTCCGCCTCCCATACGTCCGGTTCCTCTCGCATGGCTTGAAAGTCGCGCTCGGCCTGATCCCAGAACAGGCGCTTTTTGTATTCGGCAAGCGCCTCCTCGATTATGTTCTGCATGGTGGAATTCGTGCGCCGAGCAAGCTCGCGCAGAAGCTCCCTCGACGATTCGCTGATCCTGTCCGTGGCTCCCGGCATATCCGGCCTCCTTTCGTATGCTCGTCGTTCGATTGCATCCTCGAAAGCATATTATCCTGTATACATTCTTGTCACATGCGGCGGCAAGCATCGGATCGACATTGGCTTTTAAGATAGGAATAAGATAGGAACTCGCTTTGTGTCAAAGAAAATACAGCAGGCTATCCAATTGTTCACCGTCCGCCTGCGAATCGTGAATATCGGCAGCTCTACGAAACAATCCCGCCGGTACCCTCGACAGTGCGGTCCACGATTTTTTTCAGCCAGCGCGTCCCGGCTTCCGAGGATTCTTCCGGCAGGCTCTTGATTACGATTATATAGTCCTTTCCTTTCCTTCGAATTTGTTTTTCCAGCAGTTCGAGAAACGGTTCTCTATTCTGGGCGAAAACGTCGTCGTCGACCATGTCTTGGAAAAATCGATATAGTTCCGCCCAGCGAGCCTTTATCCGCTCGACGAATTCGGCGATTCCGGAAGACCTGGCGGTCTGCTCGCTTTCGAAAGGCAAGTTGAAATAAAAGGATTTCAGGCGCTTGATTCTTTCCTTGATTCCCAGGAGAATCGTTTCCTCTAGGCCCCGCAGAAGCTCCTCCGGAAATTCCGGGGAGACGAAGAGAGCCCGCGCGTGCCTGTACCACTGGTTCAGGGCGAACAAGTTCCCCAAATACAGAATGTTGTTGTTATGGATTCTTTTGATGTTGGCAAAGGAGGAGGGGAAATAGGGGATGTTGATGTCTCTCTGTTGAGCGGTGGCGATGAGGCGTTCCTCCCGAAATTCGTCTTTGCGGCATATGGAACCCGCCGCCGTGACCGTCCCGAAAGCCAGGACGCACGGTCCCACCAGTCCGCCCTGGCCTCCCAGGAAAACGGGGCGTCTGTTCAGCATCACCCCGCAGGGAACGTCGCCGAGCAGGGAAGGCGTGGCCTTGTCCTGGTTCGGCGTGTAGTTGAAATGAATGAACGAACTTCCGACTTCGCTGTGGTCTTTGCGACTGGTTCCGCCGGACAGGAGGCAGTCGCAAAAATTGATCAGGCTTCCCAGCGTAACGAAAGGAAACAGGATGGTCTGCTTCAAGCCCACGGTGTGCGCCCCGCTCGCCTGCTCCTCCAGGATCGTGCCTTCGCGCACGTGGGCGCCGGACCCCATGGAGGACTCTTTCAAAAAGACGGCCTTTTCGAAAAAGCCCCCCTTCAACTGGACGTCGGGACCTAGCCGGCAATCGACCACGGTGGCGGGCGTCTCGTACCCTATCCGCGCGCCCGGCAGAATCAAGGTGGAGGCACCCAATATCTTGCATCCGGGATAGACGACCACGTTCTCCCCCGAAATTCTGGAAACATCGACTTCGTCCCCGATCATTACGCTTTCGGGGCTTGGAATTCGAACGCCGCGTTGCTGCAATTCCCGGACTTTGTTCATGATATTGTCCTCAGTCTGCTTTTTCCTAGGGCTTCGCCTCGTCCTTTTTCTCTTCCACTTCTTCGTAGAAACCCTCGGGATCGGTTGTCATGGATTTGTGTTCCCAATCGGACACGATGTATACCCATTTGGAGAGCTTTTCGTTCAGCGTTTTGGCCGCATAGGCCAACTCCTGGGGGTCGATCGCTTCCTCGGTTTCGGCTTTTTCGGTTTCGGCCTTCTCTTCGTTCCCGTCTGGTTCGGTCTTCGCCTGCTCAGGCGCGTCCGCGTCCTTGGCTTCTCCGTCCATCGCGATCTCGACCTTGGGCGGAGCGGCTCCTTCGCCTTCGGCCCCGGTCGTTCCGGACGCGGCGGCGGCTTCCGCAGTCCCCTCGGCCTTTGCCGGCTTCGGGTTTTGATAATCCGCCTCTACTTTCAGGTAATAGCCTTCATCGACGCCTTCGGCCTTGTTTCCGGGGAACAGACGGTAGAGCGTGCCGTCGTGCAGGCGATATTCCAGAAAGGGCAGGGTGCCGAAGCCGGTTTTCTCGTCGGGCGCTTCGCCGGAAACTCCGGCTACGTCTTTGATTTTCAGCGAGGAAAGCACTTCGAAAAGCGAAGTCACGCTTCGGGATTTGATCGTCCTGCCCTCGAGAGGGTTTTTCAGTTCCGGAGCCTTGCCTTTTTCGGGGCGTGCCGCCTCGTAGACGACCGGTTGTTCCCCTGCGGTCTTGCAGACGACCGATTCCACGTCGTCGGCCTTTATGTCTAAAAGCTCGGTCTTCAGCCATTCTTCGGGCTTTTTGTCGATAAAGCGAAAAGACTGGTCAACTAGATAGACCGTGTTTTCGGCGGCCGGTTTCAAATATTGGCCTCCCATGCCGGAGGAGGATTCTCGCTCCTTGCCCACGACGACGTCGGCCAACGGCTTTTCGTCGGCGGCCAGCAGCTGGATGCGAACGCCCTTGGCATCTTCGGCCGCGTCCTGCTTGTCCGGCGGCTCCAGCGACATTCTGGCCAGGGAATCCGGAGTGGCTTCGAACGTGCGTCCGATTTTCGATTCCGCGAATTTCTCCACCAGTTCGGAAATGGATTTGAATTCCGCAGGATATCCGAACCGGTCCGCCACGGTCCAGCCGGAACCTTCGTTTTTCAATCCGACAGTCCTCGTCTCGCCCTTTTCCGCGCTTGCGATTCGAACGGCCGCGATATCCTTCAGAGGAAGCTCCTCGAAAAGCTTTTCGCCCATCATGGAGGTCTGCTTGGCCGGTTTTTCCCGATTCAGCGCAAAATAGGTCGCGACTCCCAGTGCGCACAGAACAATGACCAGTATCAGAAAAGTTTTGGATTTCATCTCTTCTCCTCGACTTTAGTTTTCTTGGCTTTTTTTGCGCTTGTAGAAAGCATATCCGATTCCAGCGACCGAAACGAGCAGGGGCATCAGGAATATGTTCGCGAACTTGACTTTCGCGCCCAAGGACTCGATTTCCGACCTCAAATGGCGACGAACCAGTTTCAGCTCTTGGTTGATGCGAAGCTTCTCCTGCTTGAATTTTTGGATTTCCTCCTCCTGCTCCTTGCTTACGACGAACTTCTGGGAGGCGTCCTTCTGGCTTTCCAGTTCGCTCAGCTTCCTGTTGGTTTCCTCGACCTTTTCGATCAACTCCCGTTCCCTGTCGCGCCATTTGGCGGCGGCTTTCTTCTCCAAATCCTGCACTCTCGTGAACGGTCGGTCGAACTTGCCTCTGGACCTAATGCCGATCAGGTCCTTTCCGCCGGAGAGCATCTCGGAGGCGTTGAGGAAAAAGTTGAGGTTGTCGTTGAATACGCGTTTAAGCTCCATTCCCAGGAAATTCTGCTTGCTGACGTAATAGTCGTCCCACAAAAGGTCCGTGTCCGCCACGATGATCAGAGTTGCCTTTTCCTTGCTCTCCTTCAAGCCTTCCTTGGCGGCGGTTTCGGCGTCTTTTTCATCCCCGCCGTTTTGTTCGTCGGCCTTTTCGGGTTTTCCCGCAGGGAACGCCGTTTTGAATTTCCCGTGAATTCTGACCGCCAGATCGTATTTGTCGGCGGTCGCGCGAAAATCTCGTTGAATGCCCGCCGTGCCGAACCTTAGCTTGAACGAATCCTCCAGACACGAATTCGCGCTGGATTGAACAAGCGGTTCGTATTCCAATTCCGAGTCGGTTTCCTTCTTGATCGCCCCCGCGACGGGCATGAGGATCGATTCCAGTTGCGAGGTGATCAGAGCTTCCCCGTTGAATGCCTCGGGAGTAAGGGAAAGCCACGTCGGATTGGTTTCTATCTGGTTGTTCTGAGTGCGCAGGCGCGTGGGGAAATCGAAATCGACGACGGCCTTGCCCGGATCCATGGAAACGCCCCAGGCTTTGAAAAGCTTGGACAGGGACGACGAAGGGAGCTGCTGTCCCTGCTGTCCCGACATGTCGCGCGTCGACAACGGATCCACGAACACCGCGGCCGATCCGCCTTTCAATACGTACTGATCGATGGCGTACTCGAGTCCGGGCGCCAAGTCCTTGGGATGGATAATCAGAAGAAGATCGAGATCCTCTGGAATGGTTTCGTCGGAGGTTTCGATCTGTTCCACTTCGTACGTGTTTTCCAGCTCTTGGAGGAACAGCCATGGCGACGATCGCTGAGGCATTCCCATGTTGAAGTTCATGGGAGGGCCGCCGAAAACGTCGAGGCCGCTGATTATTCCGATCTTCTGCTTGTGGGCGGTCTGGACGCGGGACACGATCCGGGTAAGATCGTATTCGAGACGCTCTTCGTTTGCCGGATCCAAGAGGGGAATGGTTTCCTCCTGATCCTCGGACATGGCTACGAGACCCAAATAAATCATGTCTCCCGTGGGAAGAGCGATCCCGTTCATGCCGTACTTCTGCGCCCATTCCTCCTCGACCGAGTCGGGCTTGGGATCGTAGGTTTCAACGGTTATCTTGCCGCCGCCCTCGTATTCGTATTCCGACAGAAAATCCTCCAATCTTTTAGCGTATGTTTTCAAACTGACGGGAAGATTTTCCAGGCTTCGGGTGTAAAACAGCTTGATCGAAACGTCCTGCTGCAATTCGCCCAATATTTTTCGGGTTCCTTCAGAGAGGGAATACAGGTTGTCTTCCGTGGCGTCCAGCCGCAGGTTGACCCGCGCGAACAAAACGTTCGCCAGGACCACGATCACCAAAACGACCGCGAGCCCGGCAATGGAAAACAGGGGTTTTTGAAAGCTATTCTTCTTGTCGGACATTTAAAAACCTCCGTCAGGATGTTCTTCGGTTTTCAAGCACTACCGCGTTGGTATACAGCATGAAGGAAATTACGGAAACGAAGTAAAGAACGTCCCTGAAATCCAGAACGCCTCTTTGGATGGAGGCGAAGTGGGTCAGGAAGCTCGTTTGCGCAACTATTTCGATGAGCCACAGCGGCGCCCATCCGGCGAGGGCCTGCGTCACGGGCGAAAAGCCCGCCAGAATGAAAAACAGGCAGATCGCGACCGCCAGGATGAAACTGATCACCTGACTCCTGGTCAAGGCCGAAGTCATGATTCCAACGCTCAGATAGGCGCCCGCCATCAGGAAGCTTCCGATGTACGCGCAAAAAATCGACCCCAAATCCGGACTTCCGAGGTAGGAGGCGGTGATGACCACGGGAAAGGTGAGGGCAAGCGAAATGCCCAGGAAAATCCACGCGGCCAGGAATTTTCCCAGGACTACGTCGGCCAGGCTTACCGGTAAAGTCAAGATCAGCTCCAGCGTTCCGATTCGCCTCTCCTCCGCCCAGAGTCTCATGGCGACCGCGGGAACAAGAAAAAGAAAGATCCAGGGATGCCATTCGAAAAAGCCGCGAAGGTCCGCCTGGCCCATTTCGAAAAACTGGCTGATGTTGAACGTGAAAAAACCGGCCAGTAAAAGAAAGATGACGATAAACACGTACGCCACGGGCGAGCCGAAGTACCCCGACAACTCTCTTTTGAAGATGGCCTTGATGTTGTTTGCGGATTTTACAGTGTTCATGTTTCCTCTAAAGTCGTTTGGATGTATGGCGTGCGATGGGAAAGTTCGCGCACGCCTTGGTTTCGACCAAAGGGGTGATGGATCCGAGTTTGGAAGACGTCGCTCTACGTGGTAATCATCCGAAAAACTTCGTCGAGACGCCCCTGCTCCACGAAAACGGACTGAATCTTGTAGTTGCGTTCGGCCAGAGCGGCCAGGACGCCGTCGGCGACAGGCGCCTCCTTGTTTTCCGGAAAGACTCTGACCCGTATGTGGCCGTTGTCGGCGGAGATCAGTTCCACGTTCTTGACGCCGGGCACGCTCTTGGAAAAGGCGATCAGGCTGTTCGCGTCGTCGGCCTTCACGGCCAGGGAGACAGCGCCGTGGAGAGTCGATTTCTTCCTGAGTTCGTCGGGCGCGGCGTCCGCCACGATGCGGCCGTCGGCGATAATGATCGCCCTGGAGCAGACGGCGTCCACCTCGTCCAGAATGTGGGTGGAAAGGATGATGGCCTTTTCCGCCGCCATGTCCTTGATCATGAGCCTGACCTCGTGCTTCTGGTTCGGGTCCAGGCCGTTGGTGGGTTCGTCCAGGATAAGGTACTCGGGGTCGTGCAGGATGCTCTGGGCGAAACAAACCCTCTGCTTGTAACCTTTGGACAAAGTACTGATGGTCTGGCGCCTGACGTTGGTCAAAAAGCACCGTTCGACCGTGCTTGCGACTTTCCTTTTCTTTTCGTCGCCGGAAAAGCCCCTGATTTGCGCGCAGAAGTCGAGAAAATCCACGACGGTCATCTCCGGATAGGCTGGCGCGTTTTCGGGAAGATATCCGATTTTTTCGCGCGCGGCCAGCGAATCGGCGATGATGTCCTTTCCTCCGACGATGGCCGTTCCGCTCGTGGGCGGGATAAAGCCGGTAATCATTCGCATGGTCGTGGATTTGCCGGCCGCGTTGGGTCCCAGAAACCCCAGGATCTCCCCCTTTTCCACCGAAAAGGAGATTCCGTCCACGGCCTTTTTCGTTCCATAAAATTTGGTAAGTTCTTTCACCTCGATCATAAACGAATCACTCCGCTTTTATTTGTGGTTGATTGCAGGACAGGTACCAAACAGACCCGACTAACTAAAAAATTTCAAAATGTTTGTCAACGCAAATCGGACCCGGCCGAAAATTTTTGCCGTGAATATTAACGAACGGGCCGGTTTTGTCAAGAGAGCCGCCGGAAGAGGACACGGAGCCGGGACGATGAAAACCTTGTCTTTGACAAATTCATCCCGGGTGATTTACACTTTCAAAACTTCCAGTTCGAAGTACACATGAAAGCGCCTAAAGCGCGTACGTCGAAAAACAAGTTCCATGAAACGAAAGAAAAATGAACATCGTCATACTCGAACCATACTTTTGCGATTCGCATGCGAACTGGGCGCTTGGCTACGCGCGGCACAGCCGCCACCAAGTCGATGTTTTGAGCCTGGGGGGCTCGTTTTGGAAATGGAGAATGCATGGCGGGGCCGTCGCTTTGGCCCGGATGTTTCTCGAAGGTAATTTCAAGCCCGATTTGCTGCTTGCCACCGACATGCTGGATCTCGGCGCCTTCCTGGCCCTGACCCGGCGCAAGACCGCCGGCGTCCCGGCCGTCGTCTATTTCCACGAAAACCAGCTGAGCTATCCTTGGTCCCCCGACGACAGGGACCCGTCCGAAAAACGGGATTTCCATTACGGATTCCTGAACTATTCGTCCGCCCTGGCGGCCGACGCCGTCTTCTTCAACTCCGAATACCACAAAAGCAGCTTTCTGAAGGAACTCGCCGCGCTCCTCCGGCGATTCCCCGACCACAACGAAATTCCGAACGTCTCCCGAATAGAGAAAAAAAGCGAGATCCTTCCTCTGGGACTGGATCTGAAACGCTTCGACGAACACAAACCGGTCCGAAGCCGGTCTTCTTCGAATCCTCCGCGAATTTTGTGGAACCACCGATGGGAGTACGACAAGAACCCCGACGAGTTTTTCGAAGCCATGCTGAAGCTTCGGGGAAAAGGCCTGCCGTTCGAGTTGGTCGTTCTTGGCCGAAGTTTCCGCCGCAAGCCTCCCGTGTTTAAGGAAGCCGAAAAAAAACTGAAGGATAGAATCGTTCGGTTCGGTTTCGAAAGCGAATTTTCCGGCTACGCCCGTTGGCTCTGGTCCTGCGACATTATCCCGGTAACGTCGAGGCAGGACTTTTTCGGAATCAGCGTCATGGAGGCGGTCCATTGCGGCTGCTTTCCGCTTTTGCCGGGAAGGCTGGCCTATCCCGAACTCTTTCCTCCGGCATTGTTCCCGGATTGTTTCTACGAAGATTGTTCGGATCTTGCCGACCGACTCGAACCGGTTCTTTCCAGGCCGGGCGACCTCCCGTTCTCTCCCGAACTGCGCTCAGCGGCCGAGGCCTACGACTGGGATACCATGGCCCCGAAATACGACGGGACGATGGAACGGGTCTCGAAATTTGTCTTGACAACTTGACAAATTTATCCTACATTCGGCCCGAAAGACCCTGGAAGGACCGGGCCGGAAAAAAGGAAAGGAAATGCTGAACCCCGAATCGCCCATACCGCTCTACCATCAACTGGCCGAAATCATCGCGGACGAAATCGACGCCGGAAAATACAAGCCCGGCGAACGAATCCTGTCGGAACACAAGCTGGCCTCCGTCTATTCCATCGGACGGCCCACCGTCCGCCAGGCGATCGACCTGTTGATCCGAAAAAGGCTCCTGACCCGAAAAAGAGGCTCGGGAACCTACGTGCGGACCCCCGAGGAAGAGGTGGACCTCTTTTCCCTGGCGGGGACCATGTCCTCTTTCCACAAGAAAGGCTTCACTACCACATCGCGAATCTTGCGCAAAATTCGGCTCGCCAAGATCGACAAGAAGGAACCCGAAAACCCGTTCGCGGGGGGCAAGGCATTCTACTTCGAAAGACTCACCAAAGTCGAGGACTCGCCGGTGCTGATCGAAACCATCTGCCTTCACCCCGAACTTTTCAAAGGCATCGACAAGATCGACCTGAGCGGAAGGTCCCTGTCCGAAATCGTGAACGGGCAGTTCTACATGCGTCCGACCGGGGGCAAGCAGAATTTCAGGATCGGGTTCCTTTCGGAAAAGCGCGCCGGACTCCTGGAGGTGACTCCCGCCACTCCCATTCTGCTGGTAAAAAGATTCCTGCATTTCGGCCAGGCGGAAAACGCCTTTTTTTCCGAAATGTTCTGCAGGACCGATCAATTTGTTTTTTCGCAAAACGTAGGAGGATTGACGAATGTTTAAACGGGGATACTACGACGGATTCGGGGGCGCGTTCATTCCCGAAGTTCTCGTGGCCACCTTCGAGGAACTGGAACGAAGCTTCGAGGAGGCCAAGAACGATCCCGGGTTCTGGAAGGAATACGAGGATCTGATGTCCACGTATTCGTGCCGACCCACGCCCGTCACTTTCGCGGAGAACCTGAGCCGCCACTTCGGAGGCGCCCGGATTTTCATCAAGAGGGAGGATCTGAACCACACGGGCGCGCACAAGGCCAACAACGTGATGGGGCAGGGGCTTCTGGTAAAGCGGATGAAAAAGACGCGGGTCATTGCGGAAACCGGCGCTGGCCAGCACGGCGTGGCGACCGCCACCATGGCGGCCAAGTTCGGCTTCGACTGCACGATCTACATGGGGGAGGTGGACGTGGAGCGCCAGCGTCCGAACGTCTTCTGGATGGAGCGCCTGGGGGCCGCGGTGGTTCCGGTGAAGGAGGGGACCCGGATTCTGAAGGACGCCATCAACGAGGCTTTCAGGGACTGGGTAACCAACATGGACACGACCCATTACGTCCTTGGCACCGCGTGCGGACCTCATCCGTTCCCGGAAATGGTCTCGTGGTTCCAGTCCATCATAGGCAAGGAGGCCCGCCGGCAGTTGCTGGAGCGCGAGGGAAAATTGCCGGCCCGGGTCTACGCCTGCGTGGGCGGCGGCTCCAACGCCATGGGCGTGTTTTCCGGATTCATGGACGACCCCGTGGAACTCGTGGGGGTCGAGGCGGGGGGAAAGGGGCTCGACACGGGCGAGCACGCGTCGCGGCTGTGTTCCAAGGATGCGAGCGTAGGAGTCGCCCAAGGATACAAAACCTATTTCCTGCAGAACGAGGACGGCCAGATGAAGGAAACCCACAGCATAGCGGCCGGTCTCGACTACGTGGGGGTTTCCCCCATTCTTTCCTGTTTGAGGAAAACCGGAAGAGTCCGGTTCGAGGCGGCTACCGATAAAGAGGTGATCGAAGCGACCGCCCTTACTATCAGAAAGGAGGGCGTGATTCCCGCGCTGGAGTCGGCCCACGCGTTCGCGGGGGCTTTCCGGGAAGCGCCGGATCTTTCGCCCGACGACATCATCCTGATCAACCAGTCGGGACGCGGCGACAAGGACATTTTCACCGTGGCCGACGCTTTCGACGATCCCGCGTGGAAACAGTTCATCATCAAAAAGGCGGAAAAATACAATGCTTGAACAATACTTGAAAGACAGGCTGAAGGACAGGAAGATTCTTCTCATGACCCACATCGTGCTGGGCTATCCCAGTTTCGAGGAGAGCTACGGGATCGTCGAGGCGATGGTGAATGCGGGCGTGGACCTGATGGAGCTTCAGATTCCGTTTTCGGAACCCATCGCCGACGGCCCCGTGATTCTCCACGCGAATCAAATGTCGCTGGCCAACGGCGCGACCGTGAGGCAGTGCGTCGATTTCGCCGCGACCGTGGCGAACAAGTTTCCGATCCCGTTTCTGTTCATGACCTACTACAACATTCTGTTGAAGCCCGGCGTGGAGCGTTTCGTATCCCTCATGGCCGAAAACGGAATCCAAGGGTCCATCGTGCCGGACCTTCCGCCGGAGGAGGCCGGGGAATACCTGGAGGCCATGGACAGGCGCAATCTCGCCCCGATCTTCATTTTTTCCCCCGCGACGCCACCCGAGCGAATGAAATATATCGCGAAACATGGAAAAGGGTTCGTCTATTGCGTTTCAAGAAAGGGAGTCACAGGGGCCAATACGGATTTTTCGGCGGAGCTGGATTCCTACCTTTCGCGCTGCCGCGAGGCGACCGATCTTCCGCTCGCCTTGGGCTTCGGGGTCAAAGACAAGTCGGACGTGGACTATCTGACGGGCCGGGTCGACATCGCCGTGATCGGCACCCAGACCATCAGGCTGGTGGAAAGCGAAGGAGTCGGCGCGGTGGGGCCTTTCATCGAGGGATTGCGCTGACACCCCGCGCCTGGGGCGATGAAATAGTTTTCGAGTCGAAGCCAAGCCCGGAAATTAAAATTAGCACCCGCCCTTTTCCCTTTCCGCTTTGGTTGTTATCTTCTCTAAAAAACCGGCCGAGGAATCCAATTCTCAATGGATTTCCTCGGATCAAAACAGTCCCGGCAATCAAACCCCCTGCTCCACAAGGTGCGAGTGTTCCGGACGGAGCGCGCAACCCTGTTTTTTCCCGATCGACGTGCGTTGAACGAGATCCAGGATCGTTGGCGTTGAATATCGAACAGAACCATTCCGAATCGAACTCTAACAACAAAGAAGGGCGGTGCAAAATGTATGGAATGAATCACAAGCGCCTCCATTCTCGGTTCGCGATCGAGAAACCCATTTTGTTTTCGAAATGGGATTCGGAGGACATGGCGGAAGGAACCATGCGGAACGTAAGCGAGGCCGGCATGTACTTCGAGTCGGACCAGGAGATGGAATTCGCGTCCCAAGTTTTTATCTGGATGGGAGACGCAAGGAAACGCGGGCCGAGCCATCCTGCGATCTACGATTTCTACCGCTCGCGGGTGCGATGGTCGAAACCGTTGGAGACGGGGGAGGGGATGGGAGTCGGGGTCCGGCATATCATCAGGACCCGGGGAGTTTCGGGGCCGGAATTCCAATGCGGCATGTGCGAGAAAAAAGTTCGCGTTTCCAAGGTTTTTTTCGTGAACGATTTCCTGTATCTATGCCCGCTCTGCCACACGGAACTGGAACATTGCACCGGAGCGGGAAGGGACGAAATTCTTCGCATTTTGGAAGGAAACGTCTTTTAAGCTTGTTTTTTCAATTCGCCGAGATAGGTTTCCTTCGCTCCTCGAGCACCAGGAGCAGTTCGTAGACATGCGCCAGATCTTTAGCGATCTGGCCTTTATCCTTTCGGAAAAACACGCCCGTTTCCAGGTTGTCCTCGCCCCCGGCCGGGGGGAAAATCCGTTCTTGCGTATTTGGAACAAACAGGTGGGGATCGGTAAATAATCCAGTCTCGTGGTTGATTATTTCCTTGGGTTAGGGCATGGTTGCTAAAAACTTTCGACATGACGGAAATCGAGCTTTCGGCATGGATTGTCGAATTGGCCGGCAAAGGAAACGCAATGATGGACATATACGGATT
Organism: uncultured Desulfobacteraceae bacterium; assembly: GCA_964575975.1. GTDB lineage: Bacteria > Desulfobacterota > Desulfobacteria > Desulfobacterales > SKZT01. The sequence goes on from CAZNTU010000069.1 coordinate 13,011, forward strand.
TTTGGATCGCCACGGGGTCGAATACGAAAGATGCGACCATCCCCCGGTCTTTACGGTGGAGGATGTCCACCGGTTGGTTCCGCCGCTTCCGGCTGCGAAGACCAAGAATTTGTTTTTTAGGGACAAGAAAGGCAAGCGCCATTTCCTTGTGATCGTCGAGGGGGACAAGCGAATAAACATCAAGGGGCTTCCCGAAGCGCTGAACGCCGACAAGATCAGCTTCGGATCCTCCGACAGACTCAAAAGGCATCTCGGGGTAGATCCGGGTTCGGTCACCCTTTTCGCCCTTGTGAACGACACGGAAAAAAACGTGGAACTGGTTATCGACAAATCGTTGTGGGAGTCCGACGCTTTCCAGTTCCATCCGCTGGTCAACACTGCGACGCTGGTGGTTTCGAGGAAAAACGTGGAGAAATTTCTGGAGGCAGTGGATCATCCGGCCAGAATCATCGACGTTCCCGGATGAAACAGATACCTTTTTTCGAAGGTAAATTTATGCGGTCGAACCAAAAGCCCCGTTCTCCCCGGTGGGGTTATTTCTACGTGATGCTGGCGGCTTTTCTTTGGGCCGTTTCGGGCTCTTCGGCGAAATTTCTGTTCAACGGGGGAATAACCCCCTTTCAACTGGTGCAATTAAGAGTTACGCTGGCGACGGCATTCGTGTTCTTGCTGTTGATTTGCGTACGCAAGTCCCTGCCGAAAATCGCCAGAGAAGACATCGCCTATTTCGTCGTTTTGGGAGTTGTCGGCATAGCGGGGGTACAGTCCACCTATCTTTTCGCCATCAGCAAGATCAACGTGGCGGCGGCTATCCTCCTGCAATACATGGCCCCGATCTTCATCGCCCTGTTCTCCGTATTCGTCGCGAGGGAAAGGCTGAAAGGTTCCACGATAGCCGCGATCGCCATGGCCGTTTCGGGATGCTACCTGGTCGTGGGGGCGTACAATTTCGACAATTTGTCCATGAACCGGGCGGGCATCGCAAGCGGCCTCGCGTCGGCCGTGTGTTTCGCCTGGTATTCCGTACACGGGGAATACGGCATGCGAAAGTACAATCCCTGGGTCGTGCTCTTTTTCGCTTTGCTGTTCGGCGCCGCCGTCTGGAACGTTTTGCATCCCCCCTTGGAAGCTTTCATGCATCCCTATTCTATAATGGAGTGGGGGTGGATTTTTTACATCGGCGTTTTCGGCACGGCGGTCCCGTTCGGTCTTTTCCTGGAGGGCATCGACTTGATCCGCTCCGCCCGCGCCAGCATTACCGGCACGTTGGAACCGATTGCGGCGGGCGCGCTGTCCTACGCGTTTTTGAACGAGACCATGGAGCCGTTGCAGCTCGCGGGAGGAATCCTTGTACTGTCCGCCGTCGTCTTGCTCCAGATCAAGCAGGAGATCGACGACAAGGCGCCCGCTCTGATTCGAGCCGGAACAAACCGGGAAAAGGAAGAGAAAAAAAATGCCCGATGAAATCCGGCGGCGGACAACACCCGCATTGGAAAAGAGAATCCGCAGGCGGGTGACCGCCAGGCAATGGGATTTTTTCGCGTCGACTTCTCCCGGCTTCGAGAAAATCAGCCGGAAAGAATGCATCGAAAGCGCTTTCTTCGAAGACGCTCCCGAGGTCCGGAAGGGCGGTCTCGGGTTTGCGGGACCTGTCCACCTTGCGTACTATGCAAACTTGCATTTGAGGACCGTCAACCGGATATTGATGCGGATCGGGGAATTCAAGGCGACCAATTTCAGGCGGTTGAGGAAAAAAATCACGGAGTTTCCCTGGGAATTGTTCCTCGAATCGGGGGCCGGCATAGCCGTAAGAGCTTCGTCCAAGGGATCGCGCCTGTATCACACCCAGGCGGTCGAGGAGCGCGTGGCGGACGTTCTGCGCGAAGAACACGGCTTGTCGAATGCCTCGGACGCCTCCGGCAACGCTGTCAAGCAAACCATCCACGTCAGAATCGCGGACGATTTCCTCGCGTTGTCCTTGGACAGCAGCGGAGACAATCTCTACAAGAGGGGATTGAAAACCCATGGAGGCAAGGCCCCGTTGAGGGAAACGGCGGCTTCCGCGATACTGCTGGCGATAGGATATACAGGGCGCGAACCCTTGATCGATCCCATGTGCGGATCGGGAACGTTTTCCCTCGAGGCGGCCATGATCGCGCAAAACATTCCTCCCGGATGGAACCGGGAATTCGCCTTTTTCAAATGGCCGTGCTTCAGCCAAGGCAAATGGAACTATATGAGGCGTCAGGCCCGGGACCGGTTCAGGGAGGTCGAAAAACCGCTTGTTTTCGCGTCGGACATAGACGAGGAAGCTTGCCGGGACCTCGACGATCGTATTAAAACCGCCGGTTACGAAAAAACGGTCCAAGTAGGGCGCGGCGTCGATTTTTTCGACCTTTGTCCGTCGGCTGCGATAAAAGGCAGAGGCTCGGTGGTTCTCAATCCGCCCTACGGATTTCGGATGAATCCCGAGAATATCGATGCGAGTCGGTTTTACGCGGAAATATTCCTGAAATTGAAAAGGGACTACAAGGGATGGAAAACGGCGATCGTCGTTCCCGAACAAAAACCGGCGATCCGGCTGCCCTTTAAGTGGAAGCGCAAGCGCCTGTTCCACGGCGGCCTCGACTTGTCTCTTTATTGCGGAAAAGTCCCCGGTTGAAACTCGAAACGTCCTCTTGCTATCAAAGGGATTGGCGTGGTAATAAGGTGAAAGCTGGAAGGTGGAAGCTGGAAGGTGAAAGGTGAAAGCTGGAAGGTGGAAGGTGAAAGGTGGAAGCTCGAAGCTGGAAGGGGGAAGCTCGAAGGGGGAATGGGGAAGATTAAAGGTTAGGGGCGAAGGGGGAGGCTGTATGAAATTTGCCTATGAAAAACTCGAGGTTTGGAACAAGGCGGTGGATTTCGCGGTCGAGATTATCGATACGATAGAAAGCGTTGTCGCAGAGAGAAAACATTATCGTCTTTTCGAGCAAATGGAATCGTCGGCATCTTCCGTAGCGATGAACATAGCCGAGGGGAAAGGCCGCTTCTCGAAAAAGGAGTTCATGCATTTTTGGTACGTTTCAAGAGGCTCCCTTTACGAAACAATGACCCTGTTGGAAATCTTCAGAAGAAAAGCCTGGATAAGCGACCCCAAATACCAAGAACTCGAATCAAAGGGAATCGAAATAGCCTCGATGACCAAAGGCCTCATCAATTCCCATAAAAACTCGACCGATTAAAACCATAAAATTTTGCCCACAAACTAAGAACCTTGTTCTTTTGATCCTCGATCTGGAATCTTCCCCCTTGGAGCTTCGAGCTTCCCCCTTCCCCCTTCGAGCTTAAGAAAGGCAAGTGCGAACGAGACATGAAACGCATTCCGGAGCGATGGGATATTGTGCTAATCCTGTTTCTGTTTTTCCTCTCGATTGCCGCGGAGTATTTCGAGGCGATGTCTCTGTTGGAAGAGCAGACGATCGCGTTTCGGCACGCGATGAGGACAAGCTATGGCAATTCCGAGGTCACGGCGTTTCCCCGAAACACGATTTTGCTTTTGACGGCGGACGACGAATATTATCTTGAACATGCTGGATATCCGTTGAAAAGGGCCGACCTTGCCCGTGTCGTCGAGAACCTGACGAAATTGGGGGCGAAAGTGGTGGTTTGCGATTTTCCTCTGATATTTCCAAGCGCTTACGGCGAAGACGTTGTTCTGGCTAAAGCATTGAAAAATTCGGGCAAGGCGGTGCTCGCCTCCAGGCTCGTTTTCGACCGCGAACTGGGGTTTATTTCATTCCACTACCCGGCTCCGTTGCTGAAAGAGGCAAGCGAAAGCGGGTATGTCAATCTGACGCCGACCAGCACGGCCATATCGACTTACAGCAGGCTGAGGTTCTATCCGGAAATCGCCTCCATGGAGGGCGGTTTTCCTCTTGCCGCGCAAACCGCCGCGCTATACTTGGACACGGTCCCGAAACTCGAAGGCGGATTGCTGACGATCGGAGCTTTCAAACCGATCCGACTCGACCAGTTCGACGACGCGTATATCGATTTTTCGTCGATTCCCTCCAAATACAAGACGATCGCGGAATATTGCGGACGGCCACTGGTCGATTTTCTGGAAATCGACGCGAGCGATTCGAAGCGGCTCGAAGCGTTGAAAGCCGAAGTCGAAGGCAAAATCGTCGTCGTGGGAGACACTTCGGAATTGTCGAAAAACTGGTACGACACGCCCGTGGGGAAAATGAAAGGGATCGAAATCCTGGCCGACTCCATAGCCACGCTTTTAAAGGGCGCTCCGTTGAGACCCGCGTCCCTGTGGCTGGAAATTCTCCTCTGTCTTTCGGTTTTCCTCTCCATTCTTATTTCGTCGGAATTCGTCTACGATCCCAAAAAGCGCGCGCTTTTCATGGTCGTGTCTTTCGCGCTCTACGTTCATATCGCAACCTCTCTTTACGTTTTTACGGGCGTTGTCGTCTCGATGAGCTACACCCTGCTTTTCGGGCTTGCCGCATACTTCGGGGTCAGCCTTTATTCGTACGTCGAGGAAAGAAAGGTAAAAGACGAAATCGCCGTCAAGCTGCGCGAAAAACAGAAGTCGCTTCAAAAAGCCGAGGAAAAATACCGGAACATTTACGAAAACGCCGCCGAAGGCATTTTCCAAGTTGCCTCGGACGGCGTGTTCGTCGATGCCAATCCCGCGATGGCCAGGCTTATGGGGGTGGAAGACCCTGCCGAGCTTGTCGAAGGAAGATGGAACATGATATCGCGCTGTTTCTTCGAGATGAAAGACGGCGCGGCTTTTTTCGAAAAAATCCGCGTCGAGGGCAACGTTTCCGATTTGGAGTTGCCGTTTCGATGGAAAGACGACGGCTTTTTTCCGGCGGTGGTTTCCGCGAGAGCCGTAAAGGACGATTACGGCAACATTCTCTATTACGAAGGTTCCATGCGGGATATCACGGAGCGGGTCCAGAAGGAAAAGGCGGTCGGAGAGCGCAAGGCGGCCGAAGCCGCCAACAAGGCCAAAAGCGAATTCTTGGCCACCATGAGCCATGAGATCAGAAACCCGTTAAGCGCCATTACCGCGGCCGTTCAATCGGCCGTAAGGTCCGGGCTTTCCGAGGGCCAGCGAAATACGGTAACCGCCATCGAAATGGCGTGCAGGAATCTCACGCAAATCCTAAATAACGTACTCGATTTGAGCAAGATCGAGGTCGGAAAACTGGAATTGGACATCAGGGATTTCGATCTGCGCGAGGCGCTCGAATCCGTCGCGACGTTGTATCGGGAGATGGCCGTCGCCAAAAGGAACGAGCTTGTCTTGGATATCGATCCGGAACTTCCCGGCGTCGTGCGAGGCGACTCTTCTCGTCTGCAACAAATTCTAAGCAACTTGGTCGCAAACGCCGTGAAGTTCACGGAGCGCGGAGTCGTCGCCGTGAAAGTCGATCTTCTTCGAAAAGAAAACGGGCGGTTCGAACTGGGAGTTTCCGTGAGGGACACCGGAATAGGAATCGCCCGGGACAAGGCGGAAAAGCTTTTTTCCCCCTACACCCAAGCCGAAACTTCGACCAGCAGGAAATTCGGAGGCACGGGACTGGGGCTTTCCATCAGCAAGAAACTGGTCGAATTGATGGACGGAAAGATCGGAGTCGAAAGCGAACTATGCAATGGAAGCGTCTTCCGTTTCACCGTGAGCCTGGAAATCGGCCTGGAGGGCGCGACCGACCGCCTCGAATCGCCTCCCCGGATACGGAAAATCGGAGTCTTGGTGGTCGACGACAATCCCTATTGCCGAGAAATGCTCGCCAGGACCTTGCAAAGTTTGGGGTGCGAACCGACGGTCACGGGTTCCGTCGAGCAAGCGCGCGACCTGCTGCTCGACCCGGAAAAAAGTTGGGATCTTGTCCTTTTGGATCACGAAATGCCCGGAGCCGACGGTCTCGCTGTTTTGGAAAGCATCAGGAACGACCTTCGCATCCCTCGACAACCCATTGTTTTCATGTCCGCGTTCGGCAATCAATCCACGGAGGAGGCGGCCGCCGAAAAAGGCTCGAACGCGTTCCTATTCAAACCGATAATGCAGGGGCGGCTTTTCGATGCGATTCTGGAGGCGTTCGACCAAAAGGCGCCCAAAGTTCCTCGTACGAAAGATCCGGGATCCATCGAGGAACTGGCGCGCAAAATTCGTGGCGCCAGGATTCTGTTGGTGGAGGACGCGCAAATCAATCGCGTTTTGACGAAGGAATTGCTGGAGGGGGAAGGGCTTTCGGTCAGATCGGTCGAAAACGGAAAGCAGGCGGTCGAAGCCGTGTGCGAAGAAAAATTCGACGCGGTACTCATGGACGTGCGCATGCCGGAGATGGACGGCTACGAGGCTTCCAGGCTCATAAGAAAAGATGCTCGATTCCAAGATCTTCCCATCGTCGCCATGTCGGCGTCCACCTTGGCAGAGGAAAGAGCAAAGGGATTCGAGTCCGGAATGAACGATTACTTGACCAAACCGATCAACCTGAAGAAAATCCTGGAAGTCCTTGCGAGGCGCATCGACCGCCGGTCGGAAGAACGGAACCCCGACTCCCCCCTCAATCGGATATTGACAACGGCCTCCATACTCGAACAAAATAAGAAAAATATGGACTCGGCCCCTGGACGGAGCGATCTGGGGTACGGCGCTCCTCCGCCCTCGAGGATGGTCGCGCATCTTTTCGACCGACTCGAAGTCATGCTGGAAGACAACAATCTTAACGCCTGCGACTGTTTGAAATCGATCGCCTGCGAAATCGACGACCCGGACCTCCAGGCCGCGTTGAAAGAGTTGGAAAGACATATCGACAGCCTGGATTTCGAAAAGGCTCGGGAAAAGCTGGCGGAGATGGCAATAAGATTCGAGTTTTAATGCCGACGAGTAATACGAACGAAACGCAGAAAGAAAGGAGAAGATCATGGCCGATCTTGCCGCAAAATTCAAAATGGCGATGGAGGAGGTCAAAAAATTGCCGTCGAGGCCCGACAACGAGACGCTGCTGAAGCTCTACAGCCTTTTCAAGCAGTCCACCGAGGGCGATGTTTCCGGACAGCGTCCCGGGTTCGCGGATTTCAAAGGAAGAGCCAAGTACGACGCATGGGCGGATCTGAGAGGGGCTTCGCGGGAAAAAGTCATGCAAGAATACGTGGATCTCGTCGCGAAACTGAAAGGAGCCGCGAATGGCTGAATTGCTGTGGGAACCGTCGAAGAGCGCGATCGAAAAGACCAATATGTACAAGTTTATGCAAGGCGTAAACGAACGCTTCGGCCGGTCTTTCTCTAAATACGAGGAACTCTACCGGTGGTCCATCGACAACATTCCGGATTTCTGGGCCTCCATGTGGGATTTCGCGCAAATCAAGTTTTCCCGGAAATACGACCGGGTCGTGGACGATCTTTCCAAAATGCCGGGGGCCAAGTGGTTCCCCGGCGCGAGGCTCAATTTCGCGGAAAACTTGCTCCGATACAGGGACGACAGGACGGCGATCGTGTTCAAGGGCGAAAGCCGGGAACCGGTCAAGCTCTCCTACGCCGAGTTGTACGACGAAACGGCCAGATTAGCCGACTCCCTGAAAAAGCTAGGTGTCGCGCCGGGCGACCGCGTCGCGGGCTTCATGCCCAACATGCCCCACTCGGTCGTCGGCATGCTCGCTTCCACCAGCATCGGCGCCGCGTGGTCGTCGTGCTCTCCCGATTTCGGGATCAAAGGGGTTTTGGACAGGTTCGGCCAGATCAAGCCCAAAGTCCTCTTCACCGCGAACGGATATTCGTTCAAGGGCAGGAACATCGATTCCCTGGAGCGCGTCTCCCGCATACTGGAAAGCATACCGTCCGTGGAAAAAGTCGTCGTGATACCCTACACAGAAGCGAAACCGGACATCTCCGGAGTTCCGAACGCCGTTTTGTACGACAATTTCAAGTCCTCCGAATCCGGTCTCGAAATCCGATTCGAGCAGCTCCCGTTCGACCATCCCTTGTATATCATGTATTCCTCCGGAACCACGGGACTGCCCAAATGCATGGTTCAGAGCGCCGGGGGCATTCTGGTCAACCATTTGAAGGAGCTGATGCTTCACACGGACTTGAAGCGCGAGGACGTCGTTTTCTATTTCACCACCTGCGGCTGGATGATGTGGAACTGGCTGGTCAGTTCTCTGGGCGCGGGGGCGACGCTGGTCCTTTTCGACGGCAATCCGTTCCATCCCGGTCCGGACGCCTTGTGGAAAATGGCGCAAGATTTGAAAATCACCGTTTTCGGGACCAGCGCGGGCTACTTGGCCGCTTTGCAGAACGCGGGCGAAGCACCCAAAAAAAACTGCGACCTCTCGCCGTTGAGAGCGGTCCTTTCCACGGGTTCTCCGCTTTCCAAAGAAGGCTTCCGTTTCGTCTACGAAAATATCAAGTCCGATCTCCAGTTGGCCTCGATTTCAGGAGGAACGGACTTGAACGGATGCTTCGCCCTGGGAAATCCCATGGGACCGGTATACGCCGGAGAACTCCAATGCCGGGGATTGGCTATGAAAGTGGAGGCGTTCGACCAGAACGGAAAGTCCGTTGTCGGAAAGCAAGGGGAACTGGTCTGCACCGCGCCGTTTCCCTCCATGCCGATCTGGTTCTGGGACGACCCCGACGGCAGGAAATACTATTCCGCCTATTTCGACGTGTACCCGAACGTCTGGCGCCACGGGGATTACATCGAAATCAACGAACGGGGAGGCGTGGTCATTTACGGCCGTTCCGACGCGACGTTGAATCCCGGAGGCGTTCGAATCGGCACGGCGGAAATCTACAGGCAAATGGAGCAGCTTCCCGAAATCGAGGACAGCATCGTGGTGGGCCAGAACTGGAAAAACGACGTTCGAGTCGTGCTTTTCGTCAAGCTGGCCCAAGGATACGAACTGGACGACCAGCTGAAAAGCAAGATCAGGAACATCGTCAGGACGAACGCTTCCCCGCGGCACGTTCCCGCGAAGATAATCGAGGTTCCCGACGTCCCCTACACCCTGAACATGAAAAAGGTGGAGCTGGCGGTCAAAAAGACGATCCACGATCAGCCGGTCGACAACAAGGACGCTCTCAGGAACCCCGAGGCTCTGGATTTCTACGCGGGTATCGAGGAGCTGTCGAAGGATTGACGAAGAAAGAGAAGCGTTCGATGTGCCATTGGTGCGGAATGATTGGCTGTGGATATTTTATGGCGACCGGGGG
>CAZNTU010000069.1:22327-24156 GCA_964575975.1 uncultured Desulfobacteraceae bacterium
TTTCCGGACGACTTTTTGAAAGATGGCCGAGAACAGCCCGGTATGCAGGAAAGGGAGCCGCTCTGATGCCATTTCTCTTTGATACGAATATTTGCATATATCTAATCAAGGGAAAAACGTCTGTGGTTGTTGCTCGATTTAGAAGTCATATTGGATAATACCGCGATTCTTTTAATGAAAAAACATCCTGTCCCCGGAGATGCGTCCCCCGGTATTGTCCGAGCCGTTCTCGGCTGCGGCCACGATTCCGAAAAGCGAGGAGGAGGCGGAAAAGATGATGGTGGAATGCCCTTCGGCCATTGTCAAGGAATAGAAAGTGGAGGTTCCAAGTCCGGAAACTGTCAGGAAGAAAGGTCGGTTTTCGTTCTTCCGGAGATAGTCTTTCCGATGATGATATGCCGATATAAACATCGAACACTTTATTCATTATGGGAGCTTTTTAAAATGAGAAACGGTTTTATGGGAAACACTATGTCAATTGTCGTTTTGTCGTTGATTGTTGGAATGATGGCTTTCGGGTGCGCCGGCACGGTCAAAAGGGAAAGCGCGGCCGGATCCGGAACCTCGACGGTCGATCCGGGTCCCGTGAACAGGTATTACGAGTTCTCGGACGTTCTGATTCCCGGCGACCTGAAGTTGGTCCCGAAAGGATCGAGCATCTATCAGATGCCTGGTTTTTCGGCGGGAATGATGATTCTGGATGGATATGTGGATTCCAAATCCCTGTCGTTCTTTTTCGAAAGCAACATGGCCAAGGACAATTGGAGATACCTTAGCAGCATCAAGTTCAATCCTTACCTTATGCTTTTCATAAAAGAGGGCCGGGCCTGCGTAATAAGAATGGAGGAGACGTCGTTCAAGACGAGAGTCGAAGTATGGGTGGGACCGACTCCCTCGGACAGGTTTTGAGTCGAGGAACCCGGCGGCGAGCGAAGAAAGAAGACCGGGGGCGGCGTCGAAAAGCCCCGAACTTTATACGGGAAAACCAGGTATGACCACATGAGTCACGGAATCGAAGGAAAACGCGTATTGTTGGGCGTGAGCGGCGGGATTGCCGCCTATAAGGCGGCGGAGGTCCTCAGGGGGCTGAAAAAGCTGGGCGCGCAGGTGCGGGTCGTCATGACCGAAAACGCTTCCCGGTTCGTCGGACCTTTAACGTTTCAAGCCTTGTCCGGACTTCCGGTCTGCAAGGGGCTTTTCGACGAATCCGACGACGCGTCCATAAGGCATATCGATTGGGCTCAGGAGGCCGACGTCGTCGTGATCGCCCCGGCCACGGCCAATATTGTCGGCAAAATGGCCAACGGCATCGCAGACGACGCCTTGAGCACGTTCGTCATGGCCGCGACTGCCCCGAAAATCGTGTGCCCCGCCATGAACACGCACATGTACGAAAACAGGGCGGTGCAGAGAAACCTCGATGTTCTGGAATCCGACGGATGCTATATCCTCGAGCCCGGAGCGGGCGAACTGGCCTGCGGAACGGTAGGGCCGGGGCGCCTTCCCGATCCCGGACTGATCGTGGACAGAATCGTCAGTGTCCTGACTCCGAAAGACTTGGCCAACAAAAAGGTGCTGGTCACCGCAGGGCCGACCCGCGAACCCTTGGATCCGGTGCGGTTCGTCAGCAATCCTTCGTCCGGGAAAATGGGATACGCCATCGCCGCCGCCGCCGAGCACAGGGGCGCCGAAGTCGTTCTCGTGAGCGGTCCGACCGAACTTCCAGACCCGGTCAACGTAAACGTCATGCGCGTGCAAACCGCCGAGGAAATGGCTTTCGCCGTGTTTTCCCAGGCGGAGGACGCCGACGTCGTAATCAAGAGCGCCGC
>CAZNTU010000069.1:24256-25407 GCA_964575975.1 uncultured Desulfobacteraceae bacterium
GCGATCCTGGACAGGGTCGCCGAAATGTTAAAGTAGACGGTAACCGGAACGCCGGCAAACGGCAGTTCCCGTGTCGACGGGAATCGCGATATTCCGTTTGAAATCCCCGCCAACGGCGTTCCATCGAACACAAGAATTCGCTTTTTGGTTCCATTTGGAAAGGCTCCTCCTGTAAGATAAGCGCATCGCCGGGCTCGACAGCTTTTCCGCCGGCTATGTTTTCCCTTGATCTCAATCGTATTTCGATTATATTGTTACGTATGTCTTACAAACAATTAGGAGTTTTCAATGAATACCGAAATTATTTTTGTCGTCGAAGAATCTCCTGAGAGAGGATATGAAGCTCGTGCGTTAGATCATTCGATATACACGGAAGCGGATACGATCGAACAGCTCAGGCTTATGATGGGGAAGAGTTTCATGTTGCCATTCCGAAACACAAACCATTAAGAGTGGGAACTATGAACACTATTTTGAATGACCTCTGTGCTCATTTAAAATTGGAAAATGAGAGTGCTCAAAGATTTTTAAATAATTTGATTGAAAAATTTGTCGGGTAAGTTATGCAAAAATCAATTAGAATGGACGTAAATCCACAAGCTATTATAGATGCAGTAAAAAAAATGAGCAAGGAGGAACAGGAAGATTTTTTGGAAAATCTTTTGGCTGCGACTTCTCCGGAATATATTGAGAGCATAAGAGAGGCAAGAGAAGATTTCCGCAATGGGCGTGTATATTCCCATGATGAAGTCTTCGGTTAATGAGCTACAATCTTGTATACACTGAAAGAGCGGTAAAGGATATTCAGAGGATAGAACCGAATACCAGGCGTAGAATCGGTAGAACACTTCTGAGATACAAGGAGGAACCTCTGATATATTCAAGAAAAATGATTAACTCCGATCATGGATCTTATCGCTTCCGGATAGGCGATTACAGAGTTATTTTCGACCTTGAGAATGACGATATAGTGGTCTTGAGAATTGGACATCGCAGAGAAATTTACAGAAGGTAAAACTTAGCGACCTTAGCACCTTCGCAGTTCGATTTTTCTAAACCGCCAAGCCGCTAAGAACGCGAAGTCCCTTGAAAAAACGGTGGTGCTTAACACGTAGTGATGCAATGGCCCTGGACGCGAACACCGAAGCATG
>CAZNTU010000070.1:0-25350 GCA_964575975.1 uncultured Desulfobacteraceae bacterium
ACGAGATTATTGCCATATGGTTCCTGTGCCTTCGATCCGATTGCAGCCAAAACGGATGCAATCGACCCAAAAGCGAAAGCGAAATTCGAAAATATTGGGATTTACCGGTGGCGGGAAGGAGGCGCCCGAATAAGGCAGACCGGAAGGCATGCACAATCGGCCCGGCAATCATTGCCGTGCAAAGAAAGAGGGTAGGATCCTTTGTAGAAAACAAGGGGATCCTGCCGATATAAAATGGACGCCAGCTTATCGAAAACGTTTTGCCGGCTTCGCTCTCCGGCGGCCACGAAAACAGGGGAGGAACTCGCCGCTTCAAACGAAAGAAATAGCGGATGCGAGTCTGATCCGAGATTGTCCCATCCGCCTCTTCGCGTTCCGTCAAAATACGAAAAGGGCAGAGCGAATGCCGTAATGCACGCCAGTGCGATCCATACCCGGTATTTGAAAATGGAGCTTAACATGAACTAAGCCAATACGCTCTTTTTGGGTTCCTGTCCATGGCTTCGTATCCAACAGCGGAAAAGATTAATACAACCATGGATCATTGCAATACCCGGCGAAAAAAATAGATAGCGACGACTTCGACCGCACCTAAAGGTCTTGGTTTAAAAGGGATTGAAAAAAGCCTGACATTATAGTCCCGGTCGAATGACTTGGTACTTTTCTTACCAATTATATTAATAAGGTTAGCATCAAGTCATATGACCGGGACTATAGTTGCGCCTTTTTGCCAAGCGGAAACCGAAGGGATTGTCTCCCGTGCTGTTTGAAAGAAAGGATAACGACCTTTTGGCCTAAAGCAGTTTGGCGATCAGTTCATTGATTTCGCGTTTTTTTCGCATTCCCGAGATCCAATCCTCCGGAACGAAGCCCGAGCCGTGACGCGCGGCGAGGATCATTCCCACCATGACGCCCCTGGCCGAGCTGTCGCCGCCGGCCATTACCGCCTGAACCAAGGCCTCTTCGGGATCGTCGCCGTACTTCGCGATCAGATGAATCACCCCCGGAAACACCTGGTTGGTTTCGCAGGCGGAGCCGAAGCGTCCGATGGCCGAGACCGTATCCTGGTCCTTGGATTTCAGCCCGTCGAAAACCCACATGGAAACGGGGTTCATCTCGAAGTACTCCGCAGCCGCAGTCTCCTTGATCGCATCGACCGGCGCCGCTCCGTGAAGCACTTGGTATGCGACTCTGGCGAAAAACTCCGCAGTGTCCAAGGTTGCGGCGTCGTTGTGGGTCATCCCTGTCTGGGTCCGCGCCGCCTGGACCATGCCGTCAAGGTCGTCGGCGTAGAGGAAGACGACCGGTGCAATCCGGGACGCGCCCGCGAAGTCGTTCGTGTGCGAACCCGCTTTTTCCGGGGGCTTGCCTTTGGCATAGTAGGCGAGAGTCTTTTTCGTGGCGCCGTCCATGTATCCGCTGTAGTCCGCGAAAAGGGCGCGCCAGCGTTCCGAGAAATCGCGCGGGTCGAATCGTCCCTTCGCCGCCAGCGATTCCAGAAGCACCAGCATCTGGTCGCCGTAGTGGGTGAAATCGCCCCGCTCCTTTCCCTTGTGGTAGGAATCGGGGCCGGGCGCGACCAGGCTTTCCGCCCGGCCGAAACGTTTCGCGATCTCCTCGACGTCGTAGATCCAATGCGCCCCCAGCGCCAGAGAATCCGCCGCAAAGGATGTCAGCAACAGCGCTTTCCTCTTGTCCGTGAATTTTTCGTCCATGATTTCCTCCTTCGGATTTCCATCGAGATTTCGACAAAGGGAATTCCCTGGCGTCTTCCACTTGGTGTTTTTTCGCCTCCTTTTCAGGATGAGGTCTGTGGAAAAAAGCCGTCATGCCGGAAATAGTCACAGAGAGCCGGGACCCGTCACTTCCGTCACGACTCCGCCCAAGGCGATCAACAAGGATTCAATGTCCGCAAACTTGATATTCGCGCGAGTCGGAGTCGTGAAAGCGGCTTGCAACGTTTTTTCCGGTATTTCTTGTTCATATCTTGTTCGCTAATGCAATATTATGGGATTCACCCGCTATATCGCGAAGCGGGGCGGGCGTTTCATAATCCCCCGGCACGCGAATCTTCCCTGGATCGGACCTTTTTTCGGTTCGGTTTTCAATTAATTTTTCACCTTAACACAGTCCCAAATTTTGGAGAGCATCATAATTATAAAAATTTCAACCGGGAAATCAATTCTTCGAAATCGTTTTCGGGAATTTGTTCCCAAGGCTTTTTCGGGACGAAACGCACTACCGCTTTAATGTCCGGGGAGAATACCTTGCCTGCGTGAAGATCGGGAGTTTCCAGTTTGTATTTGAATTCTTGGCCGAGGTCGAGCAACAGGTGCAGGTCGTCGTCATCCTCGAGAAGTTCGACGATCAGCATGTTCTTGATCTTGCCGCTTCCTTTCATGTGCAGGTTGCCGTCGCGGCCCCGGTATATCTCTATCGTGGCTTCCTCCATCATGGCCGCAGTCTCTCGGGGAGACATCAGGCAAGCCCTTTCGATCCAATATTCTCCCTCTCCGAACGGAATCCAGTTATCCATAGATCGGCTCCAAATCGCAGACGCTGTAAAGGTTGGCAAAAAAATTCATTTGTCCGTCGAATCCTCCAGAGGTACAAGTACAGCTCCGCAGCCGGGGCATACGGGATCGCCCCGGGAAATGATTCTGGAACGGCAAACGTTCATTTTGTGGTTGCAGTCGGGACATCTCATCATGCATTCCCGGTTTTTCTTTTCATTTTCGTCTTTCATAAAGGGCCTCCTTCATACAAAAGGATAAAGGGACTCCCTCGAACTTTTGAAAATCTCGAAGGTCCTCATTGCCGAATTTTCGCAAAATGTAAGATTCCCACGTTTTTTTTGCAAGACGAGCAAAGAACCCGTCAAGGTACAAATCGTGCCGTTTCCATTTCCGTCATTCATTGAACCCCCGACCCCCTGAACACAGAACTCCAAAAAAAAGGCGGCTCCCCTAAAGGTGAGCCGCCCTTTTTAAATTCGCGTATCAGGCGTTATTGCTGCAACTGATGCTTAGTGGCCGCCGCCGCCCATCAACTCGGCGATCGCGCCGGCTTGCGGATGCGCGTAGATAAGGATGAGCGCGATAACCAGCGCGTAGATACACAGAGACTCGATCATGGCCAGACCGATCAGCATGGTAACGGTCACTTTTCCGGAAGATTCCGGATTCCTGGCGATACCCTCGACGGCGGATTTGAGGCCAAGGCCCTGTCCGATACCGCAACCGAAAGCGGCGATGGCGATTCCGAAACCAGCGGCGGTAACACTAGCGATAAAAAATTGCAATGCAGCGTCCATACTTACTCTTCCTCCTTTTAGAAGTTAATTAAGTTAATGAATTTCGGCTTCTTCCATTATCCCATGTAAGCCGATTTAAAAATGCGACTGAAAAAAAATCAAGAACTTACGAACCGAAACTTCCGGTTTAGTGAGCGTGCTCCATGGCTCCCGTGAAGTACATGATCGAGAGCAGGAAAAATACGAATGCCTGCACCAATGCGACGAAAATGCCCAGGGCCATGATGGGCAACGGGGCGAAGAAAGCGCCGGCGAGGCCGAAGAGAATCGCCAGAACCAGTTCGTGACCCATCATGTTTCCGAAAAGACGGAAAGAGAGGGAGAGGATTCTTGCGAGATGGCCGATCAGTTCGATGGGGAAAATGATGGGAACCATCCACCATACTGGCCCGAGAAAATGTTTGATGTATTTGGGGCCGTGGTACATGACGCCGATCACGTGGGTGAAGATGACGACCACCAGCGCGCAGGACAGGGTGGTGTTGAGGCTTGCGGTGGGCGGGAAGAATCCCGGGACGAGACCGATCAGGTTGCCGATGAAGATGTAGATGAATATGGTCGCGATCAGCGGAAAGAGCCAGCGCCCCTCGTCGCCGGTGATGTCCACCATGAAGTCTTCGATGCCCTTGACAATGATCTCGAAGAAATTCTGCCCTTTGGTCGGGACCATCTGAATCCCTTTCGCGGCAATGGCGCCGAACCCGATCAAAAGTGCCATGACCACCCACGAATAAATGACATGGGGGTAATGGTGCGCAAAATCCCCCAGGCCGATCAACTCAAACAACTTGACGAAAAAGAGATAGGGATGTTCCACCTTAAGTTGCCTCCTTAAGTATTAAGTTTTTTAGTTCGCACATCGTCGCCACCATAATGCTGGCCACAACGACCGACAGGCCGACGAAAAGTCCCAGCGGATTGACGACGTGCTTGGAAATCAAGACGAAAATAACGAATCCGCTGACGAAAAAGCGGATATAATACTTCATCAGGACCACGTTGTGCGAGGTCAGGTGCGGCGGCGTAAGAGCCTTTTTCAAAGTCCGGGCCAGAAGATGGAAATTCACCGTTACGATCAGGCCGCCGAAAAAAATGCCCCTCGCGAAGGCGGGCGAAAAAAACAGAAAGCCGCATATGGTCGTCGCCACGAATAGAACCCAGTTTGTCCATTTTACGCACTTTAAAATGCGCTCTTGTATCTTCACGGACTGTCTCTTCTTCCGTTTCCTACTTCATTTTTCGGGCCTTCTTGATCGCCAGCCCGATGTTCCTGTATCCCGCCAAAATTCCCAGTACGAGAAAAATGAGGGTGAACCACGGCGTCGTGTCGAAAACATGTCGGTCCAAATATACCCCCACTGCCAAGCCTATGAAAATCGACAGCGAAACCGATAGACCGATGCTGCTGTAATAGGCAAGTTCTTTAAATTGCCGTCTGGTTTCTCTCTTCATGAAAAAGAACCTTGTTTTTCCTTTGAGTCCGGGCGGTTCCTCCGGGTTTTCGTCCTGCCCCCTTCGAACAAGTTCGGGACCGGACCGGACCCATTGGGAACAGCCATCTAACACAGGTTTCAAACCAAGTCAATGTAAAATTTCATGGACGAGCAAACTTTTGCAAACTGCTTCATTCCGATGGCCGCGGCGAAACGTCCTGTCACTTTCTCCTTTCTGTACGAGAAAAAAAAGTCCGTCCGGCATCGGGTGCAAATATGGCTCGTCTCGATGTTTTCCGGCGGCACGCCCTCGGACTTCAACTGGTCCCCGGTCATTTTCCAGAAATCGAAACGGCGTCCGTCGGTTTTGTATTTCCAAAGGTTTTCGGGGATTTCGTTTTTATAATTGACGAACTCCGCGCAGCAGGGGCCCAGCGAAGGTCCGATACCCGCGCGGATGTTCTTCGGATCGACCCCGAACCGTTTTTTCATGGAATCGACCGTTTTCCCGGCGATGTTCAGGATGCTTCCCCGCCAGCCGGAATGCACGTTGGCGGCGACCCGCGACACCGGGTCGTAGAGGAGCACCGCTTGGCAGTCCGCCGTTTGAATTACAAGACTTGCGCCCGGCATGTCCGTGACAAAGGCGTCCCCCTCGGGAACGGCGGCGCGGTTCCGAAACGTTTCCAGGGGAGCGCCGTCGCCCAGAACCTTTATTTTATCGGAATGCACCTGCCTCAGGCACGCCAGGGGAAGATCCCCCAGCGCCTTGGACACGACCTCGCGGTTTCGCTCCACGTTGTCCGCGTCGTCCCCTACGCCGAAGCCCACGTTCAAGCTGTCGAACGGTCCTGAACTGACGCCGCCTTTCCGCGAAAACACGCCGTGGGCAAGCTCCTCGAACCGCGAGAGATTTTCGAACCGGAAGACGGACAGACCGTTTTTATCCTCGACGATCATCCGTTGCGGCCTCCGTTCCCGTACAGCTCGACTATCCGCCGTATGATTTCCGTGGTCGATTCGCCGGGGACGAATTCGATGCGAACCACCCGTCCGCCCCTTTCGCGAACCTCCCTCGCCCCGACGATCTTGTCTTCGGACCAGTCGGCGCCTTTGACCAGAACGTCCGGTTCGAGCCGTTCGATCAGACTCAGAGGGTCGGGTTCGTCGAAAAGGGTTATGTAATCCACGCACTGCAGACCGGCCAAAACCTCGGCCCTTTGCAGTTCGGAAACGACGGGACGCTTCTCTCCCTTGATCGTCTTCACCGACTTGTCCGAGTTCAGGCCCAGCACCAGGATGTCTCCGCATGCTTTGGCTTTGGTCAAGTAACGGACGTGGCCGACGTGCAGAATGTCGAAGCAACCGTTGGTGAAGACGACCGTTTTTCCGGAAGGACGTTGCCGGTCGAGTTCCCGTATCAGCTTTTCGAGCGATAGAATTTTCGATTCCATGCAAGAACCGTTTTCGGGCCGCGAAGGCCGTTTCAAAGGCTTTTCATTTTTTCCACGATGGCCTTGCCGAACTCGGAGCACTTGACCTCGACGGCTCCGTCGATCTGTCTTGCCAGGTCGTAGGTGACGGTCCCTTGCTTCACGACCTCCCGAAGTCCTTTCCGGACCAGGTCGGCGGCCTCTTTCCAGCCCATGTGGTCCAGCATCATGGCCCCCGAAAGGATCAGGGAGCTGGGGTTCACCTTGTCCAAGTTGGCGTACTTGGGGGCGGTGCCGTGGGTGGCTTCGAAGCAGGCGCATTTGTCGCCGATGTTCGCTCCGGGGGCCATTCCCAGCCCGCCCACCTGCGCAGCCAGAGCGTCGGAAATGTAGTCCCCGTTCAAGTTGGGCGTGGCGATGACGTCGAATTCGTCGGGTCTTAGCAGCACCTGCTGGAAAAGCATGTCCGCTATGCGGTCCTTGACAACTATCTTGCCTTCGGGCTGCTTGCCGTCGTACTTGTCCCACAGTTCGCTTTCCGTGATGGTCCTGTCCCCGAATTTTTCCTTGGCGACTTCGTAGCCCCATCTGGCGAAGGCGCCCTCGGTGAACTTCATGATATTGCCCTTGTGCATGAGGGTCACCGACTTGAGGTGGTTTTCCAAGGCGTATTGAATGGCCTTGGCCACCAGCCTCTTGGAATTGGCTGCGCTGATGGGCTTGATTCCGATCCCGGAGCCTTCGGGCACGTCGGCTCCCATCTGGTCCTTTAGAAACGAGGCGACTTTTTGCGCCTCGGGACTTCCGGACGCCCATTCGATTCCGGCGTAGACATCTTCGGTGTTTTCCCTGAAAATCACCATGTCGACCTTCTCGGGGTTTTTCACGGGACTGGGCACGGGCTCGATGTACCGCGTGGGACGTACGCAAGCGTAGAGATCCAGTTTTTGGCGGATGGTGACGTTGAGACTTCTGATGCCCTCACCCACCGGGGTCGTCAAGGGTCCCTTGATCGACACGACGTATTCCTCGATATCCTTCAGGGTTTCTTCCGGGAGCCACTCGCCCGTTCTTTCGAACGCCTTTTCCCCGGCGTAGATTTCTTTCCACGCGATTTTTCTCTTGCCGGCGTAGGCCGTCTCGACCGCGCCGTCCAACACCAGCTTGGTGGCCGCCCAAATATCGGGCCCGGTGCCGTCGCCCTCGATAAAGGGAACGACCGGATTGTCCGGGACGGCCAGGGAGCCGTCGCTGTTTATTCGAATCTTTTCTCCGTTTTCCATAATTCTCCCTTGTTGTTCTTCGAAGCTAAAAGCTGAAAGCTCAAGGCTGAAAGGCGAAGGCTCGAAGCTTGAAGCCGATAGTTTTCGATTTGCGCAGATGGAGGTCTTCGGTTAGGGACTCGAGCGAATTTTCAGCCTTGCCGCCAATCCAGCCGCGCAGGTTTAAAGTTTTTGTTTTCGACCTCGGTTCCCCTGGTTGCGTTGGCGGAACGCCTCGTACATGGCGGCTGCGCCGGCCGCCGACGCGTTCAGGGAATCGAGGGGGCCGACTTGCGGAATGGAGATCAGAAAGTCGCAAGTCGATTTCACAAGCGGCCTCAATCCTTTTTCCTCGGCGCCCACCGCGAGGGCCAGGGGACCGGCAAGATCGCTGTCGAAAATGCTTTTTTCCGCCCCCCTGTCAAGGCCTGCGATCCATACGCCCGTTTCCTTCAGCCTCGCCATGGCGTTGACCAAGTTGGTCGCCCTGGCCACCCGCATATGCTCCAGCGCTCCGGCCGAAGCCTTGGAAGCCGCCGGGCTGGAAGGAGCGGACCGGTCTTTGGGAATGATCGCGGCGTCCATTCCGACTCCCAGGGCCGTTCGAACCAGCGCCCCGAAATTGTGGGGATCGACGATCTGGTCCAGTATCAGGAAAAAAGGCGGATTTTGACCCGGTCTTCGTACCAGTATCTCGTTCAACTCGACCGAGGGATAGATCGACACGTTGGCCCCGACTCCCTGGTGGTCGGATGTCTTGGCGACCGAGGAAAGCTGCTCGGGTTTTATTCGCTTGACCGGGATTTTACGCGCCTC
The DNA here is from genome assembly GCA_964575975.1 of uncultured Desulfobacteraceae bacterium. GTDB lineage: Bacteria > Desulfobacterota > Desulfobacteria > Desulfobacterales > SKZT01. The sequence continues at coordinate 8,258 of CAZNTU010000070.1, forward strand.
GCACGTTTGGATCACGGTTTCGAGTCGTCCGCCTTGTTCCCGTGCGACGTACAGCTCGAAAATCGAGCGCCTTCCCGCCGCAAAGGCCTCTCGCACGGGATGGACGCCGTATATGATTTCCGTTTTCACCGTCTTCGCCCCCTGTATTCGGACACAAGCTCGATCAATCGCGCCGAGGCTTCGTCGAGACGGTCGTTGACGATCACATGGGCGTACATGTCCCGTTGCGCGATCTCCCCCTCGGCGTCGCGAAGCCGTCTCTCTATCACCTCCTTGGAATCCGCGGCTCTGGATTCGAGCCGTATTCGAAGCGTTTCCATGGAAGGCGGCATTACGAAGATGGTCACGCTGTCCGGATAGCGCGTGAGAATCTGGCGGGCGCCCTGGACGTCGATGTCCAACAGGACGTCGTTTCCGTTTTCGAGGCATCGGCTCAGAAACTCGTCGGACGTGCCGTAATAGTTTCCGTGGACTTCGGCCCACTCGGCCCAAAGTCCCTTTGCAAGCTTTTCCTCGAAGGTTTCCTTGTCGACGAAAAAATAGTCGCGTCCGTGCGCTTCCCCGTCCCGCGGAGGCCTGGTGGTCGAGGAGACGGAATAGCGGATGTCGGGAAACCGGTTTAGCAAAGCCTTGCAGAGCGTGGTCTTGCCGGCTCCGGAGGGGGCCGAAATTATGAACAAGTTCGCCGAACCGGCGTTCGCGGATTTTGGGTTCGAGCTTTCCATTTGGCTATTCTTTTTCTTCCTTGGATTGAAGGGCGGCGAACCGCTGGGAAATGGTTTCGGTCTGGATGGCGCAAAGAATCACGTGGTTGCTGTCCGTGACGATGATCGAACGGGTGCGGCGGCCCTGGGTGGCGTCGATAAGCCTGTTGTCCTCCCTGGCCTCGTCCTTGAGACGTTTCATGGGGGCGGAGTTCGGAGAGACGATCGCCAATATCCGCTCTGCCACCACGGAGTTTCCGAACCCAATGTTGAGCAAGTTTTGTTCCATAATTCTCCTTAGTTCGGACGGATATTTCGTCTCCGAAGCTTCCAACCCGTCCGTCTTCACGACAACAGGTCCGGAATTCTTTTTCGGGGCACTATTCGACATTTTGAACCTGCTCTCGAATCTTTTCCAACTCGGACTTCACAGAGACGACGACATGGGAAACGTCCGCGTTTTGGGACTTGACCCCCAACGTGTTGAATTCCCGGTTGAACTCCTGCAACAGGAAATTGAGCTTGCGGCCGGCGGGTTCCTCGGCTGTCATGACTGCCCGAAACTGGCTAAGATGGCTTTCCGCCCTAACGATCTCCTCGGATATGTCGCTCCTGTCGGCCAAAAAGGCGGCCTCCTGTGCGATCCTTGCCGGGTCGATCTCCGCGACTCCCTTCGTGAGAGCGCCTATGCGTTCCTCCAGACGCTTTTGGTAAATCGGGAGAAGGTCGCGGGAATATTCCTTGATCGTTTTCAGACCGTTTTCGATGAAGTCGAGACGTTTTTCAAAATCCCTCGCCATGAATTCGCCTTCCTTCGTTCGCATGGCGTCATGGCTTTGGAGCGCTTCCGACAAGCCGTCCCGGACCGGATTCCAGTACGCTTCCAAGTCCTTCTCCGCTTCGGAGGGCCTGATGATCCCGCCTGCGGAAAGAAGCGTCTCGAGGGATATTTCGGAGGCGAGGCCGAACTTTTCCTTCAGTCGAACCAAGGCGTCGCGATAAGCCTGGGCCCTCGGTTCGTCGATGTCGTATTTCATGTCGGCTTCCGCCTCGGACTTGAATTGAATCTTGATTTCGATACGGCCCCTTTGGATATGTTCGGCAACCAGCTGCTTGATCCTTTCCTCCAGCGGATTCAAGTCCGAGGGCACGCGAACCAGGACATCCAGGTACTTGCTGTTGTAAGAGCGTATTTCGATCCCGACGGTCGCCGAACCCTCCGATTTTTCCAGGGAGGCGTAGGCGGTCATGCTTTTTATCATTCCTTTTCCTCGGCTTTCGCTGTCTTTAGGTCCATCACGTATTTCCGCCTGACTTTTTCCAGAACCGACAGCAATCGTTCGTCCTTGTAGTCCGGATAGGTCCACGGAAGCTCCCGGAACCCGCCTTTCGAATAAATAAGCGTCAGGTCGGCGAATATGCCGTTTTTAAGGTATATCCTGTGCGCAAAATTTTTCCCGGTGGCCAAAACGAAGCGTTCGAGGGTGAGGATTCCGGGATCGACGTTGACCCTGCGGTTTCCGCCGTCGAGATACTTCTTCTCGATTTCGTTCGTCCGCGTTTTGATATCGGCGAGTTCGTCCTGCCCCACCGTTTTTTCGAAAGAGAACATCCGCCTGTAGAGCGGTCCGCCCATCTCCTTCTCGTAATATCCAGTGAAGTCGAAGGGGATCCAGCGACCGACCATGTCCACGGGGCCGAAAAGACGCTCGAGGTCACGGGCGACGGGTTCCGCGAGGTCCTTGTCGCTCGTGAAAAGGCCGACGACCAGTTTCGCGTCGGGGGGTGTGCGGGGAATGCTCATGATGTTCGCGCGCGCCTTTTCTCGACTCCCGTTCTTCCGGATTCTATTCCTCGACAGGCTTGGCTTCGTCGATGAGCATGATCGGTATATCGTCGCGGATTTCGTACATCAGTTTGCACTTGTCGCAAACGAGTCCGTCTTGCGAGTCGTTCAGGTAAATATCGCCCTTGCATTTCGGACAAGCCAAAATTTCGAGAAGATCCTTGCTGATGACCATGCGACCTCCATCTTTCATAAGATTCGTCTGTTCCTTTAAAATGTATTCTGTTGCATAAAATGTCTTCTGTTGCACCACCGTTTCGTCGCGGCGGCTTCCAATATTTGGTCGTTTATAGCAAACAAAGCGTCCTCTGGCAAAAATTAATTGCGCTTTGCGGAATCGGGTCCGGAATATTTTTTCATCCGCAAGGCCGTTTTTTGGACCACCCTTGCCGCAACAGGCCGTTTTCGAGACGAAAGCCCCGGATTCTCTTGCAGGTACCGGAGAAAAAATCTCATCCGGTCCGTATTGGATATTGTTCGGGCCTTTATCATATTTATTTGCACCAAATTCTTCACTCGCAATTTATCCGGCAAACTTTTGTAACAGAACGTCCTTTCGTTGTCCAAAAACCATAACCGTATTCGTCCCAAACCGTCGCGTCCGACCAGAATGTTACCCAAGCGCATGTCGCCGTGGACGATTCCGAGAGCGTGAAGTTTGCCCACAGCGCGCCCGACGGAAATAGCGATTTGTCGTTTCAACGCCACCTTTTCCTTGGCGACAGGGAAATCGAGCTGGTCTTTGATAAAACGGTGCAAATCGAAGGCGTCTTCGATAAATTCGCATATTGCGAAAGAAACGCGCCCTTTTTTGCCGATCAAAAGGCATTTAGGCGTGTCGAACCCGAAATTTCCAAGAAGCAGGTCCCCTTCGAGAGACCTTAGAGCGCGCGGTCCTCGGATCAAATCCTTGAACCCGTCGGAGAATTTCCGATGATAAAATTTTTTTTTTACGTACTTTCTGTCCCGATGGAAAAACACGTGGACCGAGGAGGTGGAGGAACTATGAAGCCTCTCGTATTGCGCGTCGTCGAGTTTGCCTTCCCGACAGCATTTTTCGAGAAATTCGCCGTCTCTCGCCTCGTCGAGCAACCGAAGCCTGCATCCTTTGTAAACGAGAGGTTGGTATCGCTTTCGCTCGGGCATAATCGAGAATTTCCTTAAGTTTATTCCAGGAAACGTCCTTCCGAGCCGCAAAGCCATTTTCGTTAAAAAGACGAGTTTCGATTTTTCTGAAAATTTTCCGGTAGCCAAAACTTGTTCCTGATTTAAAGTTGTCGGGCTTTATATCAGAGAAAAAAACGGTCCGCAAAATATATTTTCGTTTATTCTTTTTCGCTTGACCGAATTGCCGGCAATTGCTTAGCATGCCGAAAAAATATCGATTCGGGAGGTGGAAGTCAGGGAGAATTGAAAATAGCGCTGGTTTGTCGCCATTACACGTTGGAAAAAGGGGGCTTGGAAAAATACACGGTTTTTCTTAGCCGGGCGCTTGCTCGCCTTGGACATGAGGTCCACGTGTTCTCTAACACGCGAATGGACGATCCCGGCATGATTTTTCATCGCGTTCCCATCCTCAAGGTGTCTTCGCCGATTAAGCACCTGACGTTTTCGTACTTCCTTCGAAAGCGGCTTCGAAAGGAATGTTTCGATATCGTCCAGAGTATGGAACGGACGTTTTACCAGGATATCTACCGGGTTTCCGACGGAATCAATCCGGTTCAGATGCGACAGAGATATCCCAATCCCACCATTAGAAAGCTGAAGGCGATGGGGCCAAGGAGGCGAGTTTTAAGCTTTTTGGAGAGGGTAATATACGAGCAGGACGGTTGCCGCGCGGTCGTGACCAACTCGAAACTGGTGCGCGACCAGATTCTCCATCATTATGCGGCGAAGCCCGAGAAAATCTTCGTGATTTACAACGGGGTCGATACCGACCGTTTCAACTTGGAAGTCGGCAAAAAATTCAGGGAGGAAACCAGGCGGTCCCTCGGGGTTTCCTCCGACGAAACGGTTGTGCTGTTCGTGGCCAACGACTTCGAACTCAAACGGCTCGACTTGGTCCTGAAAGCGCTGGCGCTCAGGAACGAGCCGTCTTTAAAGCTCGTGGTGGCGGGTTCCGGCAATCCCGAGCCGTATCGGAAAAGGGCGCGGGAGCTGGGTCTTTCGAACCGGGTCTCGTTTACGGGGGCTTGCGGACAAGTCGAAAGGCTATATGCGGCCGGGGATGTATTCGTGCTGCCGACGCTTTACGACGCGTTCGCCAATGTTTGCCTGGAAGCCTTGGCTTGCGGTCTTCCGGTCGTGACCACGGAAAACAACGGCGCGGCCGAGTTGATCCGCGACGGCGAACAAGGCTATATTTTGAAAACGTCCGAACCCGCAGAGCTTGCCGAGCGTCTGGCGTCGCTCGGGTCGAAACTGGAAAGGGCTTTTATGGGGGAACGCTCCGCGAAAACGGCGTCGGCGTTCACGTTGGATAAACACTTGACGGAAGTGTCGAAATTGTATGAGAGAGTCCGGTCGGAGAAAAACGTTCGATCCGTCTGAATTCAGACAGCCCGTGAACCCGGAAATTTTCGGCGATTTCACGATCAATCCCGAATTCGCGAACCTTCTGTCGAAAAGCGGGTTTACCGATTTCGACAGCGTCTTCCATTTCGACGGGGGCGAGGTCTTCAAACGAATAAAGGACAGAAGCGTCGCGAAAATCGAAGTCTTCGGAGAAGACGGCCCCAAGTCGTGGTATCTGAAGCGCCACGAGGCGGAACTGATCGATAGAGGCGTCCGATTGTTTCCTGAATGCGAACGGCTTCCCGAAACCCAGGGTCTTCTGGAGTTCCGGAACATCGTCGATTTCCGAAAAAGCGGACTGGCATGCGTCAACCCCGTCGCGGCGGGGGAAAAGAGAATCGGCGGGTCCAAAGCGGTCTCGTTTCTCATCACGGAGGATTTTTCGCCTTTCGTGTCCCTCGAGTGGCTTCTGTTCAACCGTCCGGATTATTTCACCGGCCCGGGCGCGGAGGAGCGGAAGAAGGTCCTTATGGAAAGAATAGGGCGGTTCGCCGCTAAAATGCACGAAGCTGGGTTCAATCACAAGGATTTCAACGCCACCCACATTCTTCTGGGATTTCGCGAAAACTTGTCCGGCCCTCCGGAGATCGCGCTGTTCGATTTGCAGAGGGTGGATCGCAAAAAGCTGTTTCGTTTCCGTTGGATCGTAAAAAGCCTCGCGGAATTGAATTACACCCTTTTAAAGGAATATTTCGGCGCGGAGGAAAGGGCGAATTTGTTTCTGGCCTGCAAAGGGACGGACAATCCGGGACTGTACGGCCGCTTTCAACAATTTTGGATCCGGCGCAAAACCGAACGCATCGCGCGGCACACGGAAAACCTGATGAAAAGGCGCCGGGCGGGAAAATGAACGTTCTTGCCATAATCAGCAGGGACTTGCAAAAGGCGAGCACGCTGTTTCGCGTGGCGCAATACCTGGATTTTTTCAAATCCAGAGGGATAGGCTTCGAGTTCGTTCATCGAAAATCCCTTTCCCGATCAATACTTTCGCGAGTTAGGTCCGCCGATCTTCTTTTCAACCAGAAATGCCTCTTCGATTATTCGCTTGCCAAAAGAATGATCAACGAAAGCCGCCGCGCGATTTTCGATTTCGACGACGCCATATTCACCCGCCCCGGCAGGCGAGATTTCTTCATAACGAGAATACGGGTCAAAAGACGATTGAAGCTGTGGCTGTCGAAGGCGCATGCCGTGACCACGCCCAACCGGTATCTGGCGGATTACGCGCGTCAATATTCGGAGTCCGTGAAGATTGTTCCAATGGCTTTGGATCTGGAAGTTTGGCGGCCGAAAAAAGGAAATGGAGGCGAGGGGCCTGTGGTCGGATGGGCCGGCGCCCCGGTGAACGTGCCTTTGATAGAAAAATTGGAACCCGTGCTTTCCCGATTGAAAAAAAAATATCCCCGTATTATAATCGCGGTGCTTTCAGGAAAAAAGCCCCGATTCGATTTCCCCTTCGACTATCATCCGTTTCTTCCCGGAAAAGAGGCAGAGTTCATACAAAGTCTTGACATCGGACTTCTTCCGCTCCAAAATGACGAGTTTTCGAGGGGGAAGTCGCCGATCAAGGCCATCCAGTACCTTGCCTGCGGAGTCCCTGTGGTCGGAAACGTTTTCGGCGCCACGAAAGAAATCCTGAACGAAGAAAACAGTATCGCGGTCGAGAAGCCCGAGGACTGGATCGCGGGATTGGAAAGACTGGTGGCGTCTCCTGAATTGACGGCCTCCATGGGAGAATCCGGACGAGAACATGCGGAAAGGAATCACGACATTTTAAAAGTTCGGGAAAAGCTATTGAATGTCATATGCGAGAATTGATTGTTCGCGAGCTGGTTTTTTTTTAGAATTTAACGATACGGAAGAATGCCATATGGCCAAGTTTTTCGATCTGGTCGCCAGGAAAATTCTCTTCAAGGACAAAAGGAACTTGCAATCCCTGGACGATCCGTATCTGGCAATGAGAAAATTGTTGAAGGGACGCAAAGTCGCGGTCGCCTTAGACGCGGGCGCCAGCAACGGGAGAATTTCCAGACGGCTTTTGAAGTACTTTCCTGGGGTGGATGTCTATGCGTTCGAACCGAACCCGTTTTACAAGCCTGTGCTTGAAGACTTCGAGCGGTCCGAAAGACGGTTTCATCCTCGATATTGGGCGCTGTCCGACGCGGAGGGCCAGGTGGAGCTAAAGATCGCGGCGTCCGCAGGAAACACGTCGCTGTTCAAACCGGGTCCGCGCTTAGAACAGTACCAGCCGGAAGGCGCCCGAATAGAAAGAGTCGAAAGTGTCCGGGCGGTCACGCTGGACGGATGGGCCAAGGAGGAAAAACTGAACGGCGTTCAACTGATGAAATTCGATATCCAAGGCGCCGAGGTCTTCGCGTTGAAGGGCGCGACGAGACTGCTTTCCGAATCCACGCTTCTCGTCTACACCGAGGTGATGTTCAATCGCATGTACGAGGGAGGCGGGCTGGTTTACGACATAGACCGGGTTTTGAGGCCCCACGGTTTCGCCTTGTACGATATTTACAAGCCCAAGCACGACGGAAACGGCATGCTTCTTTGGGCCAACGCGATATTCGTCCACACCGGACGCTTGGGGATGTGATGCCGTATACGCGACCGTTGATACCGATCGGATGCGAAAAATCCCTTATCGGCGCTCGACCTTTCCTCCTTGTCCGACCGGGCGTCGAAATGTTTCGGTGGGAGGAGCGTCCCTAGAGGACAATGCCGAAATCCGAAAAAACGTCGAAATACGGCATAACCTGCCTGGCGAGGGAAACGAAACTGAATTTGTCTCCCTCCAGATGGCTTTCCGTGGTGGAGAAGGCTTCGGAAGCCCCCTTGCGGACGATCAAGAACGACGGTTTGAAACGCACCGTCATAGCCGCGCTTGCGCCATGGGGACAGGTTTGCCTCCACGATTTCGAATGGGGCCTCAAAAAAAGCCTGCTTTCCCCTTTCCGGCCCTTCAGGGGAACGAACGTCTGGAAACGTTGGCTGGCGCTGATCGAAATGGAGATCCCCGTTACGGAACCTCTGCTCTACCTGGAAATCAGGGAGGGGCTCTTTGTAGTCCGGACTTGTCTTGTCACCCGGTGGATCGACGGAGAAAATTTAGGACGCGCGGCGCAAAGAAAAGACGAGATTTCCGAAAAACGGTTCCGCGCTTTGCTGAAAAAGGCGGCCGAACTGGCTGCGGGATTCCATGGGGCCGGGTTTGTTCATGGCGACATGAAATGGTCGAATTTTCTTTGGACAGAAGGGCCGCCGGAAAAAGTGCTTTTGAGCGACATGGACCATGTGGAGAAAACGGGCGCGGCGGAAAAGCAGGCCGGAGACTTGGCGCGGTTCGTGCTCTCCGCCGTGGAGTTCGGTTTCGGCTGGGACGCGGCCAACGACCTGACACGCTGGTATTTCGACAGCCGAAGCGTTCGCCCCGTCGGGTTCGAAAAGTATCTGAACAAACATATCGATAGAAAAAAAGGCAAATACGAAAGTCGCAACGCAAACCTTTATTCCGGCCGGACCGCGAATGATTCGTGACAAAGTAAAAGACAATATTTTTCCCGTTTTATATAGCATTTTTTTCGTGGGCTTCTTCTTTTTTCCTTCCACGAAAACCCTCAGCAACTTCTTTTACGTTTTCGTGGCATTTCCCTTTCTCGGGATGGCGTTGTTCAAGAAGGTCGATTTTCTCGGGATGTTCGCGAGCAAGGCGTTTGTGATCTCCCTTGTCTTTTTGTTCTACATGTGGCTTACGCTATTCTGGGCCAAGGATTTCAACGGGTCGGACATTATGCAGTATGGAAGGCGCGTGCTGTACATAGCGTGCTTCTTGGCGGCGACCGTCCATCTGATCCGGTCCTGCCCGGATTTCTTGCGGCGTTTGACGATTCTTTTCTGTTGGACCGCCGCCATTGTTTCGGTGGTATATTCCGTTTATTATTATATGCGCAACCCGTTTCCGGAGAATCGGCTTTGGGGCTACGGGCTTCTGCACAATCCGATAAGGACGGCTTCGGTTTACGGGGTGGCCCTTGTCGGATGCCTCTATTTGGCCTTTAAGAGGCGGAGCGGAAAGGATGTCGTCGTATACGGGATCGTCGCGATTTCGATATTGGCCTACATGCTGCTTTCCCAGGCCAGAGGACCGGTGGTTTCGATCGTGATCACGATGATCGTATGGCAGGCGATCCTTTTCTATAAAGTGGGTTTGAAGCGGGGACTGTCGGGGAAATTCGCGTTGCTGCTGGTACTGTTTCTGTTCGCGGTGGCGGGTTTGTTTGTCGCGTTTCCCGAATTCTTTCGCTATTTCGTGCTGGAGCGGGGATTGTCCTATCGTCTGGAAATCTGGGGGAATTTCCTGAAGATGATAGAATCCGACCCGTTTTTCGGCTACGGTTTGAACGCGGACACGACGACGTTCATGTCCGACGGGCGGGAGTTTTTGCATCCCCACAGCGTCTACATGGCCACCTTTTATTACGGAGGGCTGATCGGCCTGATTCTGCAGTTCGTCCTGATCGGATACTGCCTGTTCAAATCCGCCACTATGAAAAGCCGTCCGGAGAGCTTCCTTGCTACGTGCTCCCTTCTTTTCGGCGCTCTATGCATCGCCACCGACGGCAATACTCTGATCCAGCATCCGAAGCCTTTCTGGATTTTCCACTGGTTTCCCGTGGCTTTGGCGGCGGCGTTCGAGCTGGAAGAAAAGGTTGCCGTCTTCGAATCGTCAGGTGGCAATGTCGTCGGCTCTCAAGCGTAATGATGCGAATGTAGCCATTAACCGGATTTGGACCGGTATATCCCCAGCAGGTAGGCGCTCCATCGAGGGGAGTTGAAGTTCCTCAGAAACGGAAACGGGTCCGTGGCAAGGGTGCGAACCGTTTTGAAGAAAAGGCGGATCGCCTGGTTTTTCCAGGTTTTGTTTTCGCATCTTCGAAAATTTTTAGGCTCGAATCCTCCTATGTATTCCAGGAAAAGCTTTTCCAGTCCGAAAGCGGACTCGAACCTTTCCCACCGGCGCGCGTCCATGGCTTCCAGGTTGTGCATGGACAGCAGTTTCGGCGCTAGCCGTTTCAAGATCCTGCCGTTGAATCCGCCGAAATTGGGAACGCCCAGGACGAGAAGGCCGCCTTTTGTTAAAAGGCCGACATGCCGCTGCACGACATCCTCGAGATCGTCGAAATGTTCGATGAATCCCATGGAAAAGACCAGGTCGAATCGCGGCAGGTCGGAGAGGTCGTCGAAGAAATCACGGTTGTATATGGTGATTTTCAGGCCGAGGGCGTCGAAATTCTCCTTGGTTTTCCGGCAGCCGATGTCGGAATAGTCCATGGCGTAGGCTTCGTAGCCCCGGTATTTCGAGAGATAGGCAAGAAACTGCCCCGGCGCTCCTCCAATCTCCATAGCCGTCAGTCTTCCCTCCGGAAGAAAACGATCCAGGACTTTCAAAATCTCCTTGTTGATCGGGTGCTTGTCGCCCGATTCGACAATGGAAGGAAGCTTCGCCTTGTCCCAAACCTCTTCCCAATGCTTTTTCTCCGTCAAACGTCCCTTTTCCAAGTTGGTTCCTCGTTTAAGATTTTTTATATAGTTGCAAGAAGAGAACGATAGAGTTCCGTCGTGTTCGAAATCATTTTCCGGGAGGTGTATTTTTCGAGCACTATGTTTCTGAGGCTTTTGCCTATCTCGGCGCGTTTCCCGCCGGCCATTTTTCCAATTTTCACCATGGCGGAGGCAAGTTGGGCCGGCGATCTTGGCTCCACGAGGATTCCAGGGCACGGCGACGTCAATATTTCCGGGATGCCGCCCACTGCCGAGGCGATCACCGGTCTCTCGCAGGCCATGGCTTCCAGAAGGGACAAAGGATGTCCTTCCGAAAGCGATGGAAGAACGAAACAATCCAATCCCGCCAAGACCTGCGGAATATCGCTTCGAAATCCCAAAAAACGGACTCGGCTTTCCATGGACGTTTTTTCGATCCGGCTCTTCAGTTCGCTTTCCAAAGGCCCCGAACCGGCCACGACCAACCAGGAACCGGGGATTTCATCCAGCACTTTCGAAAAGGCGCGCAAAAGAAATTCATGCCCCTTCACCGGGGCCAACCGTCCAACCGTCCCGAACACGACAGCTTCCTTTTCCTCGATCCCGATGCGTTTACGGGCGTTTTCCAGGTCGATGCTCTCGACTGAAAACGCCTCCTCGTCGATACCGTTATAGATCGTGGCCACTTTGTCAGGTTTCAAACGAGGATTCGTTTTCAGAATATCCTTCCGGACCGCGTCGGACACGGCAACGATCTTCGATACGCGCTTGAAGACGAAAAAATTGGCGAGTTTTCTTCCGAAATTCCGGGTGCGGTTTCTCCCGTGAACGGTCGCGACAACCTTGGCGTCCGTTCCTGCCAACCACGAGCCCAAAGCGCCGTAGACTGTCGGCTTGTGCCTCTGGCAATGCACGATGTCGATGCCATGGCACCTGATTATTTTCGATACCCGGAAAACGACGAACGGATTGAAGCTTCTCACGCTTTTCGATCCCAAACACAAGATCGTAAAACGCTTGTCAAGTTGGGAGCTACCGTCTCTCTCGCCATGAAGGTAGCAAAGCGTCTGCCGGAAATTTTCCCGCGAAAGGCCTTCGACCAACTTGTCAAGAAGGACGAATTTCTTGTCCTTGTTTTGTAGAATATGAAGAATTTTAATTGATTTTCGTTCGCAAGTGTTTTCCATTTCCGATCGAACTTTCGTCTTTTTAAGGAATGCGCGCCGGATCGAACAATTGGAGCGCCCTCATGATCTCGAAAAAAACTGGCTTCTTAGTTTGTGAAACGGCTACGATTATCCGTTTTAAACAAGGGAATTGCAAGAAAAAAGCGATTTTCCGCAAATGCAAAGGAGTGGCGCGAGCGGACAGGGACGGCTTGAAAAACTGCTGTATTTCAGTTGACAAAAAGAGAGTTCCCGTTTAACTGTTCTAAAATTCGCGGTTACCGTTCCGATCGACGTTTGACGAATACATGAAAATCGCGGCACCGGTTCGAACGAATCCTGTAATTGACTTGACAGGCCGAATACAACTATGACCGATTCATCTTACGAAAAATACCGCATCATGATCGTGGATGATGTTCCGATAAATCTGCGGATTCTAGAAAGCATTCTGACCAAACGAGGATATCAGGTGTTCGCCCACACTACCGGGGAAAAGGCATTAAAAGCGGCGGCCGAAAGACGGCCGGACCTGATTCTCATGGACATCGACATGCCGGGCCTAAATGGCTACGAGGTATGCCAACGTTTGAAGCAAGACGCTAAGCTCAAGGACATCCCGGTCCTGTTCGTGAGCGGTCTGAGCGACGCCGAAGACAAGGTGAAGGCGTTCGAGGTGGGCGGTGTGGACTACGTGACCAAACCTTTCCAGGCCAAGGAAGTGCTGGTGCGAGTCAAGACTCAGATCGACCTCTGCAGGATGCGTCGGGAATTGGAGGTGCGCAATCGTTTCCTGGAGGAACTGGTCCAGAAAAAAGTCAACGAAATCCAGGATTCGCAATTGGCAACTCTCTTGGCCATCTCCAAGTTGGCGGAGTTCCGCGACCGGGAAACTGGCCAACACATCGAGCGCACGCGGATATTCTGCAGGATGCTCGCCAGGCGATTGTTGAAAAATCCCCGCTATGCCGAGCGCATCACGAATTCCTTCGTAGAAAACATCTTCTATGCCGCCCCTCTCCACGATATCGGAAAGATCGGCATCCCCGACAGAATCCTGCTGAAACCGGGAAAGCTCGCCCCGGATGAATTCGAGATCATGAAAACCCATACCGCCATCGGGGCGATGACATTGAAGAGCGTTCAGGAACGGTATCCTTACAACGCTTTTATAAACATGGGCGTGACCATCACGGGATGCCACCACGAGAAATGGGACGGCAGCGGCTATCCCGAAGGGCTTGCCGCCGAGGAGATTCCCTTGAGCGCCAGGATCATGGCTTTGGCGGACGTTTACGACGCTCTGCGGTCGAGACGTCCCTATAAGGCGCCCCTTTCACGGGAAAAATGCAACGAGATCATTCTCGAAAAAGCGGGCACGTATTTCGATCCGGATGTCGTGGATGCGTTCCTGAGCCTGGAGAACGAGTTCGACGCGGTTTACAAACGGCTGAAGGATGATGGCTTGGAAGACCCAACGGACCAAGTCCGGCACGGGGCGGATCATTTTTTTGACAAGGTCGAAGAATGCCGATGAACAAAGATCGTACGGGAGGTCCTCGAAAAGCGCGTATCATAGGGGACCTGGGCCGGAGGAGGAAAGTGCCAAGCTTTGGACATCTTCGCCTCCGCCTTGTCGCCGGCGGATGCTATTCCCCCCGAGCTTGCTGCCAGGGCCTCGGAACGTTACTGCCTGTCGAAAACCGGACCCGCACGCCGAAAACCGAATTTGTTCTACATAAGGTGAATCTTATTGAAAAAAAATACCCGGTTTGGTAATGTCGCCCTCTTGTTTCTAACGAATCGAAATAGGGGAGATTGCAGAGAATGGCCGTCATCACGAAATTTTTCATTGTCAGAAACGGCGTCGAACTCGACAAGGTGTTCGAGGACAAAAAGGAAGCCGACGCGTACGACAAAATGCTCGACGCGGCCGAAAGCCTGGCCGCATTCATCAAGCAAGGCGAACTGGAGATCGGTCTCGAAGAAAAGGCCATAGACGAGATTTCCGTCTTTCTTGCGAAAAACGCGGCGGAAGTCACGAACATCCTCAAAGGCATCAAGCCGCTGAAGGCTGCCGAACCCGCAGAGCCAGCCGAAGCAAAACCGAAAAAGTCCGAGGAGGCGGAACCCGCCCCCGAGAAGAAAGCCTCGGGCAGAAGAGGCGGCGCCGGGTCGAAGGAAAATTAGGCGCTTTTAATGCCGAACATTTCCAAAAAAGAGGCGGACGCTTACGACAAGATGATCGACGCGGCCGCCGAGCTTGCCGATCTGATCGAAAGAAGCGGGATGGAGATAGACGAATACGCGCTCGAAGAACTGACTATTTTTTTGGCGAGCAACGCCGACGAAGTAAGGCGGATTTTGGGGACTCCGAAGTTCAAGTGGCCGTAAACAACATATGCGGGAATTTCCATGGCGACCAATTTCAATTTGCCAATTCGCATATCTTTTCGATCGACGCTTGACGAATCGAAGAATTAAAATCCGGTTCGGTCATCTTTATTGTATCGGACCGGAAGCCAACAGCGCCTCCGCCTCCGCCATCAAGCGCCGCTGCAGCAAATAGATTTCCAGAAGGTTGAACCGGGCTTCCGAGTATCTGAGGTTGAACACTCCCAGATCGACTTGGGTGATGGTTCCGGCCCTGTAGAGGCCTCTTGCGTCCTCGTAGTTTTCCTTCGACAGTTCCGCCGCTTCGCGTTGAAGTCTCGCTCGTTGCTTCAGGGACTCGTAGTCCGTCGCGATCTTTTCCACCCGGCCCGAAAGCTCCTTTTTCGTTCTTTCGAGGACCTCCCTTGCGCTGGCAAGTGACGAGCCGGCCTCGGAGGCTTTCGACCGGATCAGGCCGCCGTCCAACAGGCTCCACTGCATTCGGACGCCGAATATCCAGGATTCGTCCATGGCGCCGGCGGATTCGCCCTCGGTTCGGGCGCCCGCAACCAAGGCGAAAGCGGGGTAGTATTCTCCCTTGGCGATTTCGTAGTTGAGACGGGCGGTTTCGGTTTGGGTTTCGCGCAGTTTCAAATCCAGGATTTCCTCCCGTTCCAATCGCTGGTACAACAGGGAGACCATGGGGCCGAGGTTCTCCGTTTCGTCGGCGAGGTCGCCCTCGGGGAGCAGCAAATCGCCCGTGGCCGGCCTTCCAAGCGCCAGGTTGAAGTCGATCACGGCCTCCTTTTGGGAGGCCTGGCCGGTCCGCATGGCATCCAGGGCGAAATTGACGTTCACGTTGGCTTGGCGCACGTCGAGACCGGTTACCATGCCGGCCTCCCACAAATCCTTGGCGTCTTGGAGTTCTTCCCGTCGCTGGGCGAGCCGATCCCGCAAAATCCGGACCAGCGCGTTCTGGAACAAGACGGAGTCGAACGACAGCTTGACGCCTGTCGCTATGTCGCGGATGCTCAATGCCAACTGCCGGTCGGATTGTTTATAAATGTTTTTTTCCAGCTCCAGGCTTCGCCGGATTCTCCCGCCCGCGAACAACAGCTGGGAGAATTCGGCCTCCGCCAGAATTTGCCTGTCCGGGTATTCCAGTTGCGGTATGGGGATGTCCGGCGCGTTGGTGCCCAGGCTAGCGAACGTTCCTCTAAGGTCGGCCTGCGGCTTTGCGAAGGAGGCCGCCTGCCGGCCCGATTCCCTGGCTTGGACGGCGTTCTGTCTGGCGATCCGGATGCTTTCCGCGTTTTCCAGCGCGTACAGGACGGCTTCTTCGCGGGTTATGGCCGGCGCGGGGCATTGGAAACAAATCGCGGTCACGGCCTGGACGAGGATGAGGACAACGAGTTGCCGCATGACGTATCTTCCCTATGTTGTATGTTTGACAATTCGGAGATCGACGCCTCTGGAAGAGGCTTCTTTTTGAAACGGGCTTTCAGGTTCTCGATGGCTTCGTATTCCACAGGAACGATCAGGAGCGTCAGGATCGTGGAGCTGGAAAGGCCGGATACGAAAGCCATGGCCATGGGAGCCCACGAAATGGACTTGCTGGGAATTCCGACGGCCATGGGCAGAAGTCCGAGAAGGGTGGTGACCGTTGTGATGAGCACCGGGCGCATTCTGGACGCGCACGCTTCGATCACGGCGTCACGGAGTTCCTTGCCTTCCCTCGAGCGCACGTTGATGAAATCGATGAGAAGGAGCGAGTTGTTGACCGAAACTCCGGCGAGTCCCACGATGGAGAGGAAGCTGCCGATGGTGAACGTGGTGCGGGTGATGAAAAGCCCCATTACGACGCCGATCAGGGAGAAGGGAACTGCCGTGATGATGATGCAGGGCTGAACGTAGTCGTTGAACTGCGAGGCCAGCACCATGTAAATCGCCATCAGAGCGATGAAAAAGGCGAAGGTAAGCGACATGTACGACTTGCTGGTGGTTTCGAATTCGCCCCCGAAGGACAGCGAGACGTTCATGAAGCGGGATTTGTTCCGATCGAAGAATTTGTTCACCAGGACCTCGACTCTGGCGGGGGACAATTTGGACCCGGGTACGATGTCCCCCGTGACGGTCACGGTGGGCTGGCCTTTGTACCTTGTCCGCACGTTGGGTTCCCTTTCGAACTCCACGTCCACGAGGTCGCGAAGCAGGACCGGAGCGGCCGGGTGCTCCACTACCGGGATGTCAAGAACGTCGAGCGGGTCGGAAAGCCCGGTGCTTCCCCCGTTGCCGTCGTCGCTTTCGCGCGCCGCCCTGACCAGCAGATCGACTTCCTCGTCGATAGCCCTGAACCGCCCGACGTTTCGCCCGTTTAACGCGCCCGCCACCAAGGCCGTCACGCGTCCGGGCGACAAGCCGTATTCGTAGACGGCTTCCTGGCGCGGCACGTATTTGACCTTTCTTTGGAAATCGGGACGGTCGTCGTCGAGGTCTACGAGATCGGCCAGTTCGGGCTCTCGCCGCATGAAATCCTTCAGCGAATCCGCGGCTTCCAGCGCCCTTTCCATGGTCAGGCCGGTCACGCGAATGTTGACCGCCTTGCCGGTGGGAGGTCCGTCGCTTTCCTCGAAGATTTTCACCTTGGGCTTGAGGTCGCTGTTTTCGTACTTTCGGGCGACATGCTCGGCGACCTTTTTCTTGATGTATTCGAGATGAATCATAGGGTCGTTGGAGGGGTTGCCCGGAAAGTCCCGGTCGCCGGCCTCGGGCAGTGTCACGACGATTTCTCCGTAATTGTGTCCGTTCCTGCGGACATAGTCCTCGTCCTCGTAGTAACCGGCCATTCCCGCCGCGCTCTGGGCCTGCCCTTTTCCAAGGGAC
>CAZNTU010000071.1:0-2022 GCA_964575975.1 uncultured Desulfobacteraceae bacterium
TTTCGCAGCCCAGGGTAGAGCGAAGCGCCACCCTGGGTAGCGGGGCCAAAGATGGCTCTTTTCCCTGAAAGGGATACATAGAAACCACTTTGTCGAATCCGGGTATTTTGAAACAGGGCCGCGATTTTCGGAGTTCGATTTTGTATATAACGACGAGCGTTTCACGTGGTAACGACGAGACGACGAGCGACACGGGCCTGAAAGAAGATATGTATAAACCTGAGCGCGGAGCGTGGTAACGAGGAACGACAATACGACGAGCAAATTCCAATTTCCCATTATTCGCTTTTCTCCAAGGCCTTTTCGATTGCAAGATTGTAAATTCGAGAGAACTGGTCCGCGATTTTATTCGGCCTCAAATCGTAGTAGGTTTGGGAACTTTTTATTTCGACCGCGCCGGAATCGTTTTTGAAAAGCGAATAAAAACGCACGGAATGTTTTTCGCGCTGAAGTTCGAACTCTTTCAAAACGACGTAGCTGTGGGTCGCGATGAAAATTTGCATTCCCAAGCGTTCGAGAGCCAGCAGGATTTTCACGACCGCGGGCATCATGGACGGGTTAAGGTTGGTTTCCGGTTCGTCCCAATAGAGCGTAGCTCCTTTTTCGAGAGATCCGTTCCTGATAAGAATCCAGAGCAGCGCCAATTTCCTGACGCCTTCCGCCTCGAGGCTGAATTCGATATCTCCCGAGCGGGTTTTCAGATAGAACTGTTCGTTTTTGGAATGGACTTTCCCGCCTATCTCCTTTTGCAAATCATGTAAAAGGTTTTCTTGTTCGGGGTCCAGTTTTTTCAAGGGCGGCAGGAAGGCCTTGTCGATAATGTCGTAGTAAACCTCTTCGAAACGAGTCTCCCTCGACCTGTACAGAGACCTGAATCCGGGGGCGTTCGCGAGCATTTCCTTTACTGGTATGTAAACCGCGCGGCCCGTTTCGCAATCCCATTTCGTCGTGTATCGGAGTTCCCCCATTCCATTGGCCGCGATTTCGAAACCATAGGACTTCTTGCCGATCTGGACCTCCGTCGAACTTTTTTTGGCCCCCTTGCCTTTTCGAATCAAACGCTTCAAGGAATCGGGCACAAAAACGTTCCGCAATTTCCCGCCGAGATCGGGGATCAGGGAGCTGTCCCGTTCGGCGGTTTGAATCGCATACAGGATTTTCAGCAAATGCGTTTTTCCCGTTCCGTTCGCGCCGACAAACAAATTCACCCCGATGCACAGTTCTGTTTCCAGATGTTCGAAAACCGTAAAATTATTTATTTCGAGACGTTTTATCATGGCGGCTCCTTTTCTTGCCGTCCGATTGTAAAATTCCCATTCTCTTTTGTATTTTATGTATCCCCTTCGGGGAAAAGACACAACCAAACGAATTTCGCTCCCCCAGGGTGGCGCTTCGCTTGACCCTGGGCTTTGATACGATTCCCTTTCAGGGAATTTACAGATTCAGTTCTTTTCCGTTTCGGGAATGAAGCTGGATTGATATTTCACAAACCAAGACCCGGAGGCCGTTTCCAGCATCCCGAAGGGATTCAATATCACAGCCCGGAGTAGAGCGAAGCGGCCACCCCGGGTTCGAGGCGTCAGACGCCATCTACCCTGAAAGGGTTTCATAGAAAGTTCCCCGAACATTCTCTTCGAAATCCTCGTTGTTGGACGGAACGCCTATACGGTGATTTCCCGAAATCATGAACTGGTGGCGCGTTCCGGAAAGAGGTCCGTCGAAACCGAGTTTTCGCAGTCGCCTGATAAAAATTCTTCGTTTACAAGGATGCCATGCGCTCATAATCGGGCTCTTTGTTCAAGTCGTAACTATCGATGACGGGCAACTCGTGCCCCGTTTTCAAGCCGACGAAAATCCAGTCCTCCAAAACCGACCGCAATTCGTCCCGGCATTCCCGCAAAGTTCGGCCGAAGGCGACGATCCCTTTGCATCCCGGAATCCGGCCGGAAAAAGTCCCGTCCTCCAACTTGTCGCAGCCGGCGCGAGACATGGCGGCATCGATATAGCCGGTTAAAATCCAGT
>CAZNTU010000071.1:2122-25291 GCA_964575975.1 uncultured Desulfobacteraceae bacterium
TAACGTTTCAGGATTATCCCGCAACCGCGTTTTTCTCCGCCAACAAATTTCCGAATTTGCCGTAGTTGACCTTTACGCCGTCGTCCAAATCCAGAGATATCTTCATGTCCGCGCAGTGCCGCAATTCGTCGTCGAATTTGGACAACTCCGCTTGTTTCTTTTTGAGGAGGTCGATCTCCTTTTGAAACTTCTTCTGCGCCGACGCCGTCGATGCCGTGTCCTTTTCGCTTTGCAGAAACTCCAGACGGGCGCTGATGTTTCCTTGAAGGGGGATTACATAGTTTCCGCGAATTCTCGACAAGGTGGATTCGTTGTATCTGTGGAGGTAGACCAAGCACTCGAACGCTTTCGCTTTCCCGCTGGAAAACAGCCAGTAGATCGGGCGCTTCTTGTACATTTTCATATGGTCCTTGAAAAAGTTCGTGCTCAGGTATCTGCGAATGGTTTCGACGGGTTCTTCGTTTTTTTTCGGATCGAGCCTTTCGGCGACGAATTTCAGATTTTCGTCGAGAGTTTCGGGAGACCATGCGACTTTCAAAAACTCCACGAAACGATTGGTTGCGTCGTCTGGAAACCAGTCCTGGTCCATGATGGGTATGATGCCGTCGTCGTCCGCCGGAAAGGTCTTGTATTTCGACGGGTCGAATCCAATGTTTTGACTGTGGGCGTAAACGAGGCCGGGTTCGTCGAGACTGTAGCGGCCCATCATACAACCGATGGCGTAGGAGATCATTTCCTTCATGGTATCTGTGAGGAGAAGAGCTTCCAGCTCTTCTTCGCTCTTTTTTCCGCTAAAACGGTAATGAGGGTTGCAGGTAAGGGTGATTTCGGAAAGAGGTACCTCTGGAGTGAGTTCGTCTTGGAGACCGTAAGCTTCGATGAAAATGCGATTGTTTTCTTCCTCCAAATTTTGCGTCTCTTGAATCGCATTACGCCAGTAAACCCGAATTGAAGCATAGCTTCTCTCTAAAGTTTGTTTCTGAAGAGCTGGTTTTAAAAGTTGAATAGAGAAAAAACTCCAAGAAATTTCAAACGAATCCCAATCCAATTTGGCAATTTTAATTAGACGCTCGACAATTTGGGCTGTATCCGTAGCAATAGTTGGAATAGACTCAATATCCCTGGTTTGATAATTCAAAGTAGGATTAATTATAGATAAAAAATGGTTTCCAAGTTTTGAATTTAACAGAGAGATAACTTCTAAGCATTTTCTTCCAGCGAAAATTCCTGGGCCT
This sequence comes from uncultured Desulfobacteraceae bacterium, assembly GCA_964575975.1. Classification (GTDB taxonomy): domain Bacteria; phylum Desulfobacterota; class Desulfobacteria; order Desulfobacterales; family SKZT01. The sequence continues at coordinate 3,358 of CAZNTU010000071.1, forward strand.
GCATCGGAAAAAAGTATGCCATTTTTAAAGTATCTGAAAGCGACTTTAAAAGAACTTATTCTAGACCATGTAATATAGGGTTGGAAATACCATTTATTATCACGAAGCCTATAATTGACTCCACCATTCCTAATATCATGAGCGTCATTGCCTAAGTTTATGACGTGCTCAGCGTTTCCAAACCACTTTCTGAAAGCACCTCCTTTGCTAAGCGGAAACCACTTGCTATGCATTTGGCTCGAATTTTCTAAGTTGAAACCAATTAAAGAAGAGTCTATTTCATGCCAAAATTTTAAAAACAAATCGTCGTTTCCGGTCATAATTCCCGATTTGACTGGGAAAGAATCTGATATTTTTTTGAAGTTAGCAAAAAGGAATATGTCCTTGCGACTAATCCAATATGCAATTGGATTTCCGGGGATTTTCTTAAAGTCGTCGGCTGAAGCTTTGTGTCGCCAATCGCAAGAAGGGTCTTTGATAGCTTCCAGAGTTTTGGTCGCTTGTTTTTCAGAACCATAAAATTGGTTTAGGTCTATGTATATCCCCTTATAAGCCGAAATGCTTATGGAAAGCATTGTGAAGCTACAGAGAGGTACGTAGGCCGAATCGAAAAAAGCATGATATTCTGGTCTTACAAGTGATGTTAAAATCCTTTTTTTTAATATTTTCTCTCTTAGTTTTTCATAAGAACTAAGAAACATCCATGTAAATGGCGTCATTATTCCGACATATCTGCTTTGCGACACCAAACTAAAAATTCTTTCAATGAAAATTGCGAACAAATCCGATTTGCTGTCAGAGAATCGTGTTTTCGCAAGATTCTTTAACTTAGGATTAAGGCCATTATTACCCATATAAGGTGGGTTTGTCACCACGCAATCGTATTTCTTCCCCAAAATATCTGCTTGCTTAAGCAACCCTTGAAATCTTCCAAGAATCTTTCTTTTAAACATCACATCAATTTTTTTGGGGATGTCACTATCAAACAGCTCCATTTTTTCCGTGAGATTTTCAGGCACTGAAATGAGAGAACCAAACGTTTTGGCATTTTCAAACAGCTCTATAATGTCTTGTAAACCATTCTTTAATTCTTCATCATCCTTGAAAAATATTTCAATATTCTTTGTATCCGAAGCATCGCTCTCCTGAATCGACATGACATTTAGCTCTATATTGCGCTCTAAAATCTTGCGATCATCCTCCCTCGCCTTCATCAAAACCGAAAAACATGCCAATTGTCCGGCCCGGTCGCAGATATCCAATCCAAAAAGGTTCTTTTCCAAGATCAATTTCGGAATATCCCTCGTTCGATAGCCCCGTTCCAAATAGATTTCCTTGAAAATATCGTATGCTTCGACAAGGATATGGCCCGACCCGCAAGCAGGGTCCAAAAAAGTGATCTCCTCGGGATTCAGCTCTTTCGGCGTGATCTCGTCGATCTGTTTTTGAACCACGGGCTTCTGTTCAGCAGGCTCGATATAATACTCCATTTTCTCTCTCAAGGGAGAATCTGGATACGTCGCGAGCCACATCCTTCCGAGCGTGTTCTGGACCATGTATTTCACGATCCAATTGGGCGTGAAAAGCTGTGTCGCGGCAGGGATGTCCTCGCTTTTCACGACTTTACCGATGACCTGGTCCTTTCGCTCCGAAATATAGAACTGGTAGATCCATCCGATGATTTCCACGTCCCGCCAGTCGGATTCGTCGATCTCGTTCACCAGTTTTCGCACGGGGGAATCGGAATGGAGGAGGTTGTCGGGCAGGAGAAGTTCCGTTTCGCTGTCTATTCTGTCGAACAGGAACGGCATCGATTTGTGCAGGGCGTCGCACTGGGCCAGCAGGAGCATGCGGAACAATTCGTTGTCCCTGGTTCCCGCGAGTTTGAGTTCGATCACTTTTTCCTTGTCCAGTCCCTTGAAATCCACCTCCGCGGCATTTTCCAAAATTTCCGGCGCCGTCGATCCGCCGACGTTGCTCAAAACCCGATACCGATGGTCCAGATAGTCGTGAATCTCCATGTACCTCAAGGCGACGAACCTGTTGAACCAAGTGTAAGCGCCCGCCCGCATGGTCGTTTCGAATCCGTCTCTTTTGACGCGATTAACGAGTTTTTCCCTGAGTTCGCCTTCTCTTTTCGGGAAGGGCCGTTCTCCGATGATCGCCGCGTCTCCCTTGAACTTCATCGGTTCGATGTTGTCGTCCGAGAAAATTCCGTACCAATTGGCCCTCTCCGTGACGGCCCGGATGAAATCCCTTCGCGCCTGGATCGCGTAAGATTTGATTTTAGAAGTGTTCATTCGTTCTCCATTCGATTGTACCGTCGGTTTCCAAAAAACGTGTTCATCGGGTGATTTAATCCTTTAGATTCTCGAACCGAAATAAAGATATCGACGCCGCGTGCAATAAAGGCTGACCGCAAGCGCTACGGCATGTTTGTTTCGTTTTGCATCCATAGCCAGTCGTTCCATGTTTCCGGGGCGTCTTCGGCGGCAAACGGCGAATTCCGTTCCTTTTCCGGGCAATCCGAATTTTCCCGGGATGGTTCGCGGTTTTCGCCCGCTTGCCGAATGCGAAACGCCCGTTTCAACTTGCCGGCTCCGTCTTCCCCTACGAATAAGGTAATAAGGTCGGGGGGAGAGGGGGATGCCGCGTGCTACTAAGGTTGGAAAGAACGAAAATAAGGTTTTTCCAAAAAAGAACGAAAAAAAATGGTTTTGAAAAGACCGGAAAAACAAGTTGGCGGATCGAACCGGTCGGCGGCTCGGCTTTCTTGCCTTTCCTCAGCTACCATGGAAACAAACACGGAGTTGAAATTGTCGAACCGTTTAAGGGTTGACGGTTGACGGCGCGGCTTCCTTGCCTTTCCGCGGCTGCCATGAAAACAAACACGGAGTTGAAATTGTCGAACCGGTTGAGGGTTGACGGTTGACGGCGCGGCTTCCTCGCCTTTCCGCAGCCGCCATGGAAACAAACACGGAGTTGAAATTGTCGAACCTGTCGCCAGCTCCGTTTCCTTGCCTTTCCGCAGAAGATCATCCTCATTCGCCGACCGGTTCGACCGCCGGTTTTCGGAAAAGATCCGAAAAAAACCTTATTTTGGCACTTCCAAACCTTAGTAGCACGCGGCATCCTACTTCTCCCCCCCGACCTTATTACCTTATTGCCCCTTGTTCTCTTTGTCCTTGTGCAAGGTCTCCTGGTAATGCCGGACGAATCGCTCGTATTCTTCGGCGAATGTCATCTTTTTATGATGGTTCGGCTGATTGAAAATATATTTGCATACTTTGTCGACATCTCCTTTCGAGACCGAAAATGCGGATGCCGATCTCTGCCACGCAAAATAGCCTTGGGAAAGTTTATTGTCGTTTATAAAGCGTTCGCTGCTGTCGGCTACTACGGTGGCCAGTCTTTCTTCCGAAATCGACGGCGACCGGGAAACAAGGAAGTGCATGTGGTCGGGATTCGCGTAGATCGCGTACAATTTGGACAAATTGTGGTTTACGATCCCCGTGACGTATTTTTCGATCCTGACGCGACTGCATTCCGGTATTATGGGTTGCCGCTCGAACGTGCTGAATACGAAATGGGTATACAGGTTGTTGTATTCTATTTTCATGATTCACGAACAAACGGGCGACAAGGAAACGAGTTTCGCGTCCAACATTCCACCGCCATGCTCCGAAGGGTTTCAATTGCGTAAATGAAAGCACGAACAACAAGCTTGGAAAACACCAATAATCTAAAAGGAGTTTGTTTTCAAGCCCCGGCTTTTCAGCGCGGCAAATTTTCGCGGCAGGGCGGACTGTCTGTTTATAGGAAGGTATGCGGAGCACAGGGTGAAGACAAGATAATCAGGCAAGGGGTGAGGAACGAAATAAAGATGACAGAGCATGTTCCGTCTGGGGTGATGAAAATGTCGAGTTTTTGGCGTTGAAAATTCCTCTCGGTTTTGTTACGTCGCAGACCCGATGAAAAACGGCGAACCCAATGTTCAATAATCAATATTCAATTGTCAATGGTCAATTGGCCCTCCTTACGGCGAACGGGGTTCCGAATCTTCCCCGCCCCCACTTAACCATTGATTATTAACCGTTGATTATTGATTATTCGCTTGTCTTCGCCCGGCTCCTCCGGAACAAAAAATGGCGGATTGATCAAGCTTGATAAACGATATTTTTCATCGCCCCAGGTTCCGTCTTCCCCGGCGAATAAGGTAATAAGGTCGGGGGGAGAGGGGGATGCCGTGTGCTACTAAGGTTGGAAAGAACGAAAATAAGGTTTTTAAGAGCTTGGTGAAAACCCGTCCAATAGCCTGTCTGAAAAACGGTGGTACTCGACATGTAGTGGCAAGAACGATAAATTCAAAATGGAAATTCGTGCTATTCGTGGTTTCTTTTTTTTACGACCACTACAAGTTTGGCACCACCTGAAAAACTGTCCGAGACCCGCCGACCGACTTGAAACACGGCTCGAAACACACGCGCATCGCATGCAAGCTCCTCGCTTCCGAACCGTGTTCCGCCCTGTTGTCGGGCCTGGTCCGGAGTTTCCAGGCAGGCTCTGAAAAAGACCGGAAAAAAACGGCGGCGAGTCGAATCGGCGAAAGGATCGGTCCTCTTCCCTTTCCAAGGAAAATCCGCCTCCCTCGCCGACTATCTGGAAAAAACCTTATTTTTGCACTTCGACACCTTAGTAGCACGCGGCATCCTACCTCTACCCCGACCTTATTACCTTATTAAATCCTCGGAACGAAACAGCCTTCACGCTCAATATACCGTCGGCAAAAACGGCGAGGCGGCATGTTTTCTCGTTCCGCGGCCCTCACTCCATTACTCCACCCTGATTCTGACTCCTTCTTCCACGGCCTCCAAAAGCTTCGTCCTTATCTTCTCGACAAAATCCTCCACGTCCCGGTCGGTATCGAGATACGCCTTCGTTTTCAGACTCGCGAGCTTGATCGTCCTGATTTTTTCGGGATTCTTCTTTCCGGGACCGGGCTTCTTCGGCTTGAATTTTTCCTCGATCGTCTCCAAGGCGTCGTCGTACAATTCCTGCGCGTCGTTCAGGACGTACGCGACGATCTGCGGGAGGCTGTATTCGGCCGCGAGTTTCTTTTTTATTTCCTGGAGGGGATAGAGGGACTCGCGGGAAAAATCGTCTTCGGCATCGTGGCTTTTCAGAAGGGTTTTCAACCGGTCGATCTTTTCGTCGATCTCCCGGACGGCCTCCTTTCGCTTTTCCCCGAGCAATTCCTGGTTGACCTTTTCGACGGCGGCGACAAGGCCGTTGACCTCCTTGATCATTCCGTACGGACGAGGAACGGTTAGAATTTCGTCCATCCTTTTCAAGGCCTTGGCGGCGTCGGGGCTCTTTTCAAGGGCGTTTCGGTTCGGCCTGAACATGTCGGCCGCTTCGCGAAGGGTTTCCCACGCGGCCTTCTGGTTCTTGTAGAAATCCTTCAACTCGTGCAGGTCCTCGGAAGCGTCCCCGAGGTCGTCCTTCTTCGAATTGAAACCCTTTACGAGTTCGGTCGAGTCGTGAATCTTCAAAAGGCCGTCGATCGATTCGATGCAACCGTCGATTTCGTCCTTTCCGGGGTATTTTCCGGTGTCCGCCAAAGGCTTGAACTTTTCGAGCGTCCGATTCCAATCCTTCAAGCCGTCGCGAATAAAACCGGCAAGCGGGTCCTGCCCTTCGGGGGCGATGGAACCGAACAGTTCCTTCGCCAGTTTCTGGGCGTTTTTCGCCTCGATTTTCGAAACCGTGGCGCGTTTGACCACTTTGACGTTCTTCCATTGCGGCGTTTTGGTCAGGGCCTCCACGGCCTCTTTCGGAGTAATCTTTCCCCCTTCCAGGACGAGGCTGACGACTCCGGCCATGAAGAGCTTGGCGACCAGGACGACGATCTGCAACTCCCCCCACCCGTAGGGTCTTCTCGCGAAATGGCGGACCAGGTCGGAAAGGACGACGGGTTGGTTGCTCGTCGTCTTCAATTCCAGGAACGTCCTGATCTCCTTGATATCCAGCGGTTCGGACTTCTGGAAGTCGAAAACCATTTGCTGCTGCGCCACGTCGTCCGATTGAAGAATAGACTTTATTTCCTTGAGAGGTTCGTCGAAAGACGTCGTCAGATATCCGTACTTGCCGAAAACGTTTTGAATCAGGTTGTCGAACGCCTCGTCCAACGCCTTCGACGTGCTCGAAGACTTGATGTCGAGCGTTTTTCCCATCGCGTAATAGTCCGCTCGGGCCATCATGCCGTCGACGAGATCGACCAGACGGTTTCTTCGGGTCCTGTTTTCGTCGGCCCTGTCCCTCAGAATCTGCTTCAAGCTGGTCGAGGCGGCGGCGTCGCTTTTGTCCTTGATGTACTTGCCCGTCTGAAGATAGGTCCGGAGGTCCACGACAAGCGCCTTTTCGTCGGGAAGTCTTACGAGAACGCTTTCTTCCTTGACGGCGCTCCGAGGGATGCACTTGGCGCCGGTGAACATGGAATATTCCTCGTGGAGAGGGCTGATGATCTCGAGTCCCAGTTCGTCCTTCAATTCCTTGCCGTAGAAGCGTTCGTCGCAAACCCGGTTGAACGGATAGTCGTTCTTGTACGGCGCGTACCGATGCTTGGTCTTTCCCTTCAACACGTCGTCGAATACGATTTCGGACAGCAGCTGGGTCACGGAGGATTCCGGAATTTCGACCTTTTCTATCTCGCGGGAGACTTCGCGCTCCTCGTTCGTCAGAAAAAAGTACAGGTCGCCGTTTCGGCTGATCAGGTGCTGTTTTTCGAGACGGACAAGCGAGTCTTCGATTCTGTGCCTCAAACTGATTCGGTCGGCGTCCGCCTGGTCGATGCACAGCGTGACCAGGTTGTCCACGTTGGGCTTGATCAGTTCGACGTACCGGATGAGAAACAGGGTTTGGAGCATTTGCAGATCGAAGGGCATCTCCAGGCTCGAATTTTCCTTGGCGTTGTTTATGCTCAGGATGACGGCGGTGTCGAGAAAGTTTTCGATGCAGGGGAAAAATTCGTGGAGAGGCACGAGAGCGCCGATCAGTTTCGCCGAGAGACTCGTCGCGGCGGACTGGAACGCGTCCAGCATCGACCTTTCGCCTCTCGCCAGATGCAGTCCCGTGACTCCGGCCTTTCGGATCGATTCGAAAATGTTTTGGACGAGCTGGAAATGAAACGGCGCAAAGGGATAGTTGGCCGAAAACGTCTTGGCGTCCGTGAAGTTTTTCAACGTGGCGCTGTCCTGGGAAAAGCCGAGCTGGTTTTTCAGGATGTCGCCCTTTTCGTCGAACAAGCGCTTCAGTTCGCTTTCGGCGGCTTCCGTTTTCAATAGAAGCCGGGCTTGTATGACTTCGTCCGTGTTGGAACTCGACAGGGACAGGCGCGTGTGGAACCGGCCGGTGATCTTCGAAAAGTCGTTCCCTTTGGAGGCTTTGATGTCGCCCAGCACCTTGTCGATGTCTTCCTGGGACGTGACGATCACCCAGACTTTTCCGGCGCAAATCCGGCCGAGGTCTTCCACGATGGTTTGCAGGTTGAGCATCAGGTGGGTGTCGTTTCCGATGAACTGGCCGATCTCGTCCACGAGGAACACGAGACGATGGGTTGCCGTCTTGTCGTCGAGCCAGTCCTTCACGCGCTTGGCGAAATTCTCGATGGTCAGCTTGAATTCGGTTTCGGTCTTGTCGAACCATTCCGCGGCCGCGTCGGCGCTCTTGTTCAAAACGCTGGAAAGAGCATCGACGACAACGTCCTTGTAGAGCGCGTAGGCGTCTCTTTCGTCCTCCCACTTCGAACCGTGCAGGTCGCGGAACGCGGCCTTGAATTCCTCGTATTTGCCCTTTTTCGCGAGATACCTTTCGACTTCGGACAAAAACAGGTATTCGCCGCAAAAGCCCTGGCTCTCGTTGAACACCCGCCAGAAGGTGGAAAGGACGGCGGATCTTCCATCGCTCGAATCCGCCTTGCTGTCGATATTGAAGAGAATGACGTCGGCTTCCATTCCGGCGATTCTCTTGATGTCGGCCAGCATCATGGGGTCTTTGATCTTGGTCTCGAAGAATTCGGCGGCTTTTTTCTCCTGCCTGGTTTCGGGATCGAACGCCTTTCGGTTGGAGAGGATATAGGACAGAATCTTGATGAAATGGGATTTTCCCGATCCGAAAAAACCGGATACCCAAACGCCGATTCGTCCCGCGACTACCGGGTCGCGGGCTTTATCCAAGGCCTCGGCATACGCGGAAAGGAACTTCCGGAAATGCCGGTCCAATTCGCGGGTGACGACATATTCGTCAAGCTCCTGCCAAACGATGGCTTCGTCCAATTGATCCGCTTTGACCACGCCGTTGATCGGCCTGGCGATGTTCTTCTTGAAAATTTCCCTTATTTGCATGACGGTTCCTCGACAAGTTTAGTTCGAATCGAATATCGACCAACGACGCTCGTTGTCCGTATCTATCACACGACCAATTGGAACGCTCGATAATAGTTCGTTTCCTTCAGCATTCCGAAGAGTTTCATGCCCTGACCGGTATAAATCCCCGGATAGAACATGACCAGGGGCGTGTCCCCCATTAAAGAATGGAGATTGTTCAGAAGATTGTGGCTCCTCAAAAGCGGATAGGCGCTGCCGACCCCCGAGACCAGCACGAGGTCGTTTTCGTGGGGGCGGGCTTTTTCCGCGAACGCTTTCGCGAGTTTGTCGGCGCCCAAAGGACCTTTCAGGGCGTTCAGAAGCTCCCGGTCTCCTTTTTCCTTTTGCAATCGCAGGACCCTTTCGTAGAGTTTTCGACTTTTCAGATACTCGACGACGAGTTCGAATAAATTGATATGGGCGAATTTCAGGTCGGGTCTTTTTTTCGGAAGCTGCTTGACGACGAACCGGATGTGGTCCCTGACCTCCAGCTCGTATTCGGGGGGATAGTCGAAAATGTAGAATCCGATTTCGTTTCCGAGTCCGGCGTTGTTCAGCAACTCTTCCGAAACGAGCTGATCGACGATTTTATCCAGTCTTTCATTGAAGGCGAGCATGGGCGTTCCTTTTTTATTGCGTCGCTTCCATGCAACGCAAGACGTAGTCTTCGGAATTGGCGACCAAATATTCTCCGATTTCCGGCAGAACAGTCACGGGTTGCAGGATCGGCGACCTCGTGCTTTTGATATAGCCGGATTCGGCCAGGATTTTGAACACGATCTGCTTCAGCTTGTACTTTGTTCCGTCCGTCCATTTGTCGATTTTCGGTTCCGCCTGGGCGCAAGAATCCAAATAGTACTCCCAGTCCTTCGCCGCGATCTTCTTTTCGAAGGTCCGCCAATGGACTTTGACGACCGACTCCATGAAGTCTCCGAGAAGACGGCTGTGCTTGATCGCGGCGGCCAAATTCGCCTGGATGGACAGATCGGGGCCGCCCTCGCAAATCATTTTCCACAACTCCGGCTTCGCGAGTTCGAGCCGCTCCCTTATCAGCAAAGCCTGCCTTTTCGCGGCGACCGGGCTTCGTTTTTGAAGGATGTTGTCCGAGACGATCGCTTTGCGCCATTCCTCCTCGTCGATCCTTTTCAAAAGAAGTTCGGCGATCTTGCGCGTTTCTCTTGGAATGAGGGAACCCGCGACAATATCGCCCTTGTATTTCATCGAGCAACTTGTTTTTGGCGAATCCATTCCCTTATTATACCTTGTTGTACAGGACTTTTTCCCTATTCTATCGGAAGGACCCGAACGCCGTTTTGCTCCAGTGCCATTCTGATTCTTCTCGCCGTATCGACGGCTTCCGGGGAGTCTCCGTGAACGCACAGCGTTTGGGCATCCAATTCGATCCAAGAGCCGTCCTCGCAAGGGACCGCCCCTTTGGTCGCGATTTGAATCGCCCGTTCCGCGACTGTTTCCGGGTCGCGAACGAGCGCGTTTTTTCGGGAGCGGGGGACGAGGGTCCCTTCGACGGAATAGTTCCTGTCCGGGAAAGCTTCCCGGATCACGCGCAAGCCGGCTTCCTTTCCGATTCGGGCCATAGTGTCTCCCGCTTTTCCCGCCAGGGTCGGATATAAAAGATTCGAGTCTACGGAAGCGATCGCCTCCGCGATCGCGGCGCCGACTTTTTCATGGCGCACGGCGGCGTTGTACATCGCTCCGTGGGGCTTGACATGGTTCAACTTTATACCGTGAACGACGCAGAAAGCCTGGAGCGCGCCGACTTGGTAAATTATGAAATCGCGAATCTCGTCCGGGGAACATTCCAAAAAGCGTCTCCCGAAGCCTTGCATGTCCGGATATCCCGGATGGGCCCCGACCCGCACGCCCCGCTCGGCCGCAAGTCTCACTGTAAGGTTCATGACCGAGGGGTCGCCGGCGTGCCACCCGCAAGCCACGTTCGCCGACGTAATATAAGGCATGACGGCTTCGTCCATGCCGATTCTATAAGCGCCGAAGCTTTCCCCAATGTCGCAGTTGATATCGATTTGTCCCAATTCCGAAAATGCTCCCCCCTTGCCTAATATTCAAACATCGGCAAACCGCATTTGAAGAAAAATGGTTTTTTCAAGGACTTCCTTTTTTTTGCCTCAATGTTTCTTCCAAGACCGGCATGCGCCTGAGATCTTTGGCGTCCTTGGACGCTTTCTTTATTTCCACTATGGTTTCGAGGTCGAGGACATGCATGGCGAATCCTCTGAATTGTATTTTGACGGAATGGCCAACAAGATCTTGGTAGGACCTTTGTCCCTCGATAAACGCCAAAACGTCCAGAGGGCCCAGGCTGGTCTTGAAAAGCGCGTGACCTTCGCTTGAAAGATCTTCTTTGCTGGGGCCGATAATTTTGTCGTCCGGTCGCCGGTGGATTGCATCGACCGATTCAAGAAAGGCTTGCAGTTTTTCGATGTTCTCGGGCGATTGCTCATGCACGATATCGACGTCCATGGTAGAGACGGGGGCGCCTTGCATGACCGCGGCCAAGCCTCCGACCAAGACGAATTTGATTTCCGCCTCTAAAAGACTTTCAAGAATCGCACTCAGATCCGGTGCTTTCGGCCTTTGCCTGTTCATATGCGTCTCTTAGCTCCAGAATGGTTCGAATCATATTGTCGTTGGCAAAAGAATACGCTCTTCAGGCGTCATCCGAAGGAACATCGCCACCAGGCTTTCATCGACTTCCGGGGATTTTTCTTTTTCGCTTGGAACGGTCATAATTATCCTTGTTTTATAATTCTTAAGCGGTGTTTTTTCACTACATTGCCCCTTATGGGAGGTGCGTGATTTCCCAAAAGACTTTCCCTCAAAACCCGATTTTTGGGGTTTGCCGAGTGAAAGTGTAGACTGGAAAGGCGGGAGTGTCAATTTTTGGTAGTGGGCCGAATCGGTTGACGGAGGATACCGGATTTTGCACATCAAGCGAATAAAACCGATCCGTCAACCGATTCGACCCACTACCCGCACCTTTTTGTTGGTCTCCGGATCGATGTTGTCCCCGAATTCGACCAATATGCCGCGGTCGCCGTAAATTCGAAATCGCACCTTTTATATACACCTTTATTATATAGGACTTTTCCCCTAATTTATGGGGAGTACCCGAACGCCGTTTTGCTCCAGTGCCATTCTGATTCTTCTCGCCGTATCGACGGCTTCCGGGGAGTCTCCGTGAACGCACAGCGTTTGCGCTTCCAGTTCGATCCAAGAACCCTCCTCGCAAGGGAGCGCCCCTTTGGTCGCGATTTGAATCGCCCGTTCCGCGACCGTTTCCGGGTTGTGAACGACCGCGTTTTTTCGGGAGCGGGGGACGAGGGTACCTTCGGCGGTATAGTTCCCATCCGGGAAAGCTTCCCTGATCACGCGCAAGCCGGCCTCCTTTCCGATTCGGGCCATATTGTCTCCCGCTTTTCCCGCCAACGTAAAATACAAAAGATTCGGGTCCACCGAAGCGATTCCCTCCGCGATCGCGGCGCCGACTTTTTCATATCGCACGGCGGCGTTGTACAGAGCGCCGTGGGGCTTTACATGGCTCAACTGTATCACGTGAACGGCGCAGAAGGCTTGGAGCGCGCCAATCTGGTAAATCGCAAAATCGCGAATTTCGTCCGGGGAGCATTCCAAAAAGCGTCTCCCGAAGCCTTGCATGTCCGGATATCCCGGATGCGCTCCGACCCGCACGCCCCGCTCGGCCGCAAGCCTCACCGTACGGTTCATGACCGAGGGGTCGCCGGCGTGCCACCCGCAAGCCACGTTCGCCGACGTGATATAAGGCATGACGGCCTCGTCCATGCCGATTTTATAAGCGCCGAAGCTTTCCCCAATGTCGCAGTTGATATCGATTCTATTCACGTTTCATTGCCTCGGAATCCTATTGTCTGGCAGTGCGGCGGTTTGAATGGGGGGAATTTTCGCTTCGGCATGCATTTTTTTGCGAGGTTATCAAATAAGCGTGTTTAATATCCAAGCCGAGAAAGTTGAAGTCCCTTATTTCCGCCAAGCCATGTTCGACCTTCATCATTTTACGTATGGTCTCAAGGGCGTTATCGTCCTTATCAAGTACGATAATGCGAGACAACATCATTATTTCCTGGTCGGTCAAGACTTTCCGGATTTCGTCGATGACAAGGTTGATCGCCGCTTTTTTGTCCGCCCTTGCCCATTCGGCGGAAATCAGAAGATCCCATTTGCCAGGCGAGTCTTCTCTTAGGAACAAAGCAAAAAGCTCGAATTGACCTTGCGATTCGCTCAGATTTTTTTCCACATCTTTGAGTTTTTCCGCTTGTTCTTTCATAAAACTTTTATTAGCTCCTTTGCGGAATTCAACATATTTTTTGCATCTTCTTCCTTAACGCTTCCGATGGGCTTGTAGCGAGCTTCAGGATTCCATTGAGCCACATCCGACCATTCTGCGAGAAATTGCGATTTAATCTTGAATTCCAAACCTGTCAAGTGAAGAAGAACATCGAGGTCGTGTGTCTTAAAGGTGCTATATTTGCCACTCGATGGATATTCGTTCCACCGAAGCGTCTCGCATATTTTCGCTTTCAAACCAAGCTCGATAGCATACCCGCACAAGTAGGCAGAACCGTCAAAGCGCGAGGCGTTCAAAAGAACCTCGGCGTCTTTTAGCCTCGCCTGAACGATTTCCTCTATTTCCGTTTTTTGCATATCCATCACCAATTCCGATCAAAATTCCTATACTCGCGTCAAGATTCAGACGGTAAAATCCGTTTTTTCGTTTTTTAACATGTGTCCGCATTTTCCAGTGCGTCGGCCTTTGCCTGTTCATATGCGTCTCTTAGCTCCAGAATGGTTCGAATCATATTGTCGTTGGCAAAAGAATACGCTCTTCAGGCGTCATCCGAAGGAACATCGCCACCAGGCTTTCATCGACTTCCGGGGATTTTTCTTTTTCGCTTGGAACGGTCATAATCATCCTTGTTTAATAATTCTTACGCGGTGTTTTTTCACTATCTTCCCGGTTATGGGAGGTGCGTGATTTCCAAAAAACTTACCGTAAAACCCGATTTTTTTGAGTTTGCCGAGTGAAAGTGTAGACCGGAAAGACGAGTGTGTCAATTTTTTAAAAGATGGAATTTGAAATTGGAAATGAAAAACCGCACCCTGTGTAGAAGATTCGGGGCTTGGTTTTAATCGAGGGAGGCAAGATTGATACAAGCTATTTTTGCGCTCTGCGGACAACGGCAAAGCCGGGATGCGGTTTCAGCGCGGTGCGACGCGGGCGCCGGAACTTGTGCCGGCGCCCGGCAACGTTACTCGCCTTGCTCTTCCGCCAGGCTTTCCATCTGTTTCTCGGTCAGAGGCTCTCCATAGGCCGCGAACTGCGTCTTGGCGGGCTCGTCGTCCGGCAGCGGAACCCAGCCCTTGTCGGTCTTGTCCAAATAGACGTACTCGAGACGGTCCGGAACCAGCGGGATCACGCCTTCCCACGAAACGGGCTTTCCTTTTTCGAACGCGAACACGGGAATGCTTTTTCCGTCCCGGATGCGCTTGACCGCTTCGTTTCCGTGGCAATCCCCGCAATTCTTGCCCTCTGGAGCGACCGAATGGGTATAGTAGGGAACGTAGGCCAGGAATTTCTTGCCCTCGTGGACCAAAGTCATGGCGCTTCCCGAGGTTACCTTGCCCTCGTGGTTGACCAGTAGCATCCACTCCTTCATGGGAACGAAGTTGCCCTTGCGCTCGCCGGTCTCCAGGAACTTCTCGAAGTGGCAGTTCATGCACGCGGTGGTGTTGCTCACGTGGCAGGCCTGGCAGGACAGGAGGTCTCCATGGGCCGAATGGCTGTCCGTGTTCGGATCGAAAGCGGGCGCGTCGCCTCCCGACTCCTTGTGGCAGCCTTCGCAACCGATTCGTACTCCTCCGGGCGAACGCATGGACTTGTAGAACTTGCCGTCCCCGTGGACGTCGGAGCCGAAATGGCAGTCGGCGCAGACCATGCCCGCCGCCAAGTGGACGTCCCCCGCGCCCTTTTCCTTGTCGAACTTGAACGTCAAACCTTCCCGGCTGTGGCAGGGCAGGCAGGTGTTCATGTCGCGGGCCTTCTCCCGCGAAAGAACGGTGGCGCCGTCCTTCTCGACCGCGTGGCAATTGTCGCAGGATTTCACGTGGCACGTCTTGCAATCCAATTTGTCGTAGGCGATGCCCGTGATGTCCATGAACCCGCCTTCCTCCTCGTACCAGTAGCGCATTCCCTCTCCCGTGAAATGCAGGCTCGTCGTAAAGAACGAACGAAGGCATTCCTCCTCGGGCTTGGCGGTATCGACCCCACGAAGCGCCATCGCTCTCTTCATGATTTTCGCTTCTCGTTCCTGGGCCTTTTGCATGGGATTGTCGCAACCGGACCCCAAGAACAACGCGAATGTGGCGGCAAGCAGGCAGAAAAGCATCCGCTTCTTCAAACCAATCATAAAAACAACCTCCTTTGTTAAAAGTTGAAACAATAAAATCCGACATGCGTTTCAAAACCGACGAAGCGGCGTTTCATATCCCGCCTCCGCCGACCGTCTTCTCGAATTCGACCGATGCGTCGTAGTACACGCCGTCCTTCTCCCGGACTGCGCGAACGCGCCCGATTCGCATGAGTTTGCCCAAGTATTTGGACGTCTCGTTCGCATGCAGATCGAACGCTTGCGAGATTTGCTCCATCGTGCAGGGCCTGCGTCGAAGCATGGCCAGGATGGTCTCCTCGTTGGCTTTGATTTTCGCCGAAAGGCCGGATTTGAAATCCGCGACGATCTCCGCAGGCGGATCGAACAATTCCGCGAGACTTTCGAGGATTTCCATGGACGGGGCCGCGGCGAACTCCTCGGCCGGCGGGCGGGTGACGGTGTTCAGCTGGATTCGATCCGGCTTTATCTCCTTTGCATGGGCCGCGATTTTCTTTATGTCCGCAGGCATGGAATTCATCCCGAGCAATACGAACACTTCGAGCAGCAACCTGCCTTCGAATCGTTTCCGGAAATCCTTCTGCCCCTCGAGGATTTCGTCGAACCGGAAATCTTCGTGCGGCCGGTTGATCATTTCGAGGGAATGCCGGTCCCATACGCTCAGGGAAACTTTTACCGTGTCTGCGAGAAGCGCCGAGTCTCTCACGTCCGGCTGTCCCAGCATCGAGCCGTTGGTCAGGAGGGCCGACGGGATGTCGGTTTTTTTCAAGAAATCGAGTACCTGTCCGAATCCCGTGTGGAGAGTGGGCTCTCCCGAGCCGGACAGGGTGATGTAGTCGGCTTCGCCGTCGTCTCGCAACCACGATTCGAGTTCGGCCAGGACCTCGTCCACTGGCGAGTATTCCTTCCGAACGGCCGTTTTGTACCGTGTTCTTCCCAGCTGGCAGAACACGCAATCGAAGTTGCACGTCTTGTAAGGCGTAAGATCGATCCCGAGGGAGCGCCCCAGGCGTCGCGACGGGACCGGTCCGAACAAATATTTGTAATTCTTCACGTTTCTATTCCGTCCCGCGGTCCGGACAGCTGGGACAGTCGGTCCGCTTTTCGATGTTAGGCTTGATATCGAGTATCGGCGTCCCGTCCAGCATGTCCAGTCCTCTTACCTTTATCTTCCCCCCGTTTAGTTCCAGCACTTCCAGAACGGACAAGCCGATCGGGTTCGGCCGCACCGGGGAGCAAATGCTAAAAACGCCCAAGCTTTCGTTCCGATGCGGCGGCGTCTGGAACATGTGGCTACTAGTAAACGGGGGGCTTTTGTGAAAGTGGAAAATGTCAACTTTTTCCCCCTTGTTTTCAGGCGCGGATTTCGGCGGAGTTCCGTTTGCCGGACAGATAATTGCCGACGGCCTCCTGAACGGTTTCGGCCGCGAGGCTCGCGCAGTGTTTGTCGCTTTCCGGGAGTCTTCCGATTTCGTTCAAAACCGCGTCTCCGGTGATTTCCGTCAACTCGTCGGGGTCCTTGCCGATGGCCAGTTGGGCCGCAAAGGAGCCGCTCAACGCGCTGGACGCGCACCCGTCCGTAAAGTAGGAGGCTTCCTTGACCCGACCGTTTTCGAACTTGAGGTAAATTTCCATCGTGTCGCCGCACGACCCGGTGACCCGCGCCCAACCGTCGGGATCGTCCATCCTTCCCCGGTACTTCGGATTGCGCCAACGATCGAAGCCCTTTTCTCCGTACGCTTCCTTCGCCTCCGCGAAGATGCTCTCCTGGAGGTTGTTCACGAATTCGTCCAAACGATCCATTTCTTTTCTTCTTGTCTTTCCGTCTGTTTGTTTTCGGTTCTATCGAGGATTATCCAGTTTCGCTATTTTGGATTGGATGTCTTCCATTTGCTTCCGAAGATTTTCCGCCTGGAGTTTCAGGTCGGCCAGCGAATCGGTTCCCGGATCGGGAGACCGGACCTGGGCGTACGCTCCTCCTCCCATGCCTCCTCCCATACCCATTCCGCGACCCGCGCCGCCCATGCATCTTCGTCCCCCGCCCATGCCGCGTCCGCCGCCTCCCATGCCTATGCCTCGGCCCGCTCCGCCCGCGCAGCGTCCGCCTCCGAACGCCTGCGCGCTCGTCGCGCCGGCGGAAGAGGCCAAACCGGCCTTTTCCGGGACGGTGGCTTCCGCAGACGGCTTCAGTCCGCCTTTTTGGAACCTTTCGACGGCTTCCTTCACCGTTCCCGTCTGATCCGTATAGACTTCGACGTTCGCGGTCGCGAACACTTTCATGGCGTTGGGGCCGCACGCTCCCGTCAAAACGGCCCTGACTCCCTTGGAAGCCAAAAACGAGGCCGATTGAATGCCCGCGCCGCCGCCCAAGGCGACGTTGGCGTTGTCGTACGTCTCGAAGCTCGCGTCGTCGGTTTCGAAGACGACAAAATAAGCGCATCTCCCGAAACGCGGATCGATTTGCGAACTTGAATCCTTTCCTGTCGAACTTATGGCTATTTTCATGGTCGAACCTCCTTTTTTATCCTGGCCGGGCGGTTCCCGCCGGGGATTTCAGGAATGATTTCTCCCGCAGCAGCTTCCCGGTCCGGCGCACCCGTGGGCTTGGCCGGGCGAAGACCCGCAGCAGGCCGTGTCCCCCGGTCCGGGCATCCGGAATTTCGACGGCCCGGAAATGGAGGAATGGGCCGACAGCAGCTTTTTCATGTTGCCGCCCCCGCATGCGCCGCATCGGGGGGAATCCCCGGCCCCGGCGACGAGAATCTCGGTCGTGTTTCCGCAATCCTCGCACAAAAAGTCGAATATTGGCATTTTGCGCTCCTTGTTTTTTTCGGGTGATTGTTTGAATGTCTGTCAGATTCCCTTGAGGTTCGTCAGATTTAAAACCTTTTTCAGACGCTCGAGCAGCTTTTCGGCCTCCTCCTTTCCGGGAGGAGGCGGCAGTTGCATCAGCAGTCCGAGGCCCTCGCTCGCCTCGTGAAACTCCTCCGGAGAGAGGGAGCTTGCCAGGGCGCAGTTGAGAAAGGCGTCGGTCGAAATCAGTTTTTTGGCGCATTCGAGTCCGCTCGCGTCGGGAAGCTTTTCATCGACGACCACCAAATCGAATAATTCGTCCGACGTTTTCGACAATGCTTCCTTTTGGGTCCGGGCCCGGACGATCCGGGCCCCCTCGTTTTCCAGGACCGCCGTAAAAGCCGACGGGAATTCGCTCTCGGCGCTTATCAGCAAGGTGCGAATCATTTGTTCCCCTTTTCCAGTTCGGCGATCCTTCCGTTAATATTGTCCAAAGAGTTTTTTATCGCGTCGGCCTGCTCCCTCAGCATGTTCATCTCCGCGTCGGGAGTCAGGGCGTAGACGGGCGGAGTAGGCGCGTAGCCTCGGCAATAGCCTCGTCCGAGTCCTCTTCCGAGACCTGCGCCGCGACCGTAAGCCATTCCCCGACCGAAACCCGAGAGCCTTCCGCAGCCGGCGCCGGGATTGTTGCAGTATCCCCTGCCTCCGCCGGTGACCGGGCCCTCTCCCAATGGTCCTCTTCCATCGAATCCAGGCATTTTGTCTACCTCCTTTTTTCTGTCGAATTCAATTTTGGCCTTTGCCGCCGCCGCCGCATCCTTTTCCTTGTCCGCCGCGCCGGCCCTGGCCGCCTCCCTGGCCCTTCCCCCGGCCTCCGCCGCATTTGCCTCCCTGGCCCGTTCCTTGGCCTCCGCCTTGTCCCGAGCCTTGGCCGGGCGGGCATCCGCCGCCTCCTTGACCCGTACCCGGACCTTGTTTTCCAGGTCCCGTTCCGTCTTTGTTCGGCATGGCATTCACCTCCTCGTTTAGGTTGAAAAATCCGTCGCGTCTCCTTTTTCTTCTGCGAAAGTTGCGACCGCAACCCGGCATCAGAAAGGCCGGGACGATTCGCTCTCCCTTGGCGAAACACTCCAGGACCTCCTCGATATCGCCGCCGATGAACGAAATCAGCGTGATTCCGCCCGCTTCGATAATGTCGGAGGGAGTCCTGGAAATGGCCCCGCAGATCAGAACGTCGATTTTCAAATCTTTCAGCATCCTGTCCAATCCGAAAACCGATTCCGGGTTGATAGGGGCGTACCGCCTCGCGACGATCTTTGCGTCTTCGACATCCGCGATCAAAAGCGTTTTCGCGGAATCGAAAACGGGCGAAATTCTATCTTCCCATGCGGTTAGCGCGACTTTCATTCTTCGTTGCCTCCTGACTCTCACTAAGCAATTCGTATGCCAGTATGGAACAGAAAAATGCGTCATGAAGATATTCCCAATGAAATCGGATGCTTGCAATCCGACAAGAAGTCGCGGACATCTTCAGGATTTTTATAAAGTCGCACAAGTGCGATTTATATAGGCGCAAAGATGCGACTTAATGCGAGTCGGAGCGGGCTTGCTTGCGTTTTTCGGAGCGGCGGGCTTTTTTCGGGGGCTTGATTCCGAGCCTGGCGATTTTGCGGAAGAGGGTGCTTTTGTGGATGCCGAGTTCGTCGGCGGCGGCTTGGCGGTTGTAGTCGTTTCTTTCGAGGGCGTCCATGATGACTTGGGCTTCGGCGGCTCTGACGGCGTCGAAAGAGTCCGACCTGTCCGACGGGGGCGCCGGTGACTGGCAAGCGGAGGCTTTTTGCGCGAGATACGCAGGAAGCCCCGCCGGGGAGATTTCGCATTCCGGGCGCAGGGCGAAGGCGTGTTCGACGATGTTTTCCAGCTCTCTTATGTTTCCGGGGAAATCGTGGGACATGAGGATTTCGAGAGCTTCCCGGCCGATCCCGGACACCGCCTTCCCCCTGATCCGGTTCAGTTTCGCTATGAAATGTTCGGCCAGCAGGGGGACGTCCTCCATGCGTTTTCTCAGCGGCGGAAGCTCTATGCGGACGACATTCACGCGGTAGAAAAGGTCCTGCCGGAACTTCTCCTTTTCCACCATTTCGGAGAGGTTCTTGTTCGTGGCGGCGATTACGCGGACGTCCGCCCTTTCCTTTTTCACCGCCCCCAGTGGCTGGAACTCGCGTTCTTCCAGGACTCTAAGAAGCTTAGCCTGAAAGGCCGGACTGGTGTCCCCTATCTCGTCCAGAAGAATCGAGCCGCCGGCGGCCGACGCGAAATATCCCGGCTTGTCCTTGAACGCGTTGGTGAACGCGCCGGCCTTGTAGCCGAAAAGTTCCGACTCCAGAAGAGTGTCAGGCAAGGCGCCGCAGTTGATCGCCACGAAAGGCCTGTCCTTCCTCGGGCTGAGATTGTGGATCACCTTGGCGAGCAATTCCTTGCCCACCCCCGTTTCTCCCTCGATCAGGATCGTACTGTCGCTTTCCGCCACTTGGGGAAGGATGCCGAATATGCTTTTCATGGCGGCCGATCGGCTGATGATGTCGCCCATCCTGTAGCCGGCGGATATTTCCTTTCTGAGTTCCTCCACAAGACTGTGGTCCCGGAACGTTTCGACGCATCCTACGATCTCCCCGTTTTCGTCCTTCAAAAGGGAGGTCGATACCGTGATGGGAATCCGCTTCTTTTCGCTGTTAATTATGTAAGTGGAGGCGCTCACGAAGGACTTGCCCTCCTTCATGGTCTTCTTCAGGGCGCATTCGCCCTCGCACATGTTCGACCGGAACACGTTCCAGCAATACTTGCCGACGGCTTCCTCCCGGGATATTCCGGTGATCTCCTCGGCCGCGCGGTTGAACGACGTGATCCTCCAGTCCAAATCGACCGTGAAGACGCCGTCGGAGATGCTTTCCAGGATAATCTCGGTGGTGTTGTTTTTAAGAGCGGTTTTTTCCCTTTTTTTCATCGAACTTTCGAAATGCTCCTTTGCATTCGGTAGGATCGTTCGGCGACCATTGCTTATGTGGCATACATAGCAACCTTTTTCCGTACAATCAAGCATTGGCGAACAAGCTTGTTGATTGGGGAATGGCAAGATGATAGAATTCTCCGAAACGATTGAAAAAACGACTCTCGGGACCAGCGCCAAATGGAACAAACCGCAAAACTCGAAAAATATTTGTCCGAAATCGAACCGCCGGAACGCGGGGTTCAATTCGTGTATCTTTTCGGTTCGATGGCCGCGGCTTCGGAAAATAAGGATTCCGATATGGATTTGGCCATCAGAATCGATCCGGTGCTTTACAAAAGGGACCCTTTCGAAGCGTCGGTTCCTGCGCATATGACGGCGATGAAAATCGGAATGCGATTCGGGAGGCGAACCGATGTCCTTGTTCTGAATTCGGCGTCCATTGAAATGGCGTATATCGCCGTGACATCGGGAATTTGCGTCTACGAACGCGATATCGACGAGCGGTGCGAATACGAAGCCGTACTCAGAGGAATGTATTTCGATTTCCGACCTTTTTTGGAAAATTTGCGAAAAAAATCCATCGAAAGATTGCGGGCGGAGACATGAAGTCGATCGAGCGAAAAATAAAAAGCGTTCAGGAACGTGTTTCCAGGCTGGAAGCGGTCGCCTCCCGCGTCGGCTCCTTTCATAGCTACCAATCTTCGAGGGATGCGAGGGACATTGCGGAAAGAAACCTCCAAGTAGCCATAGAGGCGTGTCTCGACATCGCGAAAATAATCATTTCCGTGGAGGAGCTGGGAGAACCTCGGGACAACAAGGCCATGTTCCAAATATTGGCGGAGGCAGGCATAGTGAGCGAAAAATCGCTGGGGTTTCTGATTCCAATGGCCGGAACGAGAAATATTCTCGTTCACAGCTACGATTCGCTCGACGACGAAATCGTCTACGGGATTTTGACGCGTCGGTTGGACGATTTTACAAACTATCTCGCGGAGATTGAAGGCAACTATCTTTCGCGTCGTAAAGAGCCGTAAAAAAAACGTTTTTCGGGCTTTGTTTTGCTTCGGCCGTTCGTTCGCCATCTCGTTCCCTCTCTTCGAGTGGGAATGCGTGCCGGGACGCTTCGCGTCCGCGCGCCGGCAATCCGTGGCCGAATGAAAAACCAATCCCCGTTATTCGGCTAACAATCGACGACTATCTTGACATCGTAAACATAAGCCGCAACCAATTGAAATATTTCGACCTTGTGC
>CAZNTU010000072.1:0-22313 GCA_964575975.1 uncultured Desulfobacteraceae bacterium
GTACATCCCCCGGATACAGGCGTTTTCCAGACCGTAATAAATTGCATTTTCCTCGAAATGGGCGATTTTTTTCACGGCTTCTTCCATGGGCTCCAGCTGTATATCCTTTGCGCCGCGCGTCACGTTGTCGAGTTCCATGATCGGAAGGTCGAAGGTGATCCGGGCTTCCACCAAGGGTTGAACAAGACGGATTCCATAGCGGACCCCGTCTCTGTCGAACTGTTCCCTCAAATCTAGCCGTCCGATGGGCTCAGCCGCGTAATCCCATCCTTTCGGACCGGAAACGTCCACAAACTTCCGGGCAGTCAAATGAGCGGTTAAAACCGTTCTGGCCTGCGATTGAATCACTTCCCAAGCCTCGTCGGTTATTGGAGACAAGGATCTCTTGAAAATATCCATCTTTCCCCCTTTGTGTTTGCTATTTTGATTG
Organism: uncultured Desulfobacteraceae bacterium; assembly: GCA_964575975.1. Lineage (GTDB taxonomy): Bacteria > Desulfobacterota > Desulfobacteria > Desulfobacterales > SKZT01. Next base: position 431 of record CAZNTU010000072.1, read on the forward strand.
TTTCAGGCTTCCCAGGCCCAAATCGCCGAAACTCTTTTTGCCTTCGACAGTTTCGGAAAGGCTTTCGCCCTCATGGGAACCGGTTTCGACTCCAGTCGGAGACTCTTCGATTTCCGCGAGCGAGGCGCTGGTAAACAGGAATTTGCGAAGCATCTCGTCCCAACCTTCCATGTTCCGTCTAAGCCATTCCAGGGCCAGACAGGCATGCTCGATCTCTTCCTCCATATTGTGGCGCAAAATCGAAGCCAGCTCCGCGTCGTCGCAAACCGCTTCCCTCTGATGATACCAAGCGACCGCTTCGATTTCCTCCTTGAGGCTGACCAGCGCCCGAACGCGATTGCGGACCTTGGAGTCAAGCTCCGCGACCGGTTCATGATATTGGGTCATCGTTTCCTCCTTTCTTGATTGTCTTTGTCAATTCGATGTCTTGGAATTTCTTGACGCCACTTTCCGGGACCCGGAAAGCATGCGAATACCAGCATTGTTAAAAAGGATTTGCGAGAAAGGAAATTTTCAACGCGCGGAGCGCGACGATATCCGCAGAATGGACGTGAACGCGATTGGCGGCGTGTAATCCGGGACAATCCATCATATAATGCAGGGATTTGCGATTGGCAACGGACGGCCGCGCGCCATCCCCATTCAACACAACCAACAATCGCCTCGCAAAACTCGGGAGAAGTAGTCACCGGGCGGGGAGAACCTGTCACAAAGTTGGACGCTAAGATGACCTCCCGTCCTATAAGCCCCATTCGCCTCGAATCCGAATACTGTCTGGGAAAAACCAGAATACCCGCCCCAGGGTCCCATGCGCGCTTGAAAAATATCCTGAAAAATGCAAATGTTCGAATTAAATGCCCGCAAGGACCATGCTGAGGTAAAGGCAATTCGTTCGCGGGTTTTGGGCTCGAACCCGTCGTATGCAATAATAAAAAGGTGCCGCAATGGCTGACATCGTAAATCTCATCGAATACAAGATCGAAACCAGGGGCAAGAGAATTTTCGCCCCGTGGAAAAAACGGTTCCGCGAGGATTTCGATTATTTCACGAGGCTGTCCGACCTTCCCGACAAGGTGTTGTATTCGTTGGCGAACGCAAAAGGCTCCGAAGCGGCTTTGCGGGAGATCGTGATGGCGACGTTGGACATGGGGTCCGTTTCCAGGTTTCCTTTTCTCTCGGACGACGAGCAACGGCTCGCCTCCAAGATCGTATTGTTTTTAAAGGCGCAGATTTTTTTCGAGATCATGTTTCGGCTCGGATGGATAGTGGAATATCCATACCGGCGCCACAGTCTGACCGCGATGGTCGAAAATCGCGGAAAAGGCCGCGAACTCGAAATCCGGGCAACGCCCGTCCTTTCCGATTCCCTGGGGGAATCCTCGAATTACGAGAAGCTTTCACCGGAGCTTCGGAAAAAATTCCTGGAGGACAAATTCGATCGCGCGTTCGCGATCTTCGACAAACGGATGAAGAACAAGGAGAACGAATGAAAGCCAAGCCGGCGAGACTTTCCAGGGCGGTCAAATCCGCGTTCGTGCTGCCTCCCGACACGAACCACTACGGCACGATTTTCGGCGGCAAAGTGATGGCCTATATCGACGACGTCGCCGCCATCTCCGCCACCAGGCACGCGAGGAAACCCGTGGTGACAGCTTCGATGGATTCGGTCGATTTCCTCTACCCGATCAAAAGCGGCCAGTCCATCTGCCTCGAATCGTTCGTCACGTGGTCCCGCAAGACCTCCATGGAAGTATTCGTGAAAGTGGTTTCCGAGGACCTGCTCACCGGCGAGCGAAAGGTTTGCGCGACGTCGTTTCTGACATTCGTCGCGCTGGACGAAAACGGAAGGCCCCACGAGGTCCCTTCCGTCCTTCCCGAAACGGAGCTGGAAAAGGTGCTTTTCGACGGAGCCCCGACCCGCTCGCAAATACGCGAGGAAAAAAGGGCGCGCTCGAAAGAGCTGGCTAAACAGTCCGGCATATTGAAGCCGTGGGAGTCTTAGCCATTCAAGGTACGCGGTACACCATCGAATTGACGTTCATTCCCGCCCCCACAGAGGCGAAGACGACGATGTCGCCCGACCGCAGGCGGTGTCCGTCGAGCTTCTCCCTTCGGACGAGGTCCAGCAAGGTGGGAAGCGTGGCGACCGAGCTGTTTCCGGCCCAGCATATGGTCATGGGCATGATGCCGGGATCGATCTCCTTCATGCCGAACAAGCCGAAAAGTCTCTTCACGATGGCCGCGTCCATCTTTTCGTTGGCCTGGTGGATGAAAATCTTGTCGACATCCTCGAGATGAAGCCCCGCCTTTTCCAGGTTTCTTTTGATCACGAGCGGCACGGTCTTCAAAGCGTACTTGTATATCTGGTGGCCGTCCATTTTGACGAACAGATCGTTTCCCGGCCGGCCGGGATTGTAGGACCTTCCCAACCGCAAAAGGTAGGCCTCCTTCAACGTATCGGAGCGCGTGACGTGGCATACGATTCCGGCGTCTTCCTCCGTCGCCTCCAAAAGGGTCGCCCCGGCCCCGTCGGCGAATATCATGCAGTCCATGTCGTGGGGATCGGTCACCCTGGAAAGAATCTCCGCGCCGATCACCAGGACGCGCCTGGCGTCTCCGGATTTGATGAAATAATCTCCGACGATCATCCCCTGGAGCCATCCGGGGCACCCGAACGGAAGGTCGAAACAGACGGTGTAGGGATTTTCGATTTTCAGCTTGTGCTTGACCCGCGACGCGATGGCGGGGACCATGTCGGGGACGGGATTTTCCGGGGTGTTTTCCCCCAGGTTCTGGGCCACGACGATATAGTCGAGGCTTTCCCTGTCCACTCCCTGCAACGCCCTTTCGGCGGCTAAGGCCGCAATGTCCGACGTCAACAGATCGTCGGTGACGTATCGTCTCTCCTCGATGCCCGTTATTTCCAGCAGTTTGTCTACAATCTCCTCGTTCTTTTTTACCAGTCTTGCACCGCAGGCGTCGAAAAACTCGTTTTTTAGAAATATTTCGTTCGGGACCCTTTGTTTAGGAATATAACATCCGGTCGCCGCGATAATCGATCGGAACATGGATCAAAACCTTTCGCAAAACTCCTTGATTCTAAAATACAAACCCGAAAGCCGTCTCTGGGGCTTGTCGGTTCCCAATGCTATTTTAAGCGCCTTTTGCATCCCCACGATTATCACAAGTTTTACGCCTCGGGTAATCGCGGTGTAAAGCAGGTTTCTCTGAAGTAGCACGTAGTGCTGCGTGACCAAGGGAAGCACCACGGCCGGATATTCCGATCCCTGGCTTTTATGCACGGATATGGCGTACGCCAGGGAAAGCTCGTCGGTTTCCGCGCAGTCGTACTCGACCTCCCTCCCCTCGTAGTCCACGTACAGTTTTTTCTTCAGAACGTCCACCGAACCTACGATGCCGATGTCCCCGTTGAAGACTTCCTTTTGGTAGTTGTTCTTCAGATGCATGACCTTGTCGCCCAGCTTGATCGCGTTGTGGAACGCGTCCATTTTCACCGGCGACTTGTTGATCCGGTTCTGGAGCAGCTGGTTCAGATTGATGGTTCCCGCCTCGCCCTTGTGCATGGGGGTGAGCACTTGGATGTCGGAAACGGGGTCCAAGGAAAATCGGCCGGGCAAGATTTCGGAACAGAGCCTCGCCACGGTTTCCCCGATTTTTTTCGAATCCTCCTGCTTCAGAAAATAGAATTCGGAGCGAATATCTTCGCCGTCAAAAAGGGGCAGGTCGGGATGCTCCCCCTGTCTGACCTTGTGAGCGTTCAGCACGATGGGGCTTTGCAGGGCCTGGCGGAATATTTTCTTCAGTTCGTAAACTCGGACGGCATTGGAACGGATCATGTCAGCCAACACGTTTCCCGGTCCCACCGACGGGAGCTGGAACACGTCGCCCACGAGCACCAGCCGGGAAAAGGGAGAAACCGCGTTAAGCAACCGGTACATCAAAGCGGTATCGACCATTGAGGCCTCGTCGACAATGATCACGTCGGCCTCGATGGGATTGTCCCGGTCCCTTCCGAAAAAGGCCTTGTCAGGACCTCCCTCCGCGAAGGTGTAGCCCAGAAGCCTATGGACCGTAAAGGCTTTTTCGCCGGACGCCTCGGCCAGCCGCCTGGCCGCCCGCCCGGTCGGCGCCCCCAGGGCGACCTTTTTGCCCATGGTCTTGAAAACGGCCGCGATAGATCTGATCAGGGTGGTCTTGCCCGTGCCGGGCCCCCCTGTGATAATCGCCGCCTTCTCGGAAAAAATCCCCTCCAGCACTTCCAGCTGTTCGGGAGAAAGACGTATGGACAATTCGTTGACCACTTCGGAGTGAATGGACTGGGCGTCCATGCTTTCCGGACCCGGAGGGACCGAAAGGAGCGCCGCCAGCCTGGAAGCTATCCCGGCTTCGGCTCTGTGCATGGCCTTCCGGTAGACGGCGATCCGGTCCGAATTTCCCTCGTCCTCGAAATCAAACCCCCAATCCTCGGGAGAAATCTCGTCGAGGACCACGTCCCCGGATTCCGCCAGACGGTCTATACCCTCTTCGATTTTTTCCGCCGAAACTTTGTAGGAGTTTTCGCAGCGCGCCACCAAGTTGTCCCGGAAGGCGAACATATGGCCGTCGGAGCAGAACCGCTCCAGGCAGTCAATGACGCAGGCGTCGATTCGAACCGGGTCGTCGGCCGGGATGCCCGTCTTTCTGGCCACCGCGTCCGCAATTTCGAAGCCGACGTCGGGTATGTCCTCGGCCAGACGGTAAGGACTTTGCTTCAGGACTTCGAGGCAACGGGCGCCGTAGACGTGGAAAATCTTCGCGCCGTAGGTGGTTTTGACTCCCATGTCCTGGAGAAAGCGCATGAGAACGCGCAGCACGTGGTGCTCGTTCCACGCGGCGACGATCGACGCGGCCTTGGCCTTCCCGATCCCCTCCACCTCCGTGAGCCTCCCCGGAGTCTCCTCGATCACCTTCAGCGCGTCGCATCCGAAACGATCGACAAGCCTCTCGGCCAAGTGAGGACCCAATCCCTTGACCACGCCGGACTGCAAATATTTTTTCACGCCCTGCACCGACGCGGGCAGACGCACTTCGTAGTTTTTGACGCGAAGCTGCTGTCCGTATTTTGGATGAGTCTCCCAAATACCGGACACTATCAAATTCTCCCCCGGCTGGACCCCGCCCAGAAAACCCACCAGAGTCACGGGACGCACCGAACCCGCGGTTTTCAACCGAGCGATCGTATAATGGGTTTGCTCGTTGAAATAGGCGATTCTTTCCAAGTCTCCTTCCACGACGACCAGGCTGCTATTCTCCCGCGTTTTCATCGCCGACCAGCAAGTCCACAGCGTGGTACAAATTTTTTGCCTCCCTGCAGAAATTTCCGAAAGTTTTCATTATGGATTCGTCGGGCCGGCCCCCAAGGCCGGTCGCCACCCAATACGCCCTTTTGCATCCGGCATTCCGGGCGCATTGGATGTCCGTCAGGTTGTCTCCTACCATGACGGCGGAGGATACGTCTATGCAGTGTTCCGACGCGGCTCTTTCTATCAAGCCGGGCTTGGGCTTGCGGCAATCGCATCCTTCGTCCGGATGGTGGGGGCAAAAATAGACGCCTTCGATTTTGCCCCCGGCGTTACGCACCGATTCCCTCAAATATTCGTGAATCTTTTCCAGACCGGCCAGGTCGATATAATTGCGAGCCAAAGCCGACTGGTTCGATACCACGAAAACGGCGTAGCCTCGCCTGCTCAACTTGCAAATCGCAGGCAGACTGCCCGGGATGAGCACGAACTCGTCCAGGTTTTTCACGTAATCGGCGGAATCATAGTTGATTACACCGTCCCGGTCCAGAAAAACCGTTTTTCCCAGTCCTTTCTCAAGGTCTTCCATCCAAATTCCCAAACCAAACGCCCAAGCACGGCCAAAGCCTACTCGGCCACACTGAACGCCCCGGAATATCCACGGTCGATCAGGCTCTGCTCGGCGGCCATCACATTATCCAAGTTGTCGTACCTCCCTACCCGAACGCGATAGAAAGTTTGCCGGCCGTCGTTATGGACCGCTATATGCGCCTCCGAATGGAGCGCCGCGAGCTTGTCCCTCAACATGACGGCGTTCTCGCGGTTCTGGAACGCGCCCACTTGGACCGTGAAGTTGCCGGAAAAATAGTTGGAGGCGACATAATTGTCCTCTCCGAAGCCTTTTTTGACGGTGGGAGTCCCGAGCGCGACTACTTCCACCTGCGCCGTTCCGGGTCCGACGATGCCGAGTTTTTGGGCGGCCGTGTACGAAAGGTCGATCACACGTCCCCGCACGAAAGGCCCCCTGTCGTTTACACGCACTTCTATCACGCGAGAGTTTTGCAGGTTCGTGACCCTGACGTGCGTGCCCAACGGAAGAAGCTTGTGCGCAGCAGTCATGGCGTACATGTCGTAGATTTCCCCCGAGGAAGTCCTCTTTCCGTGGAAATCCTGCCCGTACCAGGAGGCTATGCCTCGCTCCTTGAAGGACTTGGAGGAGGCCAAGGGCTGGTACCACTCTTTCCCGACCCGGTAGGGCTTGGGCAGTCTTTCCTTGGGGATCGACGCAACCACCGTTTCCTCCGGCGCCGGAGGAGTCGGCGGAACCACCGGCCTTTTCGAGCATGCCGACGCGAAAATGACAATGATTGCAAAAACAGAAAAAATCCAACTTTTCATATTCGATATTTCATCCGCGAATTCGGGTTTCTTTCAATGCGTCCTGGATCGGCCGAAAGGCGGAACCAAGACCGTCCGCGTTACTTCTCGATCGCGATTTTCAAAACGTCCCTCATTTTATCCACGAAATGGAACTCTATCTCCTTTTGGACCTTTTTCGGGATATCCTCCAGGTCCTTGGCGTTGAATTTCGGCAGGACTATGATTTTAATCCCGGCGCGATGGGCCGCCAGGACCTTCTCCTTGATTCCCCCTACCGGCAAAACCTGGCCCCTCAAGGTTACCTCGCCTGTCATGGCCAAGTCCTTTTTGATGGCCTTGTTAGTCAGCAGAGAAGCGAGCGCGGTCATCATGGTGACGCCCGCCGACGGGCCGTCCTTGGGAATGGCCCCTTGGGGCACGTGTATATGGATGTCGTGCTTTTCGAAATAGTCCTCCTCGATGCCCAGAGACGCCGCGTTGGCCCTGATGAAGCTTAGCGCGGCCGTGGCCGACTCCTTCATGACGTCGCCCAGCTGGCCCGTGAGGGTAAGGCCCTTTCTGCCTTTCATGGCGGTCGCCTCGATGAAGAGAAGGTCGCCCCCCGTGGGGGTCCAAGCAAGACCCATCGCCACGCCCGGCGTCATAGTCCTGGCCTTGACCTCCGCCGTGAGCTTGATCGGTCCCAGGAACTTCGCCACGTTCACCATTTTGATCACCATGGACTTGGTCTCCTCCATGGCGATCTTGGCCGCCACGCCCCGGCATATGGTTGCGATCTCCCTCTCCAGGTTTCTCAAGCCGGCTTCTCGGGTATAATTGCCAATGATTCTCTTGATGGCGCCTCTGGTGAACTTGATCTGGGAGGCTTTCAAACCGTGGGCCTCCCGCTGCCTCGGGATGAGATACTTCTGGGCGATGTCGATTTTTTCGTCCTCGGTGTAGCCCAGAAGCTCCAGCACTTCCATGCGGTCCCTTAGAGCCGGGGGAATGGTGTCCAAAACGTTGGCGGTGGTGATGAACATCACGTTGGACAAGTCGAAGGGAACGTCCAAATAGTGGTCCTGGAACGAAAAGTTCTGCTCCGGATCCAGCACCTCCAGCAATGCAGAAGAAGGATCTCCGCGAAAATCGCTTCCCACCTTGTCGATCTCGTCCAGCATGAAAACGGGGTTTTTGGATTCGGCCCGGCGCAACGCCTGGATGATTCTCCCGGGAAGCGCCCCCACGTAGGTCCTTCGGTGTCCTCGAATTTCGGCTTCGTCCCGAACGCCGCCAAGGGATATCCGCGCGAACTTTCTCCCCAGCGCCCTGGCTATGGAATGCCCTAGAGACGTCTTGCCCGTTCCCGGAGGCCCCGCCAGGCACAGGATGGGTCCCTTGGACTCGGGCTTGAGTTTTCTGACCGCCAGATATTCCAATATTCTCTTCTTGGGCTTTTCGAGACCGAAATGGTCCTCGTCCAGAATCTTGGCGGCCTTCCTGATGTCCAGGTTGTCATCGGTCTGCTCGTGCCAAGGGAGCGCCGTGATCCAGTCCAGGTAGGTGGAAACGACAGTGTATTCGGCCGACGAAGGATGCATCTTGGATAGACGTTCCAACTCCCGCTCCGCCTCTTTCCGGGCTTCCTCCGGAAGATTCTTCGCCTCGATCTTGGCGCGGTATTCGTCCACCTCGACCGTGCTCTCCTCCGTCTCCCCCAACTCGTCCTTGATCGCCTTGAGCTGCTGCCTCAGATAGTATTCCCTTTGCCTTTTGTCCATGTCCCCCTTGACCTGGTTCTGGATCTTGCTCCCCAGTTCGAGTATCTCGAGCTGATAGTTGGCCAGGCGGGTCACTTCCTGCAAACGCTCCTTGATATCTACGACTTCCAGGACTTTTTGTTTTTCTTCGATGGTGGAACCGATTGTGGAGGTGACCATGTCCGCCAGCGTGCCGGCTTCCTGAATCGACCGGGCCATCCCGACCAACTCCGGCTGAAGCCCGGGCGAAAGCTCGACGATCCTTCCGAAGAGACCCAAAAGATTGCTCACGAGGGCCTCCGCCTCCTTGTCTTTCTTATTCTCCTCCGGCTCCCGGATCAATTCGACTCTCGCCTTCAGATAGGGGGCTTCCTCCACGATTTCCTCGACCTTGAACCGGCTGAGCCCCTGGACCAGCAACTGCGCACGGTTGTCCTCGGTTTTCGCCATTTTCAGGATCAACGCGCTGGTTCCGACGTCGTACAGTTCCTCCCTCGAATAGTTGGGCTTCATTTCCTTCTCCTTGGAAACCAAAAGCCCTATGATCCTGTTCTTGTTCATCGCTTCGTCGATGAGCTGTATGGACTCTCCCTGCATAACGACCAGAGGCAAAACCATTTTCGGAAAAAGGGCCGCCTCGAAAAGCGGCAAAATAGGCAGCGCCTCCGTGGATTTTCCCTTTTTTATCCCCTCTTCGAGGAGTTGATTGTCAGCCATGCAAACCTCCACGTTTCTTCATTGAATATTCGATCGGACCGGCTGCGGCGGCCGACCGGCGACAACGCCGCGAAACTCCGTTTTCAGTCGTCGGAAACGGGTATCCGCATCGTTCTTTCGACCGGCATCTTGGCCAGGCGTATGGTCAGGAACCCGTCCTTGAAGGACGCCTCCACCTTCTCCGTGTCTATGTAAGACGGAAGCACCACAATTCGCTCGAATCTGCCGTACTGTATCTCCGCAAGGCGATACTTGCATCCCTCCACCCCCGGGTTCACTACTCGGCCGCCCGCTATCTTGATCGCCTTGCTGTTGACTTCTATGTCCAAATCGTCCTTACGGACCCCCGCAAGCTCGACGAGAATTATGATCTTCTCCTCGGTTTCGTAAATATCCATTTGCGGCTTCCAGGAACGTTCGCCCAAACTGAACATGGGCCCCATGGAACGGAACATGTCCTCCACGGTATCCTCGAACCTGGACCCCGTCCGGTCGAAATCGTTGCCGAATCTTATCTTGACGTATTCCACCATTTTTCGCGGCTCCTCTTTTTGCGGCTCCTCTTGGCTAATTTCCAGAATTGCGAATTCCTAAATCCTCCGATGTTTCGGAAAAATCTAACATCATGGCGATGTTTTGTAAAGAAAACAACGCAAAACCAAACCTTGACCCCCGAAACGCAAACCCGTACAATTTTTTTTCAGTTAAAAACCGGCAAGCCAAACGAAACAATCGAGGAAAAAACCTGAAAAACTTCCCCCCCATATCCGCCAGAAACATCATCGCCGCACAATACTTTCTCTACTTCGGCGTATTGGGATTCTATTTGCCGTATTTCAACCTTTACTGTTATCGCATAGGGCTCGACGGATTCCAAATCGGAACCTTGTCGTCCATTCGATCCATAACCGTCATCGTCTTTCCGCTGGTTTGGGGAAGACTCGCCGACCGATACGGAACCCGGAAACCGATTTTCGTCTTGTGCTCGTCCCTGTGCGCCTTCGTCTGGACGTTCTATCTCTTCACCGTCGATTTCGAATGGATGGCCCTCGTCACCCTCTTGTACGGGATTTTCTACGCTCCATTGGTCTCTTTTCTGGAAGCATTTTCCTTGGAAACGCTGGGACCGCGAAGGCAAGGCTACGGGAAAATAAGGGCTTGGGGTTCCCTGAGCTTCATCCTGATGGTTTCCCTGACGGGGGAATTGATCGAAATCTATTCCGCAAGCATTATTTTAACACTCATCCTGGCCGGAACGATCCTCCAGACTCTGATTTCCCTTAAAATGCCCTCCGTAAAAACCTCGGGGGCCAGAGTCCGTCCGTCGGATTCGAAATCCTTTCCGGCCGCGTCGTCCGCGCTTTTTTTGTTCTGCGCCTTTCTCATGCTGGCAAGCCACGGGGCGTACTACGGATTTTTCTCCATACACTTGGAAAAACTCGGGTACGACAGCTCCTTCATTGGCATTTGCTGGGCCGTGGCGGTTTCCGCGGAAATTGTCGTGATGGTGAAGTCCGAAACGATTTTTTCCAGGTTCAGTCTGGAAAAGGTGATCCTTTTTTCCATCGCCACCGCCGCAGCCAGATGGCTCGTGCTGTTTATGGCGACTTCCCCCGCGCTCCTGCTTGTCTCCCAGGCCGCGCACGCCATCACCTACGGCGCGTTCCACATGGCCTGCGTTCTATACATGGACAGGCTTTCGCCTAAAAACTCGAAAACCCTCGGACAGGCGGTGAACAACGCCGTCGGCTACGGCTTGGGCCTGACCGTCGGCTTCTTCGTCAACGGCTTCCTGTACGAAAGATGCGAAACCCGATACCTGTTTCTATTCAGCGCCTTGGTCGCAGCTCTGGCCGGCTTCCTTGCCCTTCTTCCCCTCGCAAAAGCCGGGAAACGTCGATCATAGGGAAAAGTCGCCCGGGACGTCCCGGGGCTCGTAGAGGCAGTGTTCAGAGGTTTAATGTTCAGGGTTTCAGGCTCCGGATTCGGTCCGCAGCGTCCTCGGATTCTATTGCCTGGTTCGAAACACCAACAAATACGGTACCGCCGGCCGATTGCCCGCGTCCCTGAAACCGTCGTACTTCTCCGAATTGAACCAGACGGCGTAGTCTTTTCCCGGCAAAAGCTTCACCGGCGCCACGCAAGTCCTCTTGTCGTCGAGATAGCGCACCTCCCCGGTCAACTCGGGGAAACTCTCCTTCGAGGCCATGACCCACGACCACATCTTCTCGGTCGTCATTTCCTTGCTGAACGTGACTCGGATCTCTTGAATCGAAGCATCGACTCCAATGTCCCCCGAAACGGGAAACGACGAAACTACCACCGGCGGCATCGTTTCGACGTTAACAGTCTCCTGCGCCGCCGCAGTTAACCAAAAAACCGACACGATTCCCGACAAAACGACTATCGCACCCAATACGCGCTTCATATTCCCCTCCTTTTCGCATGTTATTATAAGACGAATCTAAAACCAACCTTCGGGCAAGGAAACATCCAGCAACACGGACAGATTTTCCGTTTGGATTTTTCGATGCGCCTTTCGATCAAAAGTGAGCCACTTTCCTTTTGTTTCGTTGGCCAAGGCGGCATAACACGCGTCGTATCCAGTGAGCCCCGACTTCACAAACCGATCCGCATTTTCCGCAAGGGCTTCCGTCATGGGATACCTCAATATTCCCGAATTAAGCACAGGAAGCAGGCCTTTTTTATATGTCTCCAGCGGCTGCGGATGAATACGCTGAAGAACGGCATAGACTTCAAAGGAAAACAGTTCCGGAACCGCAAAAAAACCAGGTTCGTCGAGGATTCTTTCCAAGACGGCGTCCGCGTTCGGGTGACATTCCTCCTCTATATACCATTTCAGTGCCACAGAAGCGTCAACTATCCAAATCGTCCTCATAGCCCCTCAAGTTTCGCAACGTTTCCAGACTCCCCACAGAGCCGCGTCTTTTTTTTCTCAATTGCCCGACGGTTTTAAGGAACCGTTCTTTTTCATGGTCGGCCTGCCAGTCCAGAAAGCGCTTTTCGAATTGCTCGGGCGTTATCAATACGGCTCGGATTTTTTTTTGCTTTCTGATGATTACCGGCTCTCCAGATTCCGCAAGCCGGTCGAGGATTGCTCCCAAGTTGTTTCTCAAATCGAGGGCATTGATTTCTTTCATGGTTTGCGCTCCTTGGCATATTAAAATCGAATGACGAACTGCTTATAGCTATAGATTTTAAATGTAGATGTCAAGTGTATATATATTGTCCCGCCTTGCCGAATTTCGCGGGATTTGACGCGTTTCATGGAAAGACGCGCCCGGATTCGAAGACAAATTCCACCTCGAAAATCAACGGCCAGTTCTTTCCCGTCAAAAAGAACGTTTTGGATTCTTCGTTGTACGCTATGCCGTTCAAAACCGCCTCCCGCCCCAGAGGGGGGAGATACTCGAACAGCGCACCCGCATCGATAACGCCGTCCACGTCGCCGTCGTCCGGGTCGATCCGGACGATATGACTTTCCATCCATACGTTGGCGAAAATCCTTCCATCGACATATTCCAGTTCGTTGATATGGCGAACCGGCTTTCCGTGGAGCGTCACCCGGATTTGCCGTTCCACCGAAAAGGACATGGGATTTCGAAAATAAACGACGTCGCTTCCGTCGCTCATGATCAGAGACTTTCCGTCCGAGGTCAACCCCCATCCATCGGTGTCGTACTTGAAAGTTCCCGCGGGCGAAAAGTCGGAAACGCGGTATATGTAGGCGATCCTGTTTCTCCAGGTGAGCTGCACGAGAAGGTTTTCCCATACGGCCAAGCCTTCCGCGAAAACATTCGGAACATGCGCCGTCTTCAGGACCTCCCCTGTTCTCGCGTCGGTCTTTTGCAAGGTGGAATGCCCGTCGAGGCCCGTACTTTCGTACAGCATCCCCTCGCGGTAGACGAGTCCTTGGGTGAAGTTTCGAGGGTCGTGGGGTATGCTGTTTTTTACCCGAACGGTGTAAGTTTCGACGGAAGATCCCGCCCCGGCCGTTTTTGCGAGAACCGGCACTCTCGCGAAAAACGCGGAAGCAAGAAACATGGTCAATATTGCCGCCGTTTTTTTCATGGAAACGAAGCCCTCCGCATTGTTGACAAGTCGCGATTTTGATCCCTTCGATTTCATCGCGCCGACAGGTTACTACAATTCGGAACCGGCGGCAATACTCGGACACGGACATTTAGGAATGGTCGTCTCGATATTTTACGGGCTCTTCAAATTGGCGGTTTGACACGCGACGCCCTTTTTGTATATTATCCACCCGTTTTTATAAGGCATCCGATTGGAATCACGTGCAATTTTATTTCGAGGGGGAAACCAGGAACAAGAAATGGAGTATGCAGCGAGGATCACCGGGACCGGTTCGGCTTTTCCCGGAAACAGCGTAACCAACGAGGCGCTCGCGACGAGAATGGCGGAGCTTGGCGTGCAGACGAGCGACGAATGGATCAGCACGCGCACCGGAATCAGGGAAAGAAGGTATTCGGAGATCGAAAATCCGAACGAACAGAATTCCTCGTTAGGACTAAAGGCAGCGAACATGGCCTTGGAAATGGCCGGGAAAAAGCCGTCGGACATCGAGCAGCTCATCTGCGCCACCTGCTCCCCCGACACCCTGATTCCTTCGACCGCGTGTTGGATACAGCATAAAATCGGCGCCCGCAAGGCATACGCCGTGGACATCAACGCGGCCTGTTCGGGTTTTATATACGGCCTTTCCATTGCCGAGCAGTACATCAAGACGGGGAAGGTCAAAGTCTCCCTTGTGGTCGGATCGGAAGTTCTTAGCCCCTTTCTCAACTTCACGGACAGGACCTCGTGCATTCTCTTCGGAGACGGGGCGGGCGCGGCCGTGGTCGAAAGGACCTCCTCCGATTCCGAAAGGCGCATCCTGTCGAGCCATCTTCTGTCCGACGGAAATCTGTGGAACCTGTTCTACATTCCCGCAGGCGGCTCCAACCTGGAAGTCACTCCCGGTCGGTACTACCAGAACCTTCACAAGATGAAAATGAGCGGCAAGGAAATATTCAAGGTGGCCGTCAGGACTCTCACCAGTTTCGCCAAAAAAGCTTTGGATTCCAACGGTTTCGAAGTGACCGATCTCGACTGGTTCGTGCCCCACCAGGCGAACCTTCGCATTATCGAAGCCGTGGCCGACCGCCTTGGTTTTCCCATGGAAAAGGTCCTGATAAACGTGGACCGCTACGGAAACACGTCGGCCGCGACCGTGCCATCCGCCTTGGACGAAGGCGTTCGCGAGGGCAAGATAAAACAAGGGGACCTCGTGCTTTTGGACACTTTCGGAGCGGGCCTTACCTACGGCTCCATTCTTCTACGATGGTAAACGCTCTTTTCTTGTTGTAGAACAAAATATACAGTCCCACCGCGAAAAAAAGCAGATCCCGAATCAGCAACTCCTCCGGGGGGACGACGTGGTCTTTCTCCAAAGAAAAACACCCGCAGTCGAACTCGTGTCCACGAACGAGATTGACGCTGATGACCACCATGTACAAAAACAGCATGCCGTCGATGACGAGCGCGCCGGCAGCCGGATAAATCCCCAGAATCAGAGACATGGCCGCGAAGAATTCCATCCATGGAACCAGGATCGCGATCAGATTGATCGAAAAATCCGGAAACAGTCCGTATCCAAAGACGATTTTGGCGAACTGGGCCGGATGGATCATTTTAGAAAAACAGGCGTAGAGAAAAACGACCCCCAAAAAAATCCTGGCGACCAACTCCATCCACGGGTTTTGCCAAATTTTATCGATCGCTATCTTCAATCGGATATCCCATAGATTCCCACGCAGGTAATCCGTCGATGAACACGCTTACCTCGAAGTATCCCTGTTCGAAAAGTTTCTGGGCCAAAACGTGGCTGTCCTCGCAATATCTGCCGGAACAATAGGTAATGAAAAAGGTGTCCGAATGGTATTTGCTTTTCAATTCCGAGACCGCACTGTCGAATTCTCCGACCGGTACCGAAATCGCGCCTTTAATATGGCCCTTCCTGTAATCGTCGGGGGAGCGTGCGTCCAAAAAAACAGCCGTGCCATCGTCGAAATATTTTTTGGCGATCTCGGGGGATTGGATCTCCAGGTCGTGGTTCACGATTCCACTGTCGGGGTTTGCCGTTATTACGCCCTTGGACGAGTCCCACTCTCCGAAAAGCGGAATGCCGTTGGGAGAAATCGAGTTTGCGCAGAAAGCCGAAACGGAAGCCAAAATTAAAAGCGCAAGGCTTTCTCTTATAACCTTTTTTAAATCGAGATTGTTAGCGGGCATCGTATTCTTGTCAAAAGAAAGATTCTTCGAAAAACGGACGGAGTATATATAAGTGGGAGGATGGGTGTCAAGAGGCGCCGGAAAGGGGCGGTCATGCAAGCCCGGTTTGCGGGACTCGAAAGAAACCGTGTTCGAATCGTATCGATTTGCGAGGGGTCTATCGTCGCCCCCCTCGCAAAAGTCGGGACAGGCGGCTGGGTTATCGGCTATTCGGTTTTGGCCTCCTCGGGCGCCTCGGCCTCGGCCTCGACCCTTTCGGCCCCTTCGCCGACGGTTATACGGTCTTTGATCTTCTCGAAGGTCTTTTCCCCTATTCCGCTTACCAATGTAATGTCCTCGATTTTTTCAAAAGGGGTCGTTTGCCGGTGCTCGATTATTTTCTCGGCCTTTTGTGGTCCGATATTCTCGAGCTGGGTCAGTTCGTCCAAAGTCGCGGTGTTGATGTTGATTTTTCCCGTTTCCTCCGCAGCCGCCATACCGCAAACCGAAAGTACGAAAAGCACGATTGAACTAACAATCAAAAATCTTGTCGATCTTTTCATGGGCAACCTCCTTTGAATTGGTTGTGGTACAAATGTTAAGTCGATGTAGATCCGGTAGTTCGATCAAGTTATTGCCGCCGTCCCGAAACCCTGGGTCCGTTCAGGTTCAGTTCAGTTTTTTGACGATGAACTCCCTAATTCGGTTTCCATCCATTTCTTTCACGTGTACGCTGTAATTTCCGATGGCCAGTTCCTCCTTCTCCTTGGGAATCCTGCCGATTTCATCCAAAACGTAGCCGGAAAAGGTATCGTATTCCTTCGAATCGGGAATGTTCATTCGCAGCTTCTTGTTGACCTCGTCGATATGGGATTTGCCAAGCACGATCCACTCGTTGCTTTTCACCTTGACGATATGGGGCTCGACCTTGTCGGTTTCGTCGCTGATCTCGCCGACTATCTCCTCGAGGACGTCCTCCAATGTTACAAGTCCGGCCACCCCTCCATGCTCGTCGACCACAATGGCCATGTGGTCCTTTCTCTGTTTGAACTGGTGAAGCAGGGTATCCAGCTTCTTGTTTTCCGGAATGAAATAGGGACGTCTCATAATGCTTCGGATATCGGGCTTTCTATTTCCGGTCGCGACCTGCATGAAAAAATCCTTTATGTTCAATATCCCTATGACATTGTCGATATTGTTCTCGATGACGGGAATCCGGGTGAATCCGGACCTGATGACGTTCTTCAGGGGAAGCCTCTTGTCTGCTTCGATCACGAACATGTCCGACCGGGGAGTCATGATCTCGGACGTGCTGGTGTCGTCGAACTCGAAAATGTTTCGTATCAGTTCCTTCTCTTCCTCCTTGATCTGACCTTCCTCCTCGACCACTTCCACGATCGTGATCAATTCCTCCTCCGTTACCGTCGGACGATTTTTCGCCTTTCCGGTCAACAGGGGGATGAAGTCGAGGATTTTAATGAGGGGGAAGAACAGGATTGAAAGCCAGTAAATTGGAACGATCACGAGTCTGGCGATCGCGAGATTGTTTTGCGTCGCGATCGACTTGGGGATAATTTCACCGAACACGAGGATCAGCAATGTCATGACCCCGGTGACTATGCCCACGGCGTTGGAATCGAACGTGGCTATGGCTATCGACGTCGCCATCGCCGAAGAACCCACGTTGACAAGGTTGTTGCCGATTAGAATGGTCGACAGCAGCCGGTGGGGGTCGTCCTTCATTTTCTTGATCAGCTGATCCGTCTTTCGCCCCCCCTTGGCGAGATGCTTCGCTTTCACTTGGCTGATCGAAAACAGCGCCGTTTCGGCCGAAGAGAAAAAGCCCGATAGAAGCAGCAAGGAAAGTAAAAGCAAAATTTTATAGGTCATCGGACTCCGCCTTAAAACGCGACATGCTCCATATACCCGATTAAGATCGAATTTTCGTCAAGATGTCGGCCGGCCAACCGGTTGTTCCGCGCAATATTCCTCAACGAACCTTTCGAAAAGGGTCCTTCCATAGGCCGCTCGATTTTGCGCGCGACCAGATTTCGCTGCTTCCTCAGCCCGTTTCCGTCATTAACACAATTTGATTTACTATGCAAATTTCTTTCGCGTTTTTTTCGACTTTTCAATATTCAAAGCAACCCGGCCCGCTTTTTTACGCTTAATAGACCTGGGCTGTTGTTGAGGTACATCAGAGGCGAACGAAATCCCGCCTTCATGAAGATTTTCTCGACTTCGTCGAATAGAACGGGCCTGTCCGGCCACTTGTAGTTTTTTTCCTCGAGACGCAACGCCTCCCATTGGGAAACGGCCTCCGGGCGCTTTTCGAAAACCTGCATTTTCGCCGAATCGCACAAAAACATCTCACACACGATGGGCTTCAAATTCCAAAGGCATCCTTGGGGGCCGAGATATACGCATTTGCACCCGGGCCTTTCTTCGGCCAGAACCGTCTTCAACCGATCCAAACCGTCCTCGGTGGATACAAGCGCGTTCAAAACCACGTCCGCGAAAAAAGTTATGATGCCCTCCCGGGAGCAGCACGCGCTCAGGTTGCTTTGATAACAATTCTGGCGGCAAACGTCGCCGAAAAAGTCCGAGAGATATCTTTGGACTCGCCTCCGGAATTGGTAATACACCTCCGCCATAGCCAATAGGCGTTCCTTTTCCGTTCGATTCGCGACCGAAAGATATTCTCTGACGATTTGAAGCGCCCCTGCCTGCTCTTCTTGGTATTCGCTTACCGACATGGGTTCGTTTTCAGGCGGGATCGAAACGACCAGTCGCCGCCGATCCGGCGTTATTGAAGCGAGAAAAACGTTTTCGTCTATTTTTCGCCATTGTTTCCGGAATACTCTTCGATTGCTTTACGGAGAGTTTTGACGGCGAGGCGTATGCAATGCTGCTTTTGATCGGGCAAATCCTGAAGTTCGCGAAACACGTCCCTATCCGTCAATGCCAAGGCCACCTCCAGAGATTTTCCCTTCACGAGATCCACTGCGGCCATCGCGGCGGCGATGGCGCCTGGACAACCCAACACCTGGTATCGGGCATCCTCGATCAATCCTTTTTCGTCAAGCTTCAGAAACACCTTCATCGTGTCCCCGCAATGCCCGGTCAACTCGCTGATTTGGTCGGCATCCTTGATCTCGCCCATATACGGCCTTTCCAGGTAATACTGGATGGCCTTGTCGGAATAACCCGACCCCGACAGCATCTCGTGGATGGTCGCGGCGTCGTTGGGGTCGAATGCTTGTCCCTTGCTCATTTTTCCTCCGTCGATAAAGACTTTTCGTATCCTATGTATCTTTGCGTGGATCTCAATAAAAAAACATTGTTTTATATTTCTTTTCCGATCGCAGGTCAAGCCATTTCGATGGTCTGTGCGATTTTTTGTCAAACGCGCCGCTCTCGAAAGTGCCGATGTTAAAACCAAGGCGCAAAACGGCCTCAGCGTCTGTCGAGTTCCTCCAAAAGCACCTCCAAAGCTTTTTCGGCAAAGGCATTCTTGTTCGTTTCCCTGTCGAAAAACGGGAGGAAAAATTTTCTTCCGACGGTCTTTTGCGGTGTCGAGAGACCGATACACACGGTACCGACCGGTTTTTCAGGGGTCCCTCCCGACGGTCCCGCAATGCCCGTGGTCGAGAGGCCATAGGTCGCCTTTCCGGCCAACCTGGCCCCCTTTGCCATCTCCGCGGCCGTATTGGCATGAACCGCGCCGCACTTTTTCAAAGTACCGGGCAATACCCCAAGGATATCCATTTTGGCTTGGTTCGAATATGTTACGGCGGAGAAAAGAAAAAAGTCGGAACTGCCGGGCACGTTCGTGAGCCGGTGTGCCAGCAGTCCTCCGGTACAGCTTTCCGCCAGCGCGACAGTCTCTCCTCTTCGCGCAAGAATTTTCGCCGCCGATTTCTCCAAGGGATCGAACCCGCCGGAAAATGGCCTCTTGTTCAACCCGTTTTCGATCCAAAACGCAAGCTTCCTCAACATGCGCGGAACGAACATCGCCAGACGGGCTCTCCGCGCACCCGAGGCGGAAGTTTCGAAATTGGGAAATCCCGATTCTGCCATATCCATTTCCTCCAACAAATAAAAAAGCTTGACAAAAGGAATGCCCGCCGGTAAAAATTTCCTCCACGATAACACTGGGAGGAAAGAATGTCGAGGGATCGAAACATTATGGAAACCGAAAAACGGCTGGGCGCCAACTGGCGCTGGCAGGCTTGCATACTTGGGCTTGCCGACGGGACATGATCGATCTCGAGACATAAAGCGAAGAACAAACCAACCGCGGAAGCCTGAAACCCGCGGTTTTTTTATTCCAGGCTGCGGGGACGCCTCCGCGGCCTTTTTTTGTTTTCATCGAAAGGATTTCAGGCATGCGAATTCAACAGTTTCCCACCAAGGAGCAGTACATCGAACTGGCTGCGGATAAAAACGCGATCCCTGTTTGCGTCGAGGTTCTTGCGGACACGGAAACCCCGGTCGGCCTTTTGAGGAAAGTCGGAAACGGCGACGGTCCGGCGTTTCTCTTCGAAAGCGTCGAGGGCGGCGAGAGATGGGGACGCTACAGTTTTTTGGGCTTTTCCGCGCGCGCAAGGGTCCGGGTGTATTCGGACGCGGTCGAAATCGAGGAAAATGGAGAAAAGAGGCGAATCGATCACGGAGGCGAGCCTCTGAAAGTGTTAAGGCAATTCATGTCTGGCTATCGGCCGGCGCAGCTTCCGGGACTGCCCAGATTCTGGGGCGGCCTCGTGGGGTATCTCACATACGAAACGGTCTCGTTTTTCGAGCGCATTCCCCACAAATGGCCTGCCGAAAAGCCCCTGGCGAACTTCATCGTACCCGACGAACTGATCGTTTTCGACAATATCCGCCATACGATAGCGGCCGTCGTGGTGACTTTTCCGGAAAACGCCAAGGACGCCGAGACGCAATACCGCTCGGCGGAGGAAAGAATAGGGAAAATGCTGGAGGCCATGGCCAAACCTCTGCCGGTAAAGGGAAAACGGGAAGCGGCTGCGTCTTTCGAACTGAAACCGCTCGAGACTCCGGAGAACTTCCGGCGCACGGTCGAAAAAGCCAAGGATTACATCGTCGCGGGGGACATCATCCAGGCAGTCCTGTCCCAGCCGTTCGCGTGCGAAGCTTCCCCCGACCTGTGGGATCTGTACCGGGCGCAACGCTTCGTGAACCCGTCGCCCTACCTTTACTATATGCGGATGGACAATATCGCGCTGGTGGGGTCGTCCCCGGAAACCATGGTGCGGCTCGAAAACAGGATCGCGACTCTTCGACCCATCGCAGGCACCCGCCCCAGGGGGAAAAGCGAGCAGGAGGACCGGGCCTTGGCGGACGAGCTTTTGAAGGACGAAAAGGAACGGGCCGAGCACTTGATGCTCGTGGATCTCGGCAGAAACGACCTGGGAAGGATCGCCGAAATCGGCTCGGTGCAAGTCACGGATCTGATGGTAGTCGAACGCTATTCCCACGTTATGCATCTCGTCTCCAATATTTGTTGCGATCTAAAGCCCGAATTCGACGCCTGGGATCTTCTGGCGGCGACCTTTCCGGCGGGCACGCTTTCCGGAGCGCCGAAAATCAGGGCCATGGAGATCATCGACGAGATGGAATCCACCCCGCGAGGGCCCTACGGCGGCGCGGTCGGCTACGTTTCCTTCAGCGGAAACCTCGACATGGCCATCACGATTCGTACGGCATGCGTCGAAAACGGACGGCTGACCGTGCGCGCGGGCGCCGGGATCGTCGCCGATTCCGACCCCGAGCGCGAGCGCATGGAAACTGTCAACAAGGCCATGGCCATCCAGAAAGCACTGGAACTCGTCCATCGAAGCTATTCATCGCAAGGAGAAACGAAATGATTCTGATGATCGACAACTACGATTCCTTTACCTACAACCTCGTTCAACATCTGGGCCAAATAGGCGCGGATATGAAAGTGGTCAGAAACGACGCCGTCAAGACAGAGAACATTGAAAACTGGGATGTCGGAGGAATCGTGATTTCTCCGGGCCCCGGAAGACCCGAGACGGCCGGAATCTCTGTTTCCCTGATCAAGCGCTGCTCCGGAAAAATACCGATCCTGGGAGTCTGCCTCGGCCACCAGTCCATCGGGTACGCGTTCGGGGGAAAAGTGGTTTCCGCCAAGCGGCTCATGCATGGAAAGACCTCGACGGTCACATCCGACGGAAAAGGCATATTCGAGGGAATCAACAAGCCGTTCCAGGCCATGCGCTACCATTCCCTGGCAGTAGAAAGGGAAAGCCTCCCCGATTGCCTCGAAATCACGGCCGAATCCGAAGACGGCGAAATCATGGGGCTTCGGCATAAGAGCCACCAGACGGAGGGCATCCAATTCCACCCGGAATCCATCATGACTCCGGTGGGGAAGCGGATTCTGAGGAATTTCGTCAACAAGGTGGAGGA
>CAZNTU010000072.1:22413-25175 GCA_964575975.1 uncultured Desulfobacteraceae bacterium
CACCTTCGAGCTTTGAGCTTCCACCTTTCACCTTTCAATAAAGATTATGGAGGACATAAAAATGTTTCGCGAAAATTTGAACAAAATCGTAAGCGGCAAGGACTTGAGCGAGGATGAAATGAGCGCGATGATCGCGGAGATTTTTTCCGGGACCGTCACCAACGCGCAGATCGGGGCGATGATGGGGGCGTTGGCCACGAAGAAGGAGACGTTCGAGGAGCTTGCGGGCGCGGCCAGGGCCATGCGCAGGAAGGCCATTCGGATTCAGTGTTCCGCGCCCGTGGTCGTGGACACCTGCGGTACCGGGGGCGACGCGGCCAACACTTTCAACATCTCCACGACGACCGCGTTCGTGGTCGCCGGGGCCGGAGTTACCGTGGCCAAGCACGGAAACAGGTCCGTTTCGAGCCAATCGGGAAGCGCCGATCTTTTGGAGGCGTTGGGCGTAAAGATAGATGTCGCGCCGGAAATAGTGGAGGAAGCCGTTGAGGAGATTGGCATAGGGTTTCTGTTCGCGCCCTTGTACCACGGGGCCATGAAACATGCGGCCCAGGCCCGGAAGGAAGTGGGGATTCGAAGCATCTTCAACATGCTGGGTCCTTTGACGAACCCCGCCGGGGCCAACTGCCAGCTGCTCGGAGTCTATGCGCCCGAGCTGACCGAAATGTTCGCCCGCGCCCTGAAGCTTCTCAAGTCCCGTCGGGCTTTCGTCGTGCATGGCCACGAGGGACTGGACGAAATATCGGTGTGCGGCCCCACGAGGGTTTCCGAATTGAAGGACGATCTTATCCAGACCTACGACATTCATCCCGAACAATATTTCGGCGACTTGGCCGACCTCGAGGAACTAAAGGGCGGAACTCCGGCAGAGAACGCGAAAATCACCCAGGCGATTCTGAACGGCGAAAAGGGAGCGCGTCGAAACGTGATTCTGATCAACGCCGCTGCGGCTTTGACGGCCGCAGGCAAGGCCATCGACATCGCGGAGGGAATCGAAATCGCAAAGAAAAGCATCGACGACGGAGCCGCCAAGGCCAAGCTGGAACAACTCGTACGCTTCACGGTCGAAAACGGATAAAAAAAGGCACAACGGGAAGAAAAAATGGGAACGGATTTTCTCTCGAGGATCATCGAGCATAAAAAAGAGGAAATAAAGGAGGCCGAAAAGCGGGTTCCGAAAAAGGAACTGCGCGATTTGGCGGAAAAGCGGAAAGACCGCAGGCCGTTTCTCGAAAACCTGAAACGGCCGGGCATTAACATCATTGCCGAGATCAAGCGCGCGTCGCCCTCGAAGGGACCCATCCGGATCGATCTTGATCCGGCCGGTCTGGCCCGGGCATATGAAAAAGGAGGCGCGGCCGCGCTGTCGGTTTTGACCGACAGCGCGTTTTTCAAGGGATCGTTCGAGGATTTGCGCGCGGCAAGGGCGGCGACTTCCCTTCCGGCGCTCCGCAAGGATTTTCTGATTTCGGAATACCAACTTTACGAGGCCGCCGCCATGGGGGCCGACGCGGTCCTGCTGATCGCCCGCTGTCTTTCCGAATCCCGCTTGAAAGAGTTGACCTCCTTGGCCAAGCATCTCGACCTGGACGTCCTGGTGGAGATTCATTCCGAAACCGACGCCGAATCGGCCGTCAATGCGGGGGCAGACCTTGTCGGGATCAACAACCGGAATCTGCAAACGTTCGAGACCGATTTGAACATCGCCATGCGCTTGGCGTCGATGCTCCGGCCGGACCAGGTCGCGGTAGCGGCAAGCGGCATACGGAACCGCGAGGACATCGAGAAAAACCTGGAATTCGGCATTCGCGGTTTTCTGATCGGGGAAAGCCTCGTCAGGGCGGACGACCCGGAAAGCTTTCTGAAAGACTTGCTGGGTACGAGGCGATAATCCCGTACCGAAGACTTTCTTTTGACACGGGGCCGGAACGAGGGTTAGAATAAGGCATGGCACGGGGCGTATAGAAAGGCGCACGGGCGCGGATTGAAATTCCCATCTTGGCGGAGGCGAACTCTCATGATCGAAAAGACCCCGAACGCGGAAAACGACACGGGAAAACAGGATTACGACACTCCCTGGAAAAAAATCCTGGAAGCGTATTTCCGGGATTTCATCGGCTTCTTCTTTCCGGAAATGGCGAAGGAGATCGACTGGTCGAAGGGATACCGGTTCTTAGACAAGGAGCTTCGGCAAATCGCCAAGGACTCCGAACTGGGACGAAGATTCGCCGACGCGCTCGCCGAAATCCATCGCCTGGACGGAGCGGACCAGTGGCTGCTGACGCACGTCGAAATCCAAGGGCAGGAGCAGAGCACTTTCCCGAAACGCATGTACGTCTACAACTACAGGGGCTTCGACCGTTTCGACCGGAAAGTGATCAGCCTGGCCGTCCTGGCCGACGACAACCCCTCGTGGAGACCCGACCATTTCAGCTACGAACTTTGGGGATGCAAGGCCGGCCTGTGGTTCCCGACCGTCAAGCTCCTCGACTACAGGGAGCGCTGGGACGAGCTGGAGGAGTCGGACAATCCGTTCGCCTCCGTGGTCATGGCGCATTTGAAGGCCGCGGAAACGACGGGAGACGGCCCGAACCGGTACCGCTGGAAGCTCTGCCTGGTGAAAAGGCTCTACAGGAAGGGCTACCAAAAACAGGACGTGATCCTGCTGTTCGAGTTCATCGACTGGGTCATGTCGATGCCCCGGGATTTGGAAACCGGGCTGTGGCGGGAAATCGAAAAAATCGAGAAGGAGGAACGAATGG
>CAZNTU010000073.1:0-3784 GCA_964575975.1 uncultured Desulfobacteraceae bacterium
CTCCAAAGCCTTTTCATATATTCGGCCACAAGTCTCCGATGGCATTGCTCCGCAGCGGGCTCCCCGCACAACAGGCACGCCCGGTCGAAAAATTCGGGGGCCAGTTTCTCCACGGCCCCTCTTTTTTCCAATAGTTCCCGGAACCGCCTTTCGTAATCTTCCCACTTGATTTTCTTCTTCTTGTAATCGTCCAGGATCTCCTTGGTCGGGGCAAGATCGATCATGTGAACATACTCGATGTCCGCGACTCTTTGCAGGAAAAATTTCAAGTCGTCTTTTTTCGCGAACCCCGCCAACTGGGACGAATTGCTTATCCGAATATCCACCACCCGTTTTACGCCCGCGCTCTGCAAAAGCTTGAAGAACTTTTCCGCGGACTTCTGGGTGTACCCTATCGTAAACACCTTTATCGTTTTCACTATTCGTTCTCTTCCTCGTCTTCCCCTTTTTCGGGTCGATAGGCGATCTTCTCGCCCTGAATCCTGTAAGCCTTCGCGATCAACTCTTCCGGAGTCTCGAAAAGCTGAAGCGCCGGGATCTTCAAATGGTCCATGAGCCTCTTCTCCGAATCCGCCAGCGATTCCAACCCGCCATCCTCCAAGATGTGCGCGATATTCCATCCCATGTCCCTGATGTTGCGGCACACGAGAATCATCCTGTGGCAGGCGATCGGGTCCTTCTCGGCGCACATCAGGGCGATCCGATGGGTTTCCAGTCCCTTTTCCAACCGCTTTATCCCCTGCTTGAAAACGTCGGTCTTCGCCAGCCTTTCGTAGCTTGCCCGCCCGTTTACATAGCAGGAACGGTCGTCGCTCCTGGGCCCCAGCTCCCTTCCCAAAAACACGTACGCGATGCCGTCCCCTTTCAGGGTCTTTTGAATGTTTTCCTTGTTATATTGGGGATTGAATTTGCTGAAGGGACTCGAACGCACGTCGGCCACGGCGGACACGCCGTGCTTGTTCAACAGCCCCGTGAAAATTTCCTCGGAATGCGTCGAGTGTCCTATGGTAAACAAATCCTTCATGGCGTTTCGAACGATCTAAATCTCCAAGTTAATGACGGCCGCCGCCAGTTTATAGCAATAACCGTGAAAGGGTTCGCCAAGGCTGACGGTCACGTACACGTCGTCGTTTTGCGCCGGGTAGTCCCCCAGCGGCTGCTCCAGGAAATAGCCTTCCATCTCCGGGTCCGTAGAGTACAGGCAATACGTTTCCCCTTTGTAGCTGAATTCGACTCTGACCTTTTTAAGAAGCCTCGCGTCTTCGCAAACCACCACGGTCAAGTTTTCCGGCCTGATCAAGTAAAGCGATCCGTCGATTTTTTCCTTGGCCATATCGACCGGGACGCGGTCGTTCTTCCCCGACCAACTGTGGTATCCGTCGATCCATAGACCTTCCGGCCCGTCGATCAACCTTTCCAATCCGGACATGGGAAACCCGCCCGTCCTTTTCCACGCCTCGTCCGAAATCGAATAGTTTTCGGTCTGGTAATCCTTCGGGTCCGGGCTTTTCAACGGTATCTCCAAAATGTCTAAAGGCCTTGGCGTTCTCCCGCCTTCGACCATCGTGCATTTCACCGTCAGTTCCCCCGTTTCCCGATCGCTCACCGGCCTTACCCATTTTCCAATCCTGTTTTCGATCAGCTCTTTTCCCGCGACGCAGCATCCGCTGTATTTTCTGGAATTGGCGAGACAGACGATTTTTCCGGCCGGAGCCGCCGCGATTTTCTGGTCCAATGAGTCTTCAAGAGTCTCGGAGCCTCGAAGGCTTAGATAATAAAGCCTCAGCCGGTGAAGGTCCTCGTACGATACGCGTTCCCTTAACGCTTCGAAAACGGGCTTGAGCCTGTATGCGCCAAGCTCTTCGAAAACATCCAGCGCCTCCCTTTCTTGCTCCTCGGAAACGGCGGCCAAATTCCGGAAACCTTCCGGAGGAAGCCGATGCCCGTCCTTTAAATAATCGTAAAGATTGCTCAGAACGGTGGATTCCTTGACCTTGTAAAAATCCGCAAGCCATTCCACCGATTTTCCGGAGGCGAACGCCTCGCCTACCTCGACGTACCTTTTCTTTACGGGCGACGGAACCGTTTGTTTCGTGGAGACCGTCCTCGAGACCGCGACCTCCTCGATGCCCCGCTCGCGGCAATACGCTTTGATTTCGTCCAAGAAAACGGGGCCGTAGTTTTCCAGTTTCATCTTTCCGACCCCGTGGATTTTTTCGAGGCTTTCCATACTTTGCGGAAAAGAAGTGGCCATCTCTATCAGGGTTTTGTCTGGAAAAACGACGTAAGGGGGCACCTGCGCCTCGTCGGCTAGGAATTTGCGCAATTTTCTGAGCAACTGGAACAACGCGTCGTCGAAATCCCCTTTTTCTTCGGCGTCGTTCCGCGCCCCGGATTCCGGCACTTCCTTCACCAAGTATCCCCAGACTTTCTCCTTTCCCCGAAGCACGGCCCACCCTTTTTCGGTAACCTTGATGCTTCCGTATTGCGTATCCTGGACCATGAACCCCTTGTCCAGGAAACTCCGGGAAAGCCGAAGCCACTGGCCCTTGGAAATGTCCGTCCCGATGTTGTACGTGGAGAGCTTGTCGTGGCCGAACTTCAATACCTTTTGAGCCTTGGAGCCCCTCAGCACGTCGATGACGTGGTTGGCGCCGAACAGCTGGCCCGTGCGCAGGACGCAGGACAAGAACTTCTGGGCCGGTATGGTGATGTCCTCCAAATCCTTTCGGTCCGCGACGCAGTTGTCGCACATGCCGCAATTCTCGAGTTCGTACTTCTGGCCGAAATAGGCAAGAAGCGGCCGTCTGCGGCACTCCTCGGTCTGCGCGTATTTCAGCAGGGCCTGCAGGTGGGCAAGGGCGACCCGCCTTTCGCCCGGGTCTAGTCCCTTTTCGATGAAATGGCGGACCTTCCGAATGTCGCCGTAGCCCAATAGCAAGAGGCAGCGAGCCGGAAGTCCGTCGCGGCCGGCGCGGCCGATTTCCTGGTAATAGTGCTCGAGGGTCTTGGGAAGGTCGAAGTGAATCACGAACCGGATGTTCGGCTTGTCGATGCCCATGCCGAACGCGATAGTCGCGACCACGATCCGGACGTCGTCCCGTATGAACCGCTCCTGGTTTCCTGCCCGCTCCGCGTCAGTCAAACCGGCGTGATAGGGAAGAGCCGAGATCCCCTCCTCCTCCAGCCACCCGTGCAGGGCGTCCACCTGTTTTCGCGTGAAGCAGTACACGATCCCGGACTCGTCGGGGAATTTTCCGATGAAATCGAGCACCTGTCCCCACGGGTTTTCCTTGGGACGGACCTCCAAGAACAAGTTTTCGCGATCGAAACTGGCGACGAACTCTCTGGCGTTCGAAAAACCGAGGCTTTCCTTGATGTCCTCCCGCACACGGGGAGTCGCCGTCGCCGTGAACGCCGCGCAGACCGCGTCGGGAAAAAAGCCCCGGACTTCGTTCAAACGCCGGTATTCCGGCCGGAAATCGTGCCCCCAGAACGAAATGCAATGGGCTTCGTCTATGGCGAAACAATCGATGCGAAGGGTTTTCAGGAACTCGAGAAGGTTCGGTTTCACGAGGGACTCCGGGGCCGAGTAGAGAAGACGGGCCTCGCCCCTTCGTATTCTTTCGACGTTTGCGCGGTAGACGTCCGGGGTCAGGGACGAGTTCAGAATCGCGACGGGCGCGCCCACCTGCCTCAGCTGGTCCACCTGGTCCTTCATCAGCGATATGAGGGGGGACACCACGATGGTAAGGCCGTCGCGAAGCAGCGCCGGAATCTGGTA